>JBBRUG010000350.1:0-5960 GCA_038247995.1 Chloroflexales bacterium | reverse complement strand
TGCTGCCAACTGCCAGCATTGCCAAGATCGCCGACCACGCCGACCAGACGGTGACGTTGGCCGGTTGGGTCTACCACAAAACTGCCAAAGGCAAGCTGATTTTTATTCAATTGCGCGATGGCAGCGGCACGATCCAGTGTGTCGTTTTTAAGAAAAATGTGAGCGAGGAAGCCTTTGCGCGCGCCCAGGAGCTTACCCAAGAATCGGCCTGCCGGATCACCGGCAGTGTGCGCGCCGATGAGCGTGCGCCGGGCGGTTATGAGCTTGATGTGAGCGATGTAGAAATCGTGAGCATCGCTCAGGAGTACCCGATCAGCCCCAAGGAGCACGGGGTCGAGTTTCTGATGGAGCATCGCCACCTCTGGCTGCGTTCGGCGCGTCAGCACGCGCTATTACGCGTGCGGGCCGAGGTGATCGCGGCGGCGCAAGAGTGGCTGAACGACCAGGGCTTTGTGCGCTTCGACACACCGCTGCTCACGGCGACGGCTGCCGAGGGCACCACGAACCTCTTCGCCACCGAGTATTTCGACCTGGGGCGGGCCTATCTCGCGCAGACCGGGCAGCTCTATGTTGAAGCGGGCATGCTCAGTTTCGGCAAGGTGTACTGTTTTGGGCCGACGTTTCGCGCCGAGAAAAGCAAAACTCGGCGCCACCTCACCGAGTTCTGGATGATCGAGCCTGAAGTTGCCTTCGCCGATCACAACGATAACCTGGTGCTGCAAGAGCAATTTGTGAGCGCGATTGTGCAGCGCGTGCTGGAGCGCCGCGCTGCGGATCTGCGCGTGCTGGAGCGCGACACGGCGGCGCTCGAACGCGTACTGGCGCCATTCCCGCGGATCAGCTACGATGCCGCAATCGACCTGATTAATGCGCGCTATCACGAAGTTGAAGGGGCGACGCCGATCACCTGGGGCGAAGATTTCGGCGCGCCGCACGAGACGCTGATCGCGCAGCAGTACGATCGCCCGGTGTTTGTCGAGCGCTTTCCGAGCACGGTGAAGGCGTTTTATATGGAGCCGGACCCAGAGCGGCCCGAAGTGGCGCTCTGTGCCGATCTGCTTGCGCCTGAGGGGTATGGGGAGATCATCGGCGGCTCACAGCGCATCCACGACCCAGTGCTGCTGGAGCAGCGCATTCACGAGCACGGCCTGAACGTCGAGGATTACCGCTGGTATCTGGATCTGCGCCGCTACGGCACAGTCCCGCATAGCGGCTTCGGCATGGGCATTGAGCGGGCGGTGGCCTGGATCACCGGGACACGCCACATCCGCGAGACGATCCCCTTCCCGCGGATGTTGTATCGAATTTACCCGTAATACACGCCTAGGGGCAACGTCGTGACGCGCCCCTACACGCCCCTACCGCACTAACGTCCGCCGCACCGTATCGGCGCCGCGCCGGGCCACATCGATATACCCGCGGTAGACCGACGCGCGACCAAGGATGAGCGGCGTTGCGATGCCGACGAGCAGCACGGCCGGCACCCACATCAGCGCGCCGAAGAAGATCGCCAACCAGGCGCAGAGCAGGCCCACGCCGACGAGGATATTCAGCAGCGCCGTGCTGCCGCGCTGGGCTACTCCCGCGCCAATCAGTTCACGCAGGTTCGCGATCAGCAACAGCACACCGGCAAAGGCGCCGAAGTGCATTTGCAGGCCAGCGCTGAAGAAGCGCATCACAAAGTACATTGCCACAAGTACCGCAACCACGCCCGCAATATAAATATACATTGGCTTGATCCCGCCGAAGCGGGAGCGTGGGCTGTTGTAGCTCCCACCATTATAGCCACCATTACCGTCATACATCGGCTGTTCCTTTCCTGGGGCGTCGGAGTTGCGACGCCGATTTTGTCTGGCTATGCCATCTGACGCCAGGTCAGGCCCATTAGTTGCAGCTATTCATCGAATACCGGGCGCACCTGAAACATCCCTTGGCGTTGGGCCGGCGCATTGGCGAGCGCCGCTTCCTGGCTCAGGCCGGTGCTCACCCCATCTTCGCGCAGCACACTCGTTAGGCCGGTGACTTGTGCCGTCGGCGGCACGCCGCTAACATCGACCTCTTGCAAGAGCGCAATATAATCCAGAATGGTGTTGAGTTGGCCGCGCATCTGCTCAAGCTCGGCGGGATCGAGCCGCAAGCGCGCCAACCGGGCAACATGCGTAACTTCTTCCAATGTTAACGCCATATGTCTAGCTCCTCTTGCTTTACTCCAGGTACATTGTAGCCGATCATGGGCGGGTAGGGCCGCCTCAGCGGTTGGTTGCGAAAACAGCATTCAACATGTACCGTACCCTACAGCGGCAGGACAAGCAATGGCACCAGGGAGCATAGCCGCACCACCTTCACCACTTTCACCGCTGTGCTGATCGCTTGAGGGCTGCCCTGAAAGGTCAGCGGCAAGATGCGCAGCACAATCGGCCCGATGAGGCATGGAACGAGAAGCAGGATGTACAATAACGAGCCAAAGCCCAGCCCAACCGGGATAAGCGCGCTCAAAGCAGCAATAATGATCAGCACTCTGAATAGCACTAAGGTTAGATCTACACCAAAATAGACCGCTATGGTTGTTATTCCGGCCTGGGCATCACCGACATAATCATCAATGGTGTACAAGATCTCCTGGGCTAAGGAGTACAGGATCACGACAGTAACCACACTCCAGACCACCCGGTTCATCCCATTGCCGATCAGTGCGCCAAACACCAGGATCGAGCTATTGAGATAGGCAATTGTGCCATTGCCCACCAATACGGTGCGCTTCAACCAGAGCGAATAGGCTGCCGTCAGCACCAGGTTCAGGTACGCAATCCAGCGCAAAGGCGCAGGCAAGAGGCTGGCCAGAATGAACACCAGGCCGACGAGCAACACGCCCAACCAGCGTGCCGCATTGAGCGTCACAGCGCCTGCCGGCAAGGGCCGATCCGGCTTAGCTAACCGATCCACGCCAAGATCAACATAATCGTTAATCACAAAGCCGAAAGAGACGATCAGCGCCAGCACGAGCAATGCCGGAAACAGGTCTGCGCTCAACGCAAGCGCATTCGGGCCGCTTAAGTACATTCCAATTGCTGCGTACAGAACGGCTTGGAGCGCGATTTGGGGCCGCAGAAATGCAACCATTGCCCAGAGCCGCACGGTTCTGTTCCTGCGTATCACAAGCGATCAAAGCCCTTTCGTAAGCCGGTTAATTACCCTCTTCGAGCAGCGAGGAGGGCTGCGGGGGCAGTTGATCGGCCTTACTCTGCTGCCACACGAACCAGAAGCGCTGAAGGGCGGAAATATGGCTAAGGACGGCGAGAACGATCAGGCAACTCGTTAACCAACCGCTGAGCATGCCAAATGCCAGCAAGATCACGCGGCCGGGCCGCTCGATCAGCCCGCCACGGCCATCAAACTGTAACGCTTCAGCGCGCGCGCGGATGTAACTTGTCAGCAGTGAACCCTGCGAGGCAACAAAAATGAGCGTATAGTCGAGCGGATTGGCGCCTGCGTGATGATAATAGTAGTAAAACATCAACCCCAAAAACACTAGCATCTCCGAATAACGGTCAATCGTTGAGTCGAGAAAGGCGCCGAAGCGCCGTGCTGTACCCTGGCTACGGGCCACCGCCCCATCGACAATATCAAAGGAACTCGCGATCAGGAAGAGCACTCCTGCCTGAACAAGCATGCCCTCCACAAGCAACCAGACAACCCCGAAGGTCAGGAAAAGACTGATCATGGTGAAGACATCGGCCTGTACACGAAGCTGCCCCAAGAGTGCGCGAACGGCAACTTCACTGTAGTGGCGCACGAACGCTTCTAGTTTCCTTGATCGCATAGCGGTAAGCTCCGTTGCTTCACGAACTGAACGCTCGCACACGAAGCGATTACATGCCGCAAAGGCCTGTTAATCGCATCATGATCGCTGCAAAATGAAATCAGAGCGCAGCTAATGTGAATATGATATATGGTTTCTTGTATGATAATACATGGTATGCACCTCCCTGTCGAGATCCGCTACAACAACTTTTGCGGATCACGCCAATTCAAGCGTCAGCAGGTAGGTCGGCGGACGGCGCGCTTGCGTCGCTTGCTCGAAGGCGTAGGCCAGCCGGATCAGCGTTGGTTCGCTGTAGGCTCGGCCCATAAAGGTCAGCCCCACCGGTAGTCCGAAGGCGTCGCCGGCAGGCACAGTGATCAGCGGGAAGCCGGCCCGCGCCGCCGGCGATGAACTGCCGCCGGCATGACGATCGCCATTCAGCAGGTCGGTCGTCCAGGCCGGTTGCTGCGTCGGCGCAACCAGTGCATCAAGCCGGTGCTCGTCCATGATCGTATTGATTGCCGTCCGGGTGCCGTCACGGCTCCGCGCCAGCGCTTCCAGGTATGCGCTATCCTCCAGGCTGCCTTTCGCCTCGGCCAGCAGAAACACTTCCTGATCGAAGTAGCGCAGTTCTTTGTCCCGTTCGCGCTCATTAAAGACGATCAGGTCGGCCAGGGTGCGCGGCGGCGCGCCATAACCCGCCTCGGCCACCCGCGTCGCCAAGTAGGCCGCCAGCGTGTGCTTGAATTCGTAAAGCAGCACCGTGAACTCGTCGCCCTCCAGGTAGTTGCCGTCGGTCGTGAGGTGGATCGGGTCGAACAGTTCGGCGCCCTGGGCGCGCAGCGTTTCCAGCGCGGCGGCGAAGATCGCGTCCGCATGCTGGTTGTAGCCCACCATACCTGGATCACGCACCACGCCGAGCCGTGCGCCGCGCAACCCTTCGCGATCAAGAAATTGCGTGTAGTCGGCGTGCAGATGCGCAGCGCTATCGGTTGTCGCCGGGTCACGCGGGTCGAGGCCGGCAATTGCGCCAAGCACGGCGGCCGCATCGGCAACGCTGCGTGCATGTGGGCCGATCGTATCTTGCGTGCTGGAGATCGGCACGACGCCGGCCCGGCTGGTGAGGCCGACGGTTGGCTTGAGGCCCACGACGCCGCAGAGCGACGACGGGCAGACGATCGAGCCATCGGTTTCGCTACCAAGCGCCACGACGCACAGGCTCGCGGCTACGGCGGCGGCCGAACCCGCGCTCGAGCCGCAGGGGTTGCGGTCGAGCACGTAGGGGTTTTTGGTCTGCCCACCGCGTGCGCTCCAGCCGCTGGAAGAGCGATTCGAGCGGAAATTGGCCCACTCGCTAAGGTTCGCTTTGCCCAGGATCACTGCGCCCGCCGCGCGCAACTTCGCTACAACCGTCGCCTCGCCGGCCGGTCGTGAATCGAGCAGCGCCAGCGAGCCGGCTGTCGTCTGGGTTTTATCGGTCGTGTCGATATTATCTTTGAGCAGGATTGGAATGCCGTGCAGCGGGCCGCGCAGCGTTCCGGCGGCACGTTCGGCGTCGCGCTCAGCGGCAATTGCCAGCGCGTCGGCGTTGACTTCGAGCACTGCGCGGAGCGTCGGCCCGCTCGTGTCGAGCGCGGCGATGCGCTCCAGGCACGCCCCAACCAGGCGCAGCGCCGTCAGGTTGCCGTTTGCCATTGCCGTTTGCAATTCGACGATATTTGATTCATACACTTCGGGGCCGATCAATTCGTGAATGTGGATCATACGGAACCTTTGTAAAGCGAGAAAGCGGGAAAGCGGTGAAGTGATGCTATAGCAGACAGACATGCGCTGTCAACCCCCGCCCGCCCGCTGCCCGCCGCCCCGCCATCCCGCCGTACGTACGGCAGGGCAGCCACACGGGGCTGCCCCTGCACGCCCGCCCCCTGCACGCCCGCGCCCCGCCCCCTGCACGCCCGCGCCCCGCCCCCTGCACGCCCGCGCCCCGCCCCGCCCGCGCCCCGCCCCGCCAGCGCCCCGCCCCCTCCACGCCCGCGCCCCGCCCCGCGCCGCGGCCTAAAGGACGCGGCTCAGTCGGTAGGGCGCGGCAGCGGCCTGAAGGCCGCGCCGCGCTGCCGCGCCATTCGTGCATTCGCGACCCTTGTGGTCGCCCGCCCCT
>JBBRUG010000349.1:0-5982 GCA_038247995.1 Chloroflexales bacterium | reverse complement strand
TCCGGCGGACAGCAACAGCGTGTCTTCCTTGCCCGTGCGCTTGTCCAGGATGCCCAGATCTACATTATGGACGAGCCGTTCCAGGGTGTCGATGCCGTCACTGAACGCGCAATCATCGCCTTGTTGCGCACGTTGCGCGCCGAAGGCAAAACTGTGATTGTCGTACATCACGATTTGCAGACCGTCCCTGAATACTTCGACTGGGTCACGCTGATCAACGTGCGCCGCATCGCGAGCGGCCCTGTCGCCGAGGTGTTTACCGAGGCGAATCTGCGCGCCACTTACGGCGGCCGGATCGCGTTCCTCGGCCATAGCCAGGACGCAGGCGCCCAGAACCAGGATGCAGGTGGACAGGCAGTCGAGGCAGCGGGAGATTGAAGTGGAATTGATTATTGCCCTCTTCACCGACTATACCCTGCGCACCGTCGCCCTCGGCGTTGCTGTGCTCGGCGCCGTCAGCGGCGCACTGGGCAGCTTCGCTGTGTTGCGGCGGCAGGCGCTCCTCGGTGATGCAATGTCGCACGCAGCCTTGCCCGGCATTGTGCTGGCCTTTATGCTTACCGGCCAGCGCAACCCGCTGATCCTCCTGATCGGTGCCGGCATGGCCGCCTGGCTTGGTGCTTTGTTGCTACTGGGTATTACGCGCACCACGCGCATTAAAGAAGATAGCGGCCTTGCCCTGATTCTGGCCGTTTTCTTTGGCCTCGGGCTGGTGCTGCTCTCGCTGGCCCAACGCAGCCCGGACGCCGCTCAGGCCGGCCTGAAAACCTTTCTCTTCGGCCAGGCCGCCGCAATGGTCGCCAGTGATGTCTGGCTGATGGCCGGCATCGGCGCCGGAGTACTGCTGATCCTGGGCATCTTCTGGAAGCAATTTAAACTGATCAGCTTCGACCCCGACTTCGCCGCGAGCCTCGGGGTACCGGTGCGCCGCCTGAGCGTGCTGCTTACCAGCCTGATCATCGTCGCGATCGTGCTCGGTCTGCAAACCGTCGGCGTCGTGCTGATGAGCGCAATGCTCGTCGCCCCGGCTGCCGCCGCCCGCCAGTGGACCAACCGCTTAGGCCTGATGGTGCTGCTTGCCGCCCTGTTCGGCGCTACTGCCGGCGTTGTGGGCGCCACGATCAGCGCCACCGCGCGCGGCCTCTCCACCGGCCCCACGATCGTACTCTGCGTCAGCGCAATTGTTGTCGTTTCACTGCTATTTGCGCCGGAACGCGGGGTATTGTGGAACCGGTTGCGCGGCAACCGCCAGTTTCAGGCACCTGAAGCATAAGCTGTGGAGACGGTTCGCGCCTGCACGAACCGTCTCCACAAAATAGATATGTCACCTCAACTTGAAGTTCAACTGATCGCTGTGATCATTGCCGCCGCCTGCGCGCTGCCGGGCGTGTTCCTGGTGCTGCGGCGCATGGCCATGCTCTCCGATGCAATCAGCCATACCGTATTGCTCGGCATTGTGCTGGGCTACTTCCTCACCCGCGATCTCGCCTCGCCGTTGCTTTTTATCGGCGCCGCCGCCACTGGCGTGCTTACCGTAGCCCTGGTAGAACTGGTGAGCGGCACCGGCTTGGTGAAGGAAGACGCGGCAATCGGGCTTGTTTTCCCGGCGCTCTTTAGCATCGCCGTGATCCTGATCTCGCGCTACGCCGGCAATGTGCATCTCGATGTCGATAGCGTGCTGCTCGGTGAACTGGCTTTTGCACCGTTCGACCGGGTGAATCTCTTCGGCCTCGATCTGCCGCGTGCGCTGGCGGTTGGCGCCGGCGTGCTGGTGCTGAACGCGCTGCTGCTGGCTTTCTTCTACAAAGAACTGAAGCTTGCCACCTTCGACGCCGGGCTGGCGGCGGCGCTGGGCTTCGCGCCCGCGCTGATCCACTACGGCCTGATGACGGTGGTTTCCGTTACCGCCGTCGCCGCCTTTGATGCCGTCGGGTCGATCCTGGTGATCGCCCTGATGGTCGCCCCGCCCGCCACCGCCTACTTGCTCACCAACCACCTGCCGCGTTTGATCGGACTGAGCGTGCTGATCGGGGCCGGCAGCGCCCTGGCCGGGTATGCCATGGCAAGCACGCTCAATGTTTCGATCGCCGGATCAATGGCTACCATAACCGGCTTCGCTTTCCTCGTCGCTTTCCTCTTTGCCCCCGAGCGCGGGCTGCTGGCCCAGGCGGTGCGCCGCCAACAGCAACGCTGGAGCTTCGCCGAGCAGATGCTGGTGCTCCACCTGCTCAACCACGAAGGCACGCCGGAGGCGCGTGACGAATGCACACCAAGCCACCTCAGCGCCCACCTGCGCTGGCCGGACACCTTTGCCGAGGCAGTGGTACGCCGCGCCACTCAGCACGGCTATGTGCAACCCGGCGCCCTGCTCGCCCTCACCGACCAGGGCCGCTCACTGGCCCAAGATGCGAGTATGCGCTAACCACACCCCCATGCCGCCAAATCTGCGTCATCTGCGCAATCTGCGGATCGCGCCAACAAACAAAGAGCCGGGCATAACGCCCGACTCCTTGTTGCCTTTTGCATTTTCCCTTTCGAATTACCCAAACCGTCCCGAAATATACTGCTCGGTGCGCTCGTCATTCGGGTTCTGGAAAAGCCGTTCAGTGGGGCCATACTCGATGATCTCCCCGGCGCGATCACTATCCATCAAAAAGAAGGCCGTGTAATCCGAGGCGCGCGCGGCCTGCTGCATATTGTGGGTCACAATTGCAATCGTATAGCGCTGGCGCAGTTCGAACATTAACTCCTCGATCTTGAGCGTCGAGAGTGGGTCGAGCGCCGAGCATGGCTCGTCCATCAAGATCACTTCGGGCTCGACGGCAAGGGCGCGCGCAATGCAGAGCCGTTGCTGCTGGCCGCCGGAAAGCGCCAGGCCGCTCTTCTGCAAGTCGTCCTTCACATCGTTCCAGAGCGATGCACCCCGCAACGCGCGCTCGACAAGTTCGTCCATTTCGGCTTTGCTGCCGCGCCAGCCGTTGATGCGCGGGCCGTAGGCAATATTTTCGTAGATGCTCTTCGGGAACGGATTCGGCTTCTGGAAGACCATGCCGATCCGCCGGCGCACCTGCACCGCATCGACATCCGGTGCATAAATGTTCTGGCCTAGAAACAACACTTCACCCTCGGTGCGTGAACCGGCGATCAGGTCATTCATGCGGTTGAGCGAACGCAGCACAGTGCTCTTACCGCAGCCCGATGGGCCGATGAAAGCGGTGATCTTATTCTTTTCGATCCCGACGTTCACAGCCTTAACAGCGCGGAATGCGCCATAATAGATATGGGTATCGCGCAACTCGATCGCGTATTTATCGCTGACACTCATTAGGAAACCCTCTTGGCACGCAGGTTATTGCGGATAATAATCGCTACAGCGTTCACCGAAAGCAGCAGGACCAGCAGCACAATAATCGCCGCAGCAGCAATTGCGCGAAACTCGTCCTGCGGGCGGGAAGTCCAGTTATAGATCTGGATCGGCAGCGCGGTGAACTTTGAGAACGGCCCACTTGGATCGGTTACGATAAATGTCGATGCGCCGACGACGATCAGCGGGGCCGTCTCGCCAATTGCGCGCGACATCGCCAGAATCGTGCCGGTGAGAATGCCGGGCAGCGCATTGGGCAACACGATCCGTGACACAGTTTGCCACTTCGTCGCCCCGAGGCCGTAGCTGGCCTGACGCAGCGAACTCGGTACAGCGCGCACCGCTTCCTGGGAACTGATGATCACAATCGGCAGGATGAGTAGGGCCATCGTCATCGAGGCGGCGATGATCGTGCGCCCGTTGGCGGTCGCATCGCCGCCGACGCCGAAGAGCGAACCCGAAGTCAGCGGTTCCAAGGCCCGTACGAAAATCGCCAGGCCGAGAATGCCGTAGATAATCGACGGTACGCCGGAGAGGTTATAGATATTCAAGCCGATGAGACTGTTAATCCGCACCAGCGATTTGTTCAGGAAGCGCCCCCAGGCCTTACGCTCGTCGAAGGGCTTGGCGTCTTCATACTCTTCAATGAAGATCGCTGCGCCGATGCCGAGCGGGAAGGCGATCACCACCGTCATCGCGAGCATCCAGAGCGTGCCGAACAGTGCCGTGCGCACGCCGGCATCTACCGGCTGGCTCGACATCGGCTCGGTAACGAAATCACCGCTGACCCAACTCTTGAACTCCAACTCGGCGCGCGGGTAATCCTCGGCCAACTCGGCCAGGATCGCCTCACGGTTAAAGAGGTATTCCGTCAGCGTGTATATTTCAACCAATTCCGGCTGAATAAGCTCGGCGTTGATGAGATCGATGAGGGCCGCGGCATCACGCTCAGCCAGCGGTTGCTCACGATTCAAATTGCCCAGCACCCGCGAACGCAGATTCTCTTCGAGCAACAATACCAGTTCGGGTTGGCTGAGTTCATCCAGCGGACGCCCGCCGGTGAGGGTTTCTTCCTCAGTGGTGCTCTGGATCGCTACGCCGCCGAAGGCATCGTTGATGACATTGAAGAGCAGCAGGCCCAAGATGAAGATCGCTATCAGCGTTGTGGCAAACAGGAGCCCCTGATAAATCTTACCGCGGCGCTGACGCCCGGCAACATTTTTACGAATATCCTCGCCCTCGGGCAAGGTACCGCTCGAGCGCTCGCCCGATGTGGGTTGAGTTAATTCGGCGCTCATTATTCGTAAACCTCCCGGAAGCGACTCACGATGATTCGGCTAAGGATATTCAAGATCAGCGTAATGAAGAACAGCACCAGGCCGATGGCGAAGATGCTGGTATAGTCGATCGTGTTGTAACTCAGGTCGCCGCCGGAGATGCGCGCAATATGGCCGGTCATCGTTTCAGCCGGCTGGAACGGGTTAAACGTGAAGTTGGGGCTCGCGCCGGCCGCCAGCGCCACCACCATCGTCTCGCCGACAGCGCGCGACATCGCCACAATACAGGCCGCGATCACGCCCGACAGCGCCGCCGGCAACACCACCCTAATCGACGTCTCCCAGCGCGTTGCCCCCAGACCAAAACTGGCCTGACGCAGCGAACTGGGCACCGAACTGAGCGCATCTTCGCTGAGGGTCGCGATCAGAGGTGTAATCAACACACCCACAACCAGGCCGGCGGCGAGATCGTTGTAGATCGACACCGTATTTGCGCCGAAGATGCTGCGCAAGAACGGCGTAACGAAGGTAAGTGCGAAGAAGCCATACACAACCGTTGGAATGCCGGCCAGCACTTCCAGCAATGGTTTGAGAAAACCGCGTACACGCTCACTGGCGTATTCGCTCAGGTAGATCGCGGCGCCAATGCCGAGCGGCACAGCCACGAGCATCGCAATGAAACTCACCATCAACGTCGCGTTGACAAGCGGTAGAATGCCGAACTGGCCGATCTGGGGCTGCCAGACCGTCGTGGTAAAAAACTCCCACAGATCGACTGCCGGATCAGCGAAGAATTTCAGCGATTCCTGACCAAGCACATAGACGATGCCCAGCGTAGTAAAGATTGAGATGAATGCGCTCAGGAACAACAACGATTGAATGATCGTTTCGTTGATCCGCAGGCGCTTGCGCAAATCAACTGGGCGGGTTGTCACTGTGGGTAAGACAGCCGCTTCGGTGCTTATACGGGCCTGGTCTGCCATGAACTCCTCCTCTTACCGAGTGGTGTAGCGACTGGATTCATTATAGCTGGAAAAATGCATCAATCTTAATTGCTCTATTTTAGCCCTCAGAAACCGTCTGGAGGGGCATGTGCCCCCCCAGATAAGGTTGCGCTCAACGGTCTGAGGCGCCCGATTTGGTTCTTTCTACTGTGCGTCGAGCCAGTTCTGACGGCCCGCGTTCAGCGCTGTGTTGCTGGCCGGGAAGTAACCGACATCGACGACTTCATCGTTGACGAAGGTGAGGTAGTAGTTGATGAAGTCGGCAACCTGCGGCTTCTCGGCCATAATTTCGGCGGCCGAGTAGATGAACAGCGGACGCGCCAGCGGATAACTGCCG
>JBBRUG010000348.1:0-6032 GCA_038247995.1 Chloroflexales bacterium | reverse complement strand
TGAACTGTGAACTGTGAACTGTGAACTGTGAACTGTGCGACTGTGAACTGTGCGACTGTTAACTGTCAGACTGTTAACTGTGCGACTGTGAACTGTCAGACTGTGAACTGTCAGACTGTGAACTGTGAACTGAGAACTGAGATCCCATGACCCGTACTGCTTTGCCCTATGTTGTGCTTGTCGTTGGTGTTTTGATCGTCTCGTCGTCAGCGATCCTTGTGCGTTACGCCCAGAGTGCCGCTGTGCCATCGCTCACCATCGCCGCCGGCCGGCTGATTTTCGCTGCGCTGATTCTCTCGCCGCTCGCCTGGTGGCGTGTCGGCGTCGAGTTGCGCAGCCTGGGGCGACGCGATCTGCTGTTTGCGCTTGGCTCGGGGGTCTTTCTCGCCGTTCATTTCGCAAGCTGGATCAGTTCGCTCGAATTTACCTCGGTGGCCAGTAGCGCTGCGCTTGTCTCCACCAATCCGCTTTGGGTCGGCCTGATCTCGGTGCTCCTCTTGCGGGAACGGCTGAGTTGGCCCACCCTGCTTGGCATCGGGCTAACCCTCGCCGGTACGATCCTGATCGGCCTGAGCGATAGTACGTCTTCGAGCGCGCCTAATCCCACGCTTGGCAACACGCTGGCCCTGATCGGCGCGGCCGCCGGCAGTGGCTATTTGCTGATCGGGCGCAACCTACGCCGCCATATGTCGGTGCTGGCTTACATCTGGCTGGTCTATTCCGCTGCCGCTGTCGTGCTGCTGATCTGGGCCTTGCTCGCCGGCCAGTCGTTGTTCGGCCTGCCGCCCGGCGCTTATCTGCTTATTCTCGGCCTCGCGATCGGTCCGCAACTGCTCGGCCATACGTCGTTCAACTACGCGCTTAGTACGCTCTCGGCCACCTTTGTTGCTGTGGCCATTCTTGGCGAACCGCTTGGTTCAGCCATCCTTGCGTTGCTCGTCTTCGGTGAAACCTTTGCGCCCTTGCAACTCGGCGGCTTCGTGTTGCTGCTCCTCGGCATCGTCATCGCTGCGCGCGGCGAGTAGTGGGGGCTTGCCGGAGCGCAGCGCCCTGAAGGATGCTGCTCATTCGTTGGTTGCCGCTGGCGGGCTGAAGCCCTTGCCGCGTGCTGCGTCATCCCACCTGCCGCGTGCATCCTGCTTGTGGTATGCTGAATCTATGAGACACAGCATGCTTCTGCGCTCCTCGTTGCGCTATTTGCTCCGCCACCCCTGGCAGATCGGTCTATGCATTCTCGGTGTCGCTCTCGGCGTCGCCGTTGTTGTCGCCATCGACCTGGCTAATGTCAGCGCCAGCCGCGCCTTTGCCCTGTCCACCGAGAGTGTCGCCGGGCGCGCCAGCCACCAGATCCGCGGCGGTCCAACCGGCCTCGACGAAGATCTCTACCGTCGGTTGCGCAGTGAACTTGGCCTGCGTGCTGTTGCCCCCGTCGTGGAGGGCTATGTTGTTGCGCCTCAGCTCGGTGCGCGCACGTTGCAACTGCTCGGCATCGATCCGCTGGCCGAAGCGCCGTTTCGCTCCTACCTCGGCGGCCCCGACGGCGCCGTTACCGATGGCAGCGCGTCGCTCGACCTCACGCGCCTGCTGATCGAACCCGGCGCCGTGGTACTGGCCGATAGCCTGGCCCTGCAGTATGGCCTGGCGCTCAACGACTTGTTTACCGTGCGCGTAGGTGATCAAGCCCTCGAATTGCGTGTCGCCGGCTTGCTGAATCCCAACGATGATCTGAGCCGCCGGGCGCTCGAAGGGCTGATCATCGCTGATATTGCGACGGCCCAGGAGATCCTTGGTTCGGTTGGCCGTTTGAGCCGGATCGACCTGATTCTGCCCGCCGACGCATCAGGCGTCGATCCGCCCGAGGCAACCGCTATTCGCGGGATCTTACCGCCCGGCGCCGTGCTGGAGCGCGCCGAGACGCGCAGCAACGCGCTCGAGCAGATGACGCGCGCCTTCGAACTTAACCTGACTGCGCTGAGCCTGCTGGCCTTGATCGTGGGCATGTTCCTGATCTACAACACAATTACCTTTAGTGTTGTGCAGCGGCGCACCTTGCTCGGCACGCTGCGCTGTGTCGGCGTCACCCGCCGCCAGATCGCCGCGCTTGTGCTGATCGAAGCCGCCGTGGTCAGCCTCGTCGGGTCGCTGTTGGGCCTGGGCTTGGGTGTGCTGCTCGGGCGGGGCTTAGTCGGCCTGGTTACTCAGACGATCAACGACCTGTACTTTGTCGTTACTGTGCGCGGCTTCAGCGTTGATCCGCTGATCCTGCTCAAAGGGTTGGTACTGGGTGTCCTGGCCACGTTGGTTTCGGCGGCCGTGCCGGCGATCGAGGCAACCTTTACACCGCCGCGCACCGTTTTGCGCCGTTCCAGCGCCGAAGATCGCGTTCGGCGCGCCGTGCCGCTGCTCGCCGGTGTTGGGGTTGCGCTGATCCTCGTGGCCGGCGGCCTGCTGCTCATCCCGCCCGCGATCGTGGGTGGCGCCGCAACCCTAACCGGCCTGGTGCTGGCTTTTCTGGCCCTGTTTGCGCTTGTGATCGGGGCCGCATTAATCGCTCCGGCGCTCACTGTGCTGCTGATGAACCTACTTCGCCCGCTGCTCGGCGCGCTCTTTGGCCTGCTCGGGCGGATGGCTGCGCGTGATGTCACCGCTGCGCTCTCGCGCACCGCCGTTGCAGTTGCCGCATTAATGGTTGCAATCAGCGTCACCATCGGTGTTGGCTTGATGGTCGGCAGCTTCCGCCAGACTGTGGTGAGCTGGCTGGAACAGAGTCTCGTTGCCGATATCTACGTCGCCGCGCCCTCAAACACCTCGAATCGGGTTGATACGACGCTTGATCCGGCGGTGCTGGCCGCATTTAGGAGTGCGCCCGGCGTGGCGGCGGTAACCGTCTTCCGCAATGTCCAGGTCGATACGTCGATTGGGCCGGTGAGTATGGTGTCGATCGATGCGCCCGGAGGGGTTGGGCGTGAGGCGCTGCGCTTCCAGGCCGGTGGTGATCCGGCGACGTGGCAAGCGTACGAAACCGGAGCGATTCTGATCTCGGAGCCGCTGGCCTATCGGCTCGATCTCGGCATTGGCGACACGCTGGCGCTGCGCACTGATCGCGGCGAGCGCACCTTCCCGATTGCCGGTGTGTATTACGACTACACTTCTGATCGGGGTGTGATTCGCATCGATGCCGCAACCTTCCGCACATACTGGGACGACCCGGCGATCTCGTCGTTTGCCCTATTTGCCGCGCCCGCGACCGATGTCGATGCGCTGGTGGCCGAGCTTCAGGCCCGCGCTAATACACTCAGTTCGGCTGAAACAGCGCTCCTGACGATTGGCTCGAACCGTGCATTGCGCGAAGGTACACTCGCAATTTTCGACCGCACCTTTGCGATCACAGCCGTGTTGCAACTGCTGGCGACCATTGTGGCCTTTATCGGCATTCTTAGTTCGCTGATGGCCCTGCAACTCGAACGGGCCAGAGAGTTGGCGATGTTGCGCGCCAATGGGCTCACGCCGGGGCAGGTGTGGGGGATGGTGCTCACGCAGACGAGCTTGATGGGCCTTACTGCCGGGTTGCTTGCTGCGCCGTTGGGGTTGGTGCTGGCGCTCGTGCTGATCTATGTGATCAACCGGCGCTCATTCGGCTGGACGCTCGATCTCGCGATCGATCCGGCACTCTTCGGCCAGGCGTTGTTGGTGGCGCTGGTTGCCGCATTACTCGCCGGCATCTACCCGGCCTTCAAAATGAGCCGTACCAATCCGGCGCTCGCCCTGCGCGAAGAGTAAGCGGTTTTGGCAATCATAGAGCGTTTCCGCCCTAACCGCCGGCCTGCTGTTGCGTAGCGGTAACCGGCCCAAGCAGGCTTTGTGCTGCGCGTACCAGCGCTTTCAGCCGCTGCCGTCGTAAGCGCTCTAAGGCCTGATCAAGCGCAAACCAGCCTACGTGCTCAATGCCCTCTTTTTTGTCCGGTCGGAGCTTACCGTCCGTGGCGCGCACCAGAAAGTAGGCGACGATCTTCATGCGTGGGCCGCTTGATTTGCGGATCTGATAGGCAGCTTCGCCAACCAGATCTTCAACAACCCCGCTGATACCGGTCTCCTCGCGCACCTCGCGCAACAGCGCATCAGGGCCACTCTCGCCCGTCTTCAGCTTGCACTTCGGCAGCGACCAGTCGCCGCGCACCTTTTTGATCAACAAGATATCGATTGTGTGTGTAGCGCTTACGCGATAAACAATGCCACCGACTGCCTGAATTGCTTGCATAGGATGCCTCACATTACTGGGTAAATAATTCATTATACGCTGTGTGGCAAATCGGGCGCTCCAGTCATCAGTCGAGACGCTGAACTGTGAACTGTCAAACTGTCAAACTGTAAGACTGTGAACTGTGAACTGTGAACTGTGAACTGTCAGACTGTCAGACTGTGAACTGTCAAACTGTCAGACTGTCAAACTGTCAAACTGTCAGACTGTCAGACTGTGAACTGTCAGACTGTCAGACTGTCAAACTGTCAAACTGTCAGACTGTGAACTGTCAGACTGTGAACTGTCAGACTGTCAAACTGTCAAACTGTCAAACTGTCAGACTGTCAAACTGCAAACACTCTCCTACAACGCGGTGGATCACCGCGCGGAAGCGTCCCCAACTCTGCCAGCTTCCACCAATCGCCCGGGCGTAGGTGGCGCTGAGTTGCTCCAAGCTCTGGGCGAGATTGGGCAGTTCAGGTGGCGGCAAAAAGCCAAAAGCCTCCACCCGCTCATCGGGGTCCTGGGCGGCCAGCATCCCGCCGATCTCATCCAGCAAAAAGGCAAAGCTGCTGAAGCCGATCACCTGCGGTGGATCATCCGGCCCGCGATAGGCCACGGCGCACAGAAAGCGGCTGATCACGACATCGAGCCCGGTCTCCTCGGCTGTCTCACGCAGCAGCGCATCAATAATCGACTCCCCGTGATGAATGCCGCCGGTTGGTAGGCGGAATACACCAGGCGGGTAGACATCCTTACGCATCGTGATCAAGGCGCCACTTGGTCGCCGAATGACCATACACACCTCGCCATAGCGATCGGTCAGTTCATATGGGTCAAACCGCTGATCTTCGAGTTGAACCAATAAGCGTTGCGGGGTGCCGTACTGTGCGGTAAGCTCGGTGAGTTGGTCTTCAATGGCGCTTGGAAACATCAAAACCTCGGCGAAGCAAGAGTTTAGGAATACGCGGGATCTGCCGTTGGGCCTAAACGAAACAGCGCTCCAGCAATGGTTGGATCAGGTTTGGCTCAATTGCAGCTAGGGCCTGATGGGGATGGTGGCTGTCGCTGCCGCCGGAGACGAGCAGTTTGTGGTAGTGCGCTTGTTCAAGCAGGAAGGCGCGTTGTTCGGGGGTGTGGCTGGGGTAGTAGACTTCAATCCCGTCGAGCCCTGCTGCTGCCAGTGCGGCGATGTCGGCGGCGTCTGCGGGGATGGCGTAGATGCCTTTGCTCCGCCCGGGATGGGCCAGTATGGCTACCCCGCCCAATGCGTGTGCAACCTCGATCACCGCGCTAACCCTCAGTGGATTGTAGGCGCTCTGGATCTGGGTCAGCAAAAAGCGTATCCCGGCTTCTTCGTCGGCCTCGCCGGCTACCCGGCCCGGCAGGTCGTTATGGCGAGCCAGGGCTGTCGCTACGTCGGCGACATTCGCTGCGCGCCCCAGCGTCTCCAAACCTACCAGCCGAAACCCCGCTGTGGGTAATTCGACGATCAGCCGAGCGGCATCGGCGGCGTTGCGCGTAAACACGGCTGCGCACAACGCGTGTAGTGCCGGTGCCTCTGGATCGGCGCCATACACAAGGGTATGCCAGAGCTTCCCATTGAATGCGCTGTCGATCTCGACGCCGGGGATCACGCGCACCCCATGGCGTGCCCCGGCTGCTTGTAAGGCGCTCACACTCGCTGTCGTATTGTGGTCGGCGGCAGCGATTGCTGTGAGGCCCTGAGCAGCGGCGGCGGTAGCCAGTGCCTCAGGCGTCCAACTCGCGTGGTGCGGCGTGGCCGTTGTAT
>JBBRUG010000347.1:0-6061 GCA_038247995.1 Chloroflexales bacterium | reverse complement strand
CGGGTTTACAACCCAATCTTTTTATCCGGGTTGTTTTGGGTTGTTGTTTTCGGGCCCAACTTCCTCTCGGATTGGTTTTTTTTTGGGCTCGGGCCGGCGGTCCCCTGCACGGGGCTACCGGCGTCCCTTACTTCAGATACTTAACTATATTGCTTCAACACACTGCCCAAGCGGCGTGCGCCTGCGGTGAGTTCGGCGGGCGGGAGGAGGCTGAACGAGAGCCGCAGGTAGCGCTCGCCGCCCTCTTCGGCGAAAAAGCGGGTACCGGGCAGGTAGCTCACGCCGGCTTGCTCGGCGACCGGCAGCAGCGCAGCGGCGTTCATGTGCGCCGACAGACGTACCCAGATGAAGAAGCCGCCCAGCGCCGGGTTCCAGGTACATCCGGCAGGCAGATAGCGCGCCAACGCCTCAAGCAGCGTGTCGCGGCGCGAGCGCAGGGTGGTGCGCAACTGTTCCAGATGGGTTTTGAGATGGCCCAACTCGATCATGCCGGCCACGACTTGGGCTGTGAAGTGATTCACGCCGCCGCCGCTGTCGAGCAGGCCGCTTAGCGTGCAGCGCTGCACCAGCGCCGGGTCGGCGAACATCCAGCCCAGGCGCAGCCCAGGCGCGAGGATTTTGGCAAATGAGCCGAGCCGCACGATCGGCCCGCCGGGCGCCAGGCTGTAGATCGATGGCGGCGGCGGCATGTCGTAGCCGAGCAGGCCGTAGGCATCGTCTTCGATCACGGGGAGGTTCTGCAGCTGGGCAAGGCGCGCCAGCGCTTCGCGCCGGGCGAGGGCGAGGCTATTGCCGGTGGGGTTGCCGAAGTTCGCCACGACATACAGGAACGCCACCTGTTCGCCCCGGCTGCGCAGCATGGCCAGCATCGCATCGGCGGCCTCGACATGCAGGCCATGCGCATCGCTCGGAATTTGCACCAACCGCAAGCCCCGATCGTGGAAAATACGCATCGCCAGATGATAGGTCGGCGCTTCGACAAGCACCACATCGCCGGGGCGACTGAGTTGAGCGCAGAGCATATCGAGCGCCTGCGAGATCCCGCCGGTAATCATCACTTGCTCGGCGGGCGGCGCATCGGCATCGGCGCTGAGTTGCGTGCGCACCAGTTCGATCAGCCGGCCCGGCCCCTGCTCAGCGCCATAAGCCAAGGCATTGCGCCCATCGCGGGTGAGCGTCAACGCCGCTGCTTCGGCCATAAACGCCGTGGGCAGCACCGTCGGGTCGGGATGGCCCCACCCGAACTCGATGATTCCCGGCCTGGTGCTGAGCTGGATGTCGGGCAGTACCATCGGTATCCTCACGCGTAGAAGGCGACTCTCTGCGTAGTATACCGTTTATTCGGCGTTATTCGTCGAGGATCGCCACGGCGCGTACGGGCGATCCGGTGCCGCCTCTGATCCGCAGCGGGAAGCCCATAAATGTGAAGCGCCGATTGACCAATTGATCCAGGTTACACAAGTTCTCGTAGTGGGTGATCGCGTTGGCGCGACACATCATATGCACCGGGTAGGTGCGGCTGATTGGGTTGTCGGGGCTGGGCGAATCAACGCCAAAGACCTTCACCTGACGCTCGACCAGCCAGGCGCTGCCGCTGTCGTCGAGGCCGGGGTACTGGCTGGTGTACTCAGGTTTGCCATAGTAGCGGTCGTAGGTGCCGGTGTAGATTAGCAGCACGTCGCCGGGACGCAGATCCACCCCGTGCGCCGCCGCGTCCAGGTCAGCGGCGGAGATATATTCTTGCGGCGCTTTGGACGTGAGATCAAGACAGGTGCCAACGCCATAAAACGTGTCGAGCGGCATCTGGTCGATCGTCGGCGCGGCGGGGTCGGGGTCGAGGTGACTCAGCGCATCGACGTGGGTCGGGCCATGGTCGCAAAGCATCAACCCGAACGATTGGAACGAAAAGCCGCCCTCGAAACGGCTGCGCGTTTCGGCGTGGCCGACATGTTCCCAGACGACGGTCTTTAGGTGGCCGGGGTAGACGCCCATGCCCTGATAGATCTCCTGGGAAAGGTCAATAATGCGTGGCATAGCTTTCCTTATAAAAGCCGGTAGTAAGCTCCAGCTTCGCTTACTACTCCGCAAGCGGCAGCGGATCAGCCACCACGACCTCCGGCATCGCGCCGTGTTTGCGCCCGCGCAGCTTCAGCATGGCCCGCGCATCGTCGGGTGAGGCCGGCTCGCGCTGGAGATCACGGCAGATCCGCACGGCGCGCTCGACGAGTTGGGCATTCTCGCGCACCAGTTCGCCCTTGCGGTAGAAGACGTTGTCTTCCATGCCGACGCGAATGTTCAGGCCCATTGCGGCGGCAATCGTCGTGATCGGCAGTTGGGTGCGGCCCATAGAACTGACATTACAGACCGCGCCCGGCGGCAGACGGCGCACCATCTCGACCAGATTGATCGGCGTACCGCGCAGGCCGCCCTGGGTAGGCGTTTGCAGCACGAAGTTGATCACATACGGCGGCGTGAGGATGTTTTGCGCAATCAGATGCTCAACTTCCTCCAACATGGCGATGTTGTACACTTCGAGCTCAGGCACCACGCCGCGCCGTTTCATCTCTTGGGCGAAGCGCAGAATGTCGGAGCGGTGATTGCTGAAAAAGACCTGCTCGCCGCGAATGAAGAAATTCATCAGGCCCATATTGAGCGAGCACATTTCGGGGTTGAGCAGCACTGTGTTCAGGCGCTCGTTGACCGGCAGGCGCGGGCTGCCACCGGTAGTGAGCTGCACAATTGCATCGGTTTCGGCGCAGAGTCGTTCGTGCAACTCCTGATAGATCTCGCGATCCATCGTATTGCTGCCGTCGGCGTTCCGGGCATGCACATGGAGGATCGCCGCGCCGGCACGCCAGGCGGCAACGCCCTGCGCGACGATCTCGTCGGGTTGCTCGGGCAAGTACGCATTCGCCTCTTTGCCGTGAATGCCGCCGGTGAGCGCACACGTGATAACCACGTTGTTGGTTGACCATTCCATAGTTAACTCTCATGGATGCCTGATTTGACGATTGCACCGCCGAACCGGACACCACCTATTTTTTGAACTCGATAAACCGGTTTCGAAAGCGCGTGCCGCCGACATTCTGGAGTGCATGAACTTCGGGCGGTTTAAATTCCCAATCGCCCGGCTGGAGCGTAACGGTGATTTCGCTACCGTCGGCGAGGGTTAATAAGCAGGTCGAACCCTCGATCGTCACGACGACGTAGGGCAGATCGTGGCGATGCATGCCTAGGCGCTCGCCCGGCTCCAGCAGCACCTCCCAGACGCGGGTGAATTCATTCTCAAAAAGCAGGCTCGTGCCCGGCGGCCCAAAGCACATGATGGTTCTCCGCAATGAATGTGCGTATAACAATCGGGTTGACCCACGGGCGGGCACGGTGACCCACGGGCGGGCACGGTGGACCCACGGGCGGGTGGGCGGGCACGGTGACCCACGGGCGGGCACGGTGGCCCACCCCTACGGTGAGCGGATCACGCCTGGCTCGCCTGCACCCACCCGACGATCTTTTCCGGTGTGATCGGCATTTCGCTGATCTGCACGTTGAACGGGCGCAAGGCATCCTCGATGGCGCTGGTTACCGCCGGCGGCGCCACCATGCGCCCGCCTTCGCCGCCGCCCTTGACGCCATACGCGGTAAAGGGCGAGGGTGTTTCGACGTGATGCACTTCGATATCGGGTACGTCGGTGGCCGACGGCAGCAGGTAGTCGATGAAGGTCGCCGTCATGGGTTGGCCCTCAGCGCTGTAGCGCACCTCTTCGAGCAAGGCCAGGCCGATGCCCTGCGCGATCCCGCCGCGAATCTGGCCCTGAAGCGAGCGCGGGTTCATCACCGTGCCCACATCGTGGACGGCCAGATACTTGAGGAAGTGAACCTGTCCGGTTTCCACATCAACTTCCACAACGACGATATGGCAGGCGTGGCCCATAATCGGGTAGAAGGCGCCCAGGTCGGTACGATCGTCGTTCGGCGCTGTGGTGAACGGATGATCATAGGTGAAGGCGCCCTCGATGCCGCTCTCCATTTCCTTCGGCAGGCTGAACTTGCCGTAGTAGGCCGCGCCGGCGATATCGGCATAGCTGAGCGAGCGATCGGGATCACTGACGCCCTTCACCGCCACGCGACCCGCGCGGATCTCCATGTCGTCGGGGTTAGCCTCCAGCAGATGACCGGCGATCTGGAACAGCTTGGTCTTCACTTTACCCGCCGCACCTTGCACCGCGCCGGAGAGCATCACCGTCATGCGGCTGCCGCCGGGGCCGATGCTGGGCAGAGCTTCTTTGGTATTGCCGTAGGAGATACCGACGCTGCTCGGATCGACACCAAACTCCTCGGCCACCGCCTGCGCAACCACCGTCTCCGGGCTGTTGCCCCAGAAGGGCGCAAACATCGTAACCGTGAAACCGCCACCCGAGTTGACGCTGAGCCGTACGCCTTCGGGGGTGGTGGTGGCGCCTACATGCGGCGCGGGGTTGTGGAACCAGAACTCCGTCGAACTGAAGGTGCTGCGCTGCTGGGCCGTAGCGATGCCGATGCCGATATGCCGCCCGGCAGCGCGCCCGTCAGCCTGGAGCTTGCGCCAGTGATCGAGCTCGGCGTGGGCGAGAGCCTTGTCGAGCACGGCTTGGTAGTTGCCGCTGTCGTAGTAGTTGCCGGTGGGGATCTTGTAGGGAAACTGATCGGGTTGGATGAAATTGCGCCGCCGAATGTCGATCGGGTCGAGACCCAACTCTTCGGCGGCAGCATCGACCAGGCGCTCCAGCACCCAGTTGCCCACGTCGGAGCCGGCGCCGCGCAACACCGTCTGCTGGTTCTTGTTCGTCAGCACAGCCTTGATCCCGGTTTCAACACTGGGGATCTGATACGGCCCGGTGATCTGGGCCATCATGTTGGTATTGCCGGTGATCGCGAAGAGGAAATAGGCGCCGTAATCGTCGATTGTGTGCAGGCGCAGGCTCAGCATCGCGCCGGTTTTGCTCAGCGCCAATTCGGCATCGTAGATCCGGTCGGGCGCCTGACTGTCGTTGGCGGTCAGGTTGTCGATCCGGTCTTCCATGAACTTCACCGGCCGCCCGGTAACCTTCGAGAGCACGCCGGCGATGCCGAGCTGTTTGAATAGCGCATGCTTACTGCCGAAGCTGCCGCCGGTATACATCGGGTGGAGGGTGATATTTTGCAACGGCAAGTTGAACAGACCCGCAAAATAGGGTTCAAAGAACTTGAGGAAGTTACAGTTCGACCAGAACTCGAGCGTATTATTGCTGCGATCCCAGTGCGCCACCGCGCCCGATGTTTCCATCGGCGCCGCCGTGGCGCGCGGCCAACGCAAGCGGCGCTTGATGATCGTGTCGGCGCGGGCGAAATCGCCGTCTACATCGCCAAAGACGAAGGTATGATCAAACGCAACGTTTGTGCCCAGGTTCTCGTGTACCAGCGCCGCGTCGGGCGACATCGCCGCCTCCATATCGACCACGGCGGGCAGCGGTTCCCACTCGACATTGATCAGCGCGAGGGCGTCTTCGGCGATATACCGGCTCTCAGCGGCGACAATCGCCACGGCCTCGCCGGCATAGCGCACTTTATCGACAGCTACGGCATGTTCGATCACTTCTTCGGTACAGAAGCGCGGCAACGCACCGATATGCTCACCGACATCCTTGCCGCTGAGCACCGCGTAGACACCGGGCAGGGCGCGTGCGGCCTCCAGATCGATCCGCGTGATTTTGGCATGAGCGTAGGGGCTGCGCAGCACTGCGGCGTGCAGCATGCCCGACAACTTCACATCGTTCGTGTACATTGCGCTGCCCTTGAGCAGCGCCGGATCCTCGCGCCGCTTAATATCCTTCCCAATCCAGGTGCGGGTCACTGGCGTGGGTGTTTCAATGCTGGTCATTGAGGCTGCCTTTCGTGAGGGTTGCGTGAATGCGACGGACGACGGACGACGGACGACGGACGACGGATGGTCGGTGGTCGAACTGTCAGGCTGTCCGACTGGCCGACTGTCCGACTGTCCGACTGTCCGACTGTCCGACTGTCCGGCTGTCCGACTGTCCGACTG
>JBBRUG010000346.1:0-6076 GCA_038247995.1 Chloroflexales bacterium | reverse complement strand
CATACTGCGTCGTATAGCACACTTTTGGGTATTCTACAAAGGCTATGTCATGGCTCCTCGTAACCGGCCGAGATGATCTCGATCACGGCCTGGGGGAGCATATCGAACGCCTGGTCGGTCAAAGGCGGGGCAATGCCGAAGATCGCGATATCGGGCCGCTTATATGATGCACTGAACTTGATCAGCACATCACGGTAGTGATAGCAGCCACACCCACTTCCAGCTGCAGCTTTGATGGTGGCGCGAATTGTATCAACGGTATGCTGGTGGCGCAGGGCGGTGACGCCTCCCAGCGCAACTCCCCGCGCACATATTCCAGGCGTACGGGTGCGCCTGATGCTTCCGTCTGTAGGATCAACTCCTCAATGGGAATGCTCATCGCTTGTACCTCACTTGTTGAACAGTGCCGGAGTGTACTCAGATGCTCAGCGATTGTTGATCGACCTCGTTGAGCCGATAGCGGCGGTTGCTCGTCGCGCCCTCAGCAATAATGATATTGCGTTCCTGAAGTTCCTTCAGGTCGCGCTGGATGTTCCGCACGTTCTCGTTGAGGGCGCTCTGAAGCTCGCTGCTGGTGCAGAGTCCGCGTACGGTAATCTCGGTCACGATGCGACGCTGGCGCGGGCTGAGGTTAGCAAGCGGATTACTACGCTCGTCGCGGATCTTCTGGCCCCAGACGCGAAACAGGAAGATGTCGCGATTGTCGAAGACCTCCGGTGTTGGACAGTTGATCTCCTGCAATGTTGAGAGTACCGTATCAATGCCCATACCGAACGACTCGACCTTGCCGGCATTGTAGAGTACCTGGGCAATCGCTGGGTTGCGCGAGACCTGGGCGTAGAGCAGGGTGTCGAGGGTGACGCCGTTCGGCGCCCGGCCGGGAAAGCCGCCGGGACTGATCCACTCGATCCGGTCGGGGAACATCTGGATGCGAATATAGCTGCCGGCGTAGCTCCAGTCGCGGTGCACAACGGCATTCACCGTGAGCTCGCGCAGCACAGCCATCGGGTAGGCGTGGATCTCCACGCGCTCGGTGCCGATCATATCGGTGCGATGCTCGGTGCGCGCCCAGAGCAGGTCGATCGTCTTGTCGATAATCGTAAAAAGATCACCGCGGATCTGGCGTGAGAGCACCAGGTCGGAGGTGTTGGGGTTGGAGCTGCTAAACTGGGCGACATCGACGCCGCAGACGCTGACGTGGTGGTGCGGATCGCGCGCAAAGCAGACGATACCGGCCAGGGTTGGAATGTACTGTTCGTCGGCATCGCGGATCAGGCAGCCATGCTCGATTAGGTACGCCTCGGGGTCGGTCGGCCCGGTGTAGCCGCGCCGCTTGATCGCCGTCTCAATGTGTTCGCGTACCAGGTTCAGGTTGAGATCGCCGAAGCGCGAACCTGGCACCGGCTGGCGCTCCGTATTCTGGGTAATATCCGACATGCCTGTACTCGCTGTTCCCGGATGTGGGTCGTCGATCATGCGATCTGAGCGTATGCAAAACAGTGTAGGGTCTTCCTTGAAGGTCTGTCAAGGCGGTATGGCGCGTTCCGGCCTAACACATCAAGATAGCATCCCAGCGAGGCGGGTCGCGATCTACCTTTATGCCGACCATGACAAGATCACCGTACGATGGCAATGGAGTTGCCGGATTGGCAACTCGCTCATGGGGCTGAGCGGGTGTGATTTGCCGGATTGGCAACTCTCCTCTGGCATTCAGAAGGGCTTAGTTGCCGCTATGGCAAGCAAATCCCGGTGATGAGCGCTGCTGACTTGCCATAGCGGCAAACACGCGCTTGACAGGTTGGCGTAATTGGCCCATAATTGCCGTTATGGCAAATATGGGCGCTACGGGAGTCTGTCTATGACTGATGAGTTGAGTCCATTTAAACCGCCACGCGAGGAGATTGTCGAATTTGATGGCGATCAGTTGGTGGCAATCATTCTGGAAGGTGACGGCGTGGCAACCCCGGTTCGGCTGCTCTGTGAGTCGATTGGCCTCGATCCCGATGTCCAGATGGTGAATATTCGCGAGCATCCCGTGCTTGCGACCGGTCTGCGGGTCGTGAATGTTTCCGGCGCACGCAGTGTGCGCAGTGTGGCGGCTCTATTACACACAATGATCCCCTACTGGCTAGCGACAGTCCCCCCGAACCAAGTTAACGAGACAAGCCGTCCAAAGCTCATCCGGTACCAGCGCGAAGTTGCGAATGTGTTGGCGCGGCTGTTCTACGGCGATGATGCTGTTCCTGAGGCTCCAGCCGCTGACCCTGCGGTAGCAGCGCTCCAGACGCGCATGCAGGATGCTTTGCGTGAGGTGCGGGTTGCCCGCGATGCACTGTTGTACGCGCAACAGCAGTACACAACACAGGTTGGCGATCAGCAGCGCCAGATTGCGAACCTGGCTGAAATTGTCGGTGAGCTTCAGGAGTACATCCCCATTGGCCCGGCGCAGGCTGAGTATATCCAGCGCTCGATCAAGCAACTTGCACGACGGGTCTATCAGCAGCGGAAGAAGGCGGGCAAGAGCGACCAGAGCGAGAGCCATTTTTACGAAATGCTCTTTGGCCGCTTCAAGCTTGAGTTTAAGTTGCCGCGCTACGATGCGTTGCCGCGTAAGCGCTACGACGAGGCGCTGACCTGGCTGCAATCTCGTGCTGCTGAGCTGTTGCCGGGCGACCCCGATGCGTTGCCTCCTCGGCAGGAGTCGCTGCTATGAGCAATGAAGATGCACGCGCCTATGATCGGGCCGTCGGTGCGCAGTTGCGTGCGCTGCGTCAGCAATATCGGATCAAGCAAGAACAGCTTGCCGCCCGGTTGGGCGTCGATGTAGCGACGATTTCGCGCTATGAGCGTGGTGAGCGCTCCATGACCGTCGGCACCCTGTTGCTGATCGCCGATCAGTTTGGCGTGCCTGCCGGCGCATTGTTACCCGTGAGCCATCAACAGGGGGCGTCGCCTGCTCCGCCACAACCGGCGCCAGATCATGCTGGCGATCTGGCTCATCTGCCGCAGCTTGAAGCAGGAGCTATTACGAGCATTGTGCAAGTACTGGCTACGCGCCCGGATCTAATCGTGCCGGTCATGGCGACGATTGAGGAATACTCGGTTCTACCCCAACAGATCGCGGAGCACCCGCATCCGCGCCTCTAGGTCGTCGAGTTTCTCGCTGATCGCCTCGCTGATGTTCCCGGCTTCCGGCTCTTGCAGCAACTTTTCCCAGCGTTGGAGAACGATATTGATCACCTGAGTGTCGGCGGCGATCCGGCGCCGGACGCTGCTCTGGCCGTCCGAAGATCCCTTGCGGGTATGCTCGCGCACAATCGTGCGCACGGTTTTGGCGTTCATCTCGCCGCTAGCGACCTGCTCGATCAGTGCTGCACGCTCCTCAGGCGATTCGAGCTTGCCGATCCGCCGCGCTGCGTCAATTGAATCTGGACGTTGTTCAACCAATTGCTGCACATCGTCGGGAAGCCGGAGCAGCGCCAGGCGGTTCTCGATATAGCCGCGATCTTTGCCCACGCGCTCGGCAAGGCGGCGGATGCTGTAGCCGCGCTGGTCGATAAACGCTTGCAGCGCACGCGCCTCTTCCAGTGGGTCGAGATCCTGGCGCTGAATGTTTTCGGCAAGGCCGATCTCGACCAGGTCGTCGTCGCTGTGCTCGGCAATATCGCAGGGTACGGCCTGGAGATCGGCGAGCTGGGCGGCGCGCAGCCGGCGTTCACCAAACACCAGTTGAAAATAGCCCGAGGCCGCCGGATCGGGGCGCACGCGCAGCCGGGTGGTAAAGCCCTGCGCGCGAATGGCCTGGGCCAACTGATCCAGATCGGTAAAGGTCTTACGGGCCTGAAACGGGTTCGGGCGAAGCCGTTCAATCGGCAGATCGGCGCTGCGCACAGGTAGCGGGGTAACGCTGAGCAATTCGGCGAGCGCGCCGGCGGCGTCATCGACCTGCGGCTGCGCGCGTTTCATAAAGTTACGAGGTGGCACGCAGCACCTCCTCGGCGAGTGCGCGGTAGGCCTGAGCGCCCTTGCCATTGGCGTCGTAGGTCAGGATGGTCTGGCCCATCGCCTGCGACTCGGTAAAACGCACCGTATCGGGGATTACTGTCTCAAAGACCCTGACATGGTCTTCAAACTCCGTCCGGGTATATTCGATAATCTGCCGGCTGATCGTGGTGCGGGCGGCCTTGGTGATCAGGATGCCGGTCACGTGCAGATCCGGATTGAGGCCGGACTTGCGCACCTGCGCGACGTGCTGAAGCATCACGGGGACACTCTGGGTGGCGAGGTATTCCGCCTCCATGGGGATAATAATCTCATCGGCCGCGACGAGTGTGTTGGTGACGAGGATGCCCAGGTAGGGCAGTGTGTCGATCAGGATATAGTCGTAGACGGGCTTGAGCGGTGCCAAAAGCTGCTTGAGTACAAGCTGGCCGTTGAGCGCCGTGCGCAGCACCGTGTCGGCATTGTTCAGGCGCACATCGGTCGGGCTGAGATCGACGCCGATGTCGGTGCGCACAATGGTGCGATGCAGTTGCGGCTCGTAGGTTTCGAGGTAATGCGTAATTGCGGAGAAGACCGACGGCTCGACGACGGTATCCTGGCCGAGGGTGCGTGAGAGACTGCCTGACGGGTCCACATCGACCAAGAGCACGCGCTTGCCCTGCTCGGCAAGGGCTGCGCCGAGATTCATCGTCGTCGTGGTTTTGCCGGTGCCGCCTTTGGGAACGGCAATCGCAATCGTGCGCGCCATGGGTATTCCTTCCGTGCTTGCTGTCGTGACGTCACGACAATGGTGAATTTCCTCACAACTGTCGTGACGTCACGACAGTTCGACAGGCGGCAGAAAGTCGCTGGGCGCAACGCCAAGCACCGCTGCAATGCGGCACAGGGTTGCTGCAGAGATCATGCGTTGTCCCGACTCGTAGCGGCTGAACGTCGATTCGGCCATGCCAAGGGCTAGTTCGATCTGGCGCTGACTCAGGCCGCGCCGCAACCGCGCCGCGCGAATCTGCTCACTGATCTGGGCGTTCAGGTCACTCTCTTCAGCCTGCGGGGAGATTATCTGCACGGCAGCGCTCTTTTGTGCAATATAAGGCTTGTTATTTTGACAAGCTTAGCATGCTTGTGCGATGGTGTCAAGGCTGAGGTCGCGAATATGAGGGCCTGGGCGACCCTGGCGACGGCGGAGTCGTCGTGGGTATCCACGCCTCGGCTCGCGCGCCCGCACGGCCTGCACGCGCTGGCGCAGGCTTTGTCTTCGCCGGGGCGCTCAAGCGTCCGACTCCTGGTACGAAGGCAGCCTTCGCGGCCTCCCGATTCGGCGGAGGCTTTGCTGTGAGCTCAGCCGAACGGCTAGGTTCGTATGGCAAGCCGGCCCATATCACGAACGACCGGCAGCATACACCTGTCGTGACGTCACGACAATAGTGAAAAGCATCACATCTGTCGTGACGTCACGACAGATCAGCGCTATGCCCTACAATGCCTGCTACGAGGAGTTGTCGAGTGCGGCGAGGGAATGATGACAAATAAGTTGAGTGAACGAGCGCGGGCGTTTCTGGCGGAACAGCGGTTTGCCGTGTTGAGCACGATCAATCCGGACGGGACGCCGCAGTTGACAGTGATGTGGTACGCTCTGGATGGCGACGAAATCCTGATGAATACCAAAGCCGACCGCAAGAAAGATCAGAACGTGCGGCGCGATCCGCGGATTGCGATCTGCATCGAGGACGGCTACAACTACGTGACGATTGCCGGCCGGGCCCAGTTGATCGACGACCAGGCGATCGCTCAGGCCGATATTCGACGCTTGGCGGAGCGCTATCATTCTGCTGAGAAAGTCGAACAGATGATGCGCAATCTATTTGGCAAGGAACAGCGCGTCACCATTCGCCTGGCGGTGGAGCAAGTGATTGAAGCGTTGGGGGATCACTGAAGGAGCCATGACATAGTCTTTGTAGAATACCCAAAAGTGTGCTATACGACGCAGTATGAGTACATACACGGTGCGTCAATTTGCGGAGCGGATCGGCGTCTCCGTGAAGACATTACAGCGATGGGATCGGGAGGGACGACT
>JBBRUG010000345.1:0-6128 GCA_038247995.1 Chloroflexales bacterium | reverse complement strand
CTTCCAGTTCCTCCATTCCCACAGCCATCAGGTAGCCGCGGGCGCGCTCGGTGCGCGAGTAGCGATTCACCAGCTTCCAGAAGCGCGGCCCGTGGTTTGCCTCAACCAGATGCGCCAGTTCGTGCATCACCACATATTCCAGCACAAACTGCGGCATTGTGGCCAGGCGATGCGAAATGCGGATCGTCTGATTGGCCGGCGTACAACTGCCGTAACGCCGCTCCTGGTTGGTCACCCAGGTGAGCATCTGCCAGCGCAGTTTGCCGTCGAAGTATTGCCCGTTCAGCCGATCAGCGATTTGTGTTAAGTCGGCATCGTCGAGTTCGCGGCGGGTCTGCCGCCGTTGTACGCGCTGCTGCAGCCGAGCGATGATTGGTTCAAGCTCGGCATCGCTGATATCGGCGGGGGCGTACACTTCGAGCACGTCGCCCACCGGGCGCGCACTGATCGTTTTGCGACGGCGGTCGCTGCGGATGATTTTGATCTGCATACTATTATTATACGGATTGTTGGGCCAAAGCACGCGGCAGGGTGGGGACGTGTCAGGGCTGTTCCAAAGTCGGGTGAATGGCTGTCGAACACCCTCACCCCCTACCCCTTTTGGGGGTAGGTTTTTTACCGGGTCGCGTTCTGATGCACTATTCCCCGCATCCCCCCGGCCCCCTTCTCCCTCAAGAGGAGCAGGGGGGGGCACCGCAGCGATTCCGCAGTGCGATGCGCTCGGAAGCCCCGCTCCCCTCCGAGGGAGCGGGGTTTGGGGTGCGGGGAATGGGCGGCTGGGCCGAAAAAACCTACCCCCAAAAGACCCCCTACCCCGCTCCCTGAGCGGGCATACCCGTACCCAAAACATCTAGCCTGGCTTCAGGAGGTCGGGAAAGGGGAACCGGTGGCGCCAGGCAAGCACACTGGAGAGCGTCAGACATGTCGTCAGTCGATACGCCGTGCCAAACTGCCGCTGCTCGATCCGACAGCCACAGAAGCGATACGCGGCTTTGCGCAGGGCTGGTTCCTCGATCGCCTGCGGCAAGGCGGCCTGCGGCTGCGCCCCCAGCGCCGCCGCCAACTGCACCAACCGAGCCGTACGCCGCACATCGCCCAATGCCGCCGCCCCAAACGCTTCCTCTGCCCAGGTGGTGGACGCTTCCATCATACTGTTCCTGCACCCGTACACCGGCTTTCGCCGCGAGCGCCCCCCCGCAGATTGCAGTATAGCCTGCAAAACCCAAAACGTTTTGGGTACGGGTATGCCGGGAGGGGTAGGGGGCGACCACGAGGGTCGCCCGCGCCAATCGTCCATTACCCCATTGCCTCCATAGCCGCCCGGCGGCCGGTTTCGATTGCGCCGTGGACGGTACCGATGTGGCCATTGGTGACGCTGGCTTCGCCGGCGAAATAGAGCACATCTTCCACCGGTGCGGCAAGGACGGCGCGGGCATCGGCGGCGCCGACGGGCGTGTAACTATACGCGCCGCGACTCCACGGCTCACGCGACCAATCGGCGAGGCGACCACCCAGATAGGCGCGGTGTACTTCCGGGCCGAAGAGTTGCGCCAGTTCGGCGAGGCCGGTTGCGATCGCGCCGGCTTCACCCAATGCGGCCAAGGCGAGCGCGGCGGGGCCACCGGTATAACCCATCAGTGCGGGCGTGCCGGTGGTTTCAACCGGCCACCATGTCGCAACCCGACCGTCGGTGCTGAGCACGCTAAAATCGGGCCAGAGTTGGCGATCGAACCAGAGCGCGAGTTTGCTTACCTGCCCCATCGCCAGCGCGTTGATCGCTGCGCGTTTGTCGGCGGGCAACGGCGGATCAAAGGCCGGCAGATCGGCCTGGAGCACACCGAGCGGCGCGGTAACAATTACGCGCCGGGCGCTGAATTGGGCACCTGAAGCGAGGGTGATTATTGCGCCATTGCTGTTCCAGGCGATCTGCTGCACCGGGCTGCCGCATTGGATGTTCAGGCCCGCGGCAAGCGCCTGCGCTACAGCATCATAGCCGCCGACGAGGTGGAAATTGGTGGCGCCGTTAGTGCTCTGGACGTGTTCACGCGCAACAGCCAGCGCGCTGAGGCGTTGCGGATCTGCGCCTTCAACATTCGCGAGCCAGCGCAAAGCCATGCGCGCCGCCGGGTCGTCGGGCGGGGCGAGGCTGCCGAGCAACTGCTCCACGGTGCAGTCAGCGCCGGAGTAAGCATAGGCGGCGCCATAGAGTTGTGCAACCCGTGCGCCGAATTGATCATTAGCGGGCACGCATTGTCCCTCGATTGCGAAGTGACGATCACTGCCCCAGACAATCGTGGCGAGTTGCGTGGCGCGGACAACCTCCCATGTCGTTGCCTGTTCGCCGTGGATAAACTCCGCGCCAAGTTCGAGCGGGCCGTAGGTGTGATCGGTATGAATGCGGCCACCGATCCGATCGCGGGCTTCGAGGATGAACGGCGTGATGCCGGCGGAGCGCAGCGCCTGCCCGGCGCTGAGGCCGGCTACACCGGCGCCGATGATAATGACGGGATGGTGCATGGGAAACATTCAATGGTTGTAGCGTATACGTTCGTAGCGCTGCGATTTTCCATTACGGGTTAACTCACACCCATCTGTTGCAAATGCGCGCGGCCCTGAGCGCCGCTGAGAAAGTCGTAGAGCGTCTGGGCGGCACGGGGCATGTTGCGTTCGCGCGTGCGCAGCAGATACCAATCCTGCTGGAGCGGCTGACCCGCCAAGTCGATGCAACCGACCTCTTCGAGGCGTGCCGGCAGACAACTCTTCGGCACAAAGGCGATCGCCAGGCCGGTTCGCACCGCAGCGAGAATCGCCGTGATGCTGGCCGCTTCGAAGACCACATGTAACTCGCCAAGCGGGATACCGCGGCGGCGCAGGCCATCTTCGATCGTGCGGCGCAGCGGCGAACTAGGTGCAGGCAGGGCCAGGTTATGTTCGCGGAGCATCCCGGGCGGTACATCATCTTGTTGCAACAGCGCATGACCGACAGGCGCGATCAACGCAAGCCCTTCGCTGCCAAGCAGGTACGACTCGATCCCGCGGCGGCGCTGCTGTTCTTCCAGCAGAAGCATCCCCAGTTCGCGTTCAACCAGGGCATCGAGCAATGCGTCGGCGGAGTCCAACTCCAGCACCAGGGAGATCGCCGGATACTGCTGCTGAAAAATGCTGAGCAGGCGCGGCAGCATATGTTCGCCGCTGCTCGCTGTGCAGCCGAGCACGACGCGTCCGGCCACCTGGCCGCGCAGCGCCATAATATTCTGTTCAGCGCGTTCAGCAAGAACGACCAACTCGCGTGCGATCGGCAATAACTCTTCACCGGCGTGGGTGAGCACCATGCGTTTGCGTTCGCGGCGAAACAGGCGGGTATTGCTTAATTGTTCCTCCAGCGTGCGGATCTGCTGGCTCACAGCGGGCTGCGAGAGATGCAGCACACGCGCCGCATCGGTGTAGGTGCCGGCTTCGACAACGGCCAGAAAGGTGCGCAAATAGAACGTATTGAGCATTCCAGACCAGGAAGCAGAGGTGCGCCTCTGCGCAATCGACGCTGTTTGTCCACCCAACGCGGACAAGGAGGGCCGTAGCCCTCCCTGTTATTCAACCGACTATAGCGCTTGATCAGGCGCGGCTGCGCCCGGTAATTAAGCGATACACAAATACAACCACCACAGCACCCAAGAGGGAAACGATAAAGCTGGTCAGATTGAACCCACCAGCGAGGTTCACGCCAAGGAAGAGCGATGTGATCCAGCCGCCGACCATGGCCCCAACGATCCCCAGAATGATATCGATGTACCAGGGATAGTTACTCTTCATCAGAAATCCGGCAGCCATCCCAACCAGCAAGCCCATCACAAGTGTTACGATCAGACCCATCGGTAGACTCCTTAGTGCGGAGGCATTAGCCCTCGGCGACGCGCTTGATCTTTTCGAGCGTACGCTTTACAGCCAGCGAGTCGGCTGGGTTGCCACCGGCGATAAACTCGCCGAGCATCCCGCCGCTGTCGAACTCGCGGATGTAGGTCACCTTGGTGTCGTTGCCGAAACCAAGGAAGCCCGCTTTGTCGAGGTCGAAGGTATGGGTGACCTGTTTGCCGGCGTCGTTAGTGACGACCGTGATCAGGCCCCGCTTATCATCGACAGCGACGATCGTACCGGAACCGACTTCGTCCTTTTCCTGCCACTGAAAGGTGGCGCCCTCGCTCACGCTAGCCATCCCGGAAACCGTATCGGCGCCGGGGAACCAGGAACCCCAGGTGCCTGGATTGAGAAGCAGCGTCCAGACCTTGTCCATCGGTGCATCGATTTTGATACTCTGCTCGAAGCGTGGCATATCTACCTCCTGCTGCCGGGCATTAACCGCGGCTACGTAGCAATTGACTGAACATTCCCATCGCCTCATCGACAACCGAGCCGTCTTTGTTGGAATCGAGCATCCCAGTGACGACCTTCATGAGATCGCCGCCCTGACTCTGCATCGTTTCCTTTTCGGTTTTGAGGGCACTGGCGAGATCGCTGGGTTCAGCAACAGCGCCGCTCTTCCGGCTGGACATCCAACGCACGGCGCCGGCGATGACGATTGGCGCGAGCACCTTGAGCAAGGCGTGCCCATCGATACCGGTGCTGCGGGAAAGATTGTCTTCGACCTTGGCCTGTTTATCGCCGAGCACCTGCGTGAGGATTGCATCGGCCGCACCCGACTGCGAGCCGCCAAGCAGTGAACTGAGCAAGCCGCCAAGCGCACCACCGCCGCTAGTCTGATCAGCCGCCGGCGCTGTGCTCTGGCCACCGAGGATGGAGCCGAGCATCCCGGCGAGGTCGCCGGCGCCGCCGCTCTGATTTACGCCGGGGCCGCCAAGCAAGCCGCCCAACATCCCGGCAATGTCGCCGCCGCCACTCGCAGGAGCAGCCTGGCCGGTCGCCTTCCCGCCCATCAGCGTGCCCAAAAGTGTGCCGAGATCGCCCGTATTAGGGCTTAATTGTAGATTCTGGGCGAAGTTGGCGGCGCCTGCTTCGGTGGACGCGTTTTCGGCCAGCGCAGCAACAAGCGTTGGTACACCCAGGCCGATGCCCTTCCGCGCTGTCTGCTCATCTACCCCGAGTTGCTGGGCAACCTGGTTTACGGTGTCGCCGTCCATCTGGGTCAGCAACGTCTCCATCAACGTAGTCATGCAAGCTCCTCAAAGCGCTGTAACGCGCAACGACGCCAGTAGGCAGAGACACGCCGAACCCGCTTTGCGGGCCATTGCGCCACTGCACGTTCTACAGCGCATGAACATATAACCAACTCGGTTCGATGTTTCTTATCCTACCATGCAACGTGGGTTGCGGCTACTATCCCAAAGGCCTGATTTGCGGGTCGATCACGCTGCCGAAGCGCCGGGCTAACGCTGCCGGTCGGCAGCCATAAAGCGCGCATACCATTTAGCAAGTTGTGTGCCATGTACGGCGGCCCAAATCCGGTAAACCGCTTCAACATAGCGCTCGACGGCAGCGCTACGAGCCTCGGGCGTTGGCTCGGTAACGATCGCGGCAACAGTGAGGGGGCCACTGAAATCGGGCGGCTCCAGCCATGTATACCGCCCCTGACGCGCACCTTGGCGTTCCTGCAACGCTTCCAGACGCAGCCAGAGTGCCCGTTCCACATTGATGCCGTGCGCAAAGATGCCATGCAGGGTGAGCAGATGTACGGCAACCGATTGGATCGCCTGGGCCGATGGCACGCCGGGATGCTGGGCGGCATAGGCATCGACGAGTAATCCATTCGCCGGGGCCGGCGTAAGCGGCGGTTCACCAGCGCTTTGCAGGGCCGTGTAGATCGCCCAACAGGCCGGCGAAGCGCCGATATAACGATGGGTTGGGCCGTCCAGCGGCGCCAGCAGCGCCTTGCATCCGGGACATGGGATCACTGAGGTGCTGATCCGACCCTGATGAACTGAACCCGCGTTGTGGTGCATTCCTTTTACCGTGCTGGTTTACTGGCCAGTAACTCTAGCACTTCGTCCCGCTGCGGCAGGGCGGCCTGGGCGCCGCGGCGGGTGACGGTGAGCGCGCCGGCGGCGCAGCCCCAGCGTAGCGCTTCGGCAAGGGTGGCGTTTGCGGCCAGGGCCACGGCAAAGCCGCCCAGGAAGGCG
>JBBRUG010000344.1:0-6152 GCA_038247995.1 Chloroflexales bacterium | reverse complement strand
TCACCATCGTCTGGGTGCGCGTGACACTCGCCGCCCTTACGCTCAATCTGGTTGTGTTGCTGAGCGGCCGAAGCATGTCGCATGATCGGCGGCTCTGGGGTCGTTTTGTGGTGATGGGGGCGCTGAATAACCTGATCCCGTTCAGCCTAATCGTCTATGGGCAAACGCAGATCGCCAGTGGCTTGGCAGCGATCCTGAACGCTACCACACCGCTCTGGACGGTGCTGCTGGCGCATTGGTTCACCTATGATGAACGGCTGACGCTGCGCCGCCTGAGTGGGGTGCTCCTCGGGTTGGCTGGGGTGATTGTGGTCATTGGCCCAGATCTGCTCGGCGGTCTGGGGGGCAATGCGTTCGCCCAACTCGCCGTTGTGGGAGCAGCGGTAGCATACGCATGCGCCGGCATCTTCGGCAAGGGCTTTCGCGGCGTGCCACCGTTGATCACCGCCACCAGGCAGGTAACGGCGAGCAGCCTACTCCTGCTGCCGTTCATGCTTATCGTCGATCAGCCCTGGAGCCGCCCGCTTCCCGGCCCAACAACGTTGGCAGCCCTACTAGGATTGGCAGTGCTCAGCACGGCGCTCGCCTATGCGATCTACTTCCGCTTACTGGCCAGCGCCGGCGCTACTAACCTGCTGCTCGTCACGTTCCTGATTCCAGTGAGCGCATTGCTGCTTGGCACGTTCGTCCTCGGCGAGCAAGTTATGGTTGCTGATCTGCTCGGCATGACGATAATTGGTTTTGGCTTAGCAGTGATCGACGGTCGGCTGGTACGCTGGGCCGGCAGCCGGTGGCGCATGGCGAGAGCGCAACGCTGATGTAAAGGCCGATGGCCGCATAGCCCATCCGCGCGCTGCATGCCCTTCAGACCGATCAGCTCTTCGGTGCGCCGAGTACAACCGCTGCGGCGGCACGCTGCAGAAGAGCCGCAACGGACTGCGGCAGATCCGCCGTATACCGTAACCCTTCAGGACTCTCGCGAAAGATCGTCGCGTAGAAGACGCACGCTGCAAGGTAGGTGCCGTAACGGCTCGGATGGCTCCCATCAGGTTGCCACAGTTCGATAGCGGGGTGTTGGTGCACAACCAGTTCCCATGCCGCACCAACCGGCGCCGTCGGCGTACCAAGCTCGTGGGCGATCTCCTCGTAGCCGCGATTCAACTGAGCCTGCATAGCTGCGTACCCAACCAGGCCATGCTCGCGCCAGCCGCTGCGATGGCCCCAGGTAACAAAAAAGAGCGGGGTTGCGCCGGCCTGCGTGATCTGTTGCGCCAGAATACGCGCCGACGGGTACATGTACTCACTACGCAACGCTGCAACGGACGGGATCTGGCTCTGTTCCTGCAACACAACATACTGCCATTCCGTCGTGTGCAGTATAGGGAGCATCGGCGTTTCCCGCACATGATCGAGGAAGCGCCATCCACCAGGAGCAGACACGCCGGTTACAACCTGATGCCCGCCGGCACGCGCCAATTGGCGAAACATTCCCGGCAGGTCGTTCGACGACGTATAACTGTTGCCGATGAACAGGACGCGTACACACGCCGACGAACTGCACGTGAGCAGACGCACCTGCTGAAACAGCAGCACACTGCACAGGCCCACCAGCAATACGCTGCCCACGCGTTTGAATGTCATTTGCCGCCTCATGCGTGAGCAATAAGCTATGTCTAGCCATTCAACGTAAAAGCGACCAACTGGCTTGGTGCGCCTACCTCGGCGTCTGCGGGGCCAACTGGGGCGATCGTACAGCTGTAGCCATACCGCTCGGCAACCTGTTCAGCCCAGGCCTGTAATTCGGCGCGCGTCCACTCGAAGCGATGATCGCTATGGCGGTATCTACCGGCCTCCAGCGTCGGGTAGCGCACGTTGTATTCAGCATTCGGTGTCGTGAGCGCAATGGTCGGCGGGCGCACAATGGTAAACAGCACGCGCTCGAAGGTGATGAGCCGCGCCGGATCAAGGTGCTCGATCACTTCCACAACGGCGGCTGCATCGTAGCCCTGTAAACGTTCGTCGCGATAGGTGAGCGAACCTTGGATGAACTTCACACGCTGCTGTTGCAACGGCGGCTGGCGCTCCAGCCATTCCTGCGCAATGCTCAAGGCCCGCGAGGAGACATCCATGCCCAGTATTTCACTAAACTGGCGCTCTGCCAGCAACAACCGAATGAGCCGCCCTTCGCCGCAACCGAGATCAAGCACGCGGCTCGCACCCGATCCCTTCAAGACGGCAGCCACCGCCGTCAAGCGTTGCTCGTGCAAGGTGCCTCGCGGCGTTTCCAGCACGCTCGGCGTATCCGCAGCGGTTAGGATGTCGTCGGCCTCGTCGGCGCTGGTTTCTTCCAGTACCAGGCGTTCCAGCGCCGCACGCACCAAGCGGCGGCGTTTGAGGTAGCGCCGGGTAATCAACTCCCGGTCGGGGTGCGTGGCCAGCCAGCCTTCGCCGCGCCGCAAGAGTTTCTCGATCTCGTCGACGCCGAAATAGTAGTGCTTGTGCGCATCCAGCACCGGGATCAGCACATACAGGTGCGCCAGCAGATCGCTCAGGCGCACGACACCCTGCAACGTCACCGTGAACGTATCGCTCGCGCCCCACTCGGGAAAGCGCGGGTCGAGTTCATGCGTTTGCGCCGTCACGCTATAGCCCAACGGTTCAAACAGGCGGCGTAACAGGTCTCCACCGCCGCGCACCGGCACAGCCGCAAGGTGCGCTTCCAACGGAATGGCCGTTGTCGCCAGTTCCGGCCGCTCCCGTGAACGTCCATTCAGCGCGGTGCCGAACACCTCGGCGATCGCCACACTCAGGAATGATGAAGCAACATACGGCCGATCCGTGACATACTGGTCGAGGACGCCGCTTCCGCCGGTGCCGCGTCCGCGCACCAACCCCACCGGATCGATATCAAGCAGCAGTGCCGCTGTGCAGCGGGTATCGTTCGCCTCGGGATAAAACACGTGTACCGTGCCGAAGGGCAATGCGAATTGTTGGGCACGGGCGGGATTCTTCGCCAGCAGGAAGCCGAGATCGGTGGCCGGGGTATACGTAGTTGTAATCGTGAGCAGCATACCGTCTCCTTACAGCCGTGGATCGACCGGTTCGCTTTCGAGCGCCAGCACACCAAAGACGCACTCGTGGATGCGCCGCAGCGGCTCGCCGCGCACGAAGCGTTCCAACCCCTCGATGCCCAGGGCGAATTCACGCAAGGCCAGGGTGCGTTTGGCGCCGACGCCACGCGATCGCAAGCGCTCCAGGTTTGCCGGTGCGGTATACTCTGGCCCATAAATGATGCGCAGATACTCGCGCCCGCGACACTTGATCGCGGGTTGGATCACCCCTTTCGGCCCACGCGTCACAAACGCGATCGGCTTGACGACCATGCCCTCGCCGCCGCTGCCGGTCAACTGCTCCCACCAGGCGATCCCCGCCGCTACGCTTGCGGGATCATGCACGGCTACCTCGTAGACCTGGGTCGCGATCAGCACGGGCGCTGCCGCATCGTCGGCGGCGGCCAAACGCGCCAATTGCGCCATATGCCAGCGATGATCACGGTCGGTGTAGACGCCGCCGGCGCCGGCGAGCAGGTGGAAGGGCGCCAGGCGCAGATCGCTCAGCGCTGTGACCGGCCAGCAGTAGCGCCCGTATGCAGCAGTATAGTCAGCGATCATGTGGGCGCGTTCCTGCTGCCATGCGTGCAACGCGGTAAGATCAACGCCCCGCGCAGCCGTTTGCTCCAGCGCGGCGAGCGTTGCCTGCACGGCTACCCGCCCGGCGGCGCCCACGGCGGCATACTGGCGGCGTACCAATGCTTGCGCCTTGGCCGACCAGGGCAGCAGTTCACAGTCGAGGCAGAGCCAATCGGTCTGCAACTCGTCCCACAAGCCGCTCGCCGTGAGCGCCGCATTGAGCTGGTCGAGCAGCGCCGTTTCGAGGTGCGCGTCATCAAAAAAGCGCCGCCCGGTGCGCGTATAGCAGATGCCGCTGCTGCCATCGGTAACGCCGAAACGCCGCCGAGCCGCAGCGGAGTCGCGGTAGATCACCACTACCGTGCGCGAACCCATGTGCTTTTCTTCGCACACAACGGTGTCTACACCGGCTGCACGATAATACGCAAAGGCTTCTTCGGGATGTTCGAGCAGGTCGGGACGGCGGCTGGTTTCAGCGGGCGACATGGTTGGCGGCAGGTAGATCAGCCATTTGGGGTCGGCAGCGAAGCGGCTCATCACCTCCAGCGCGGCGACAGCATTCTCTTCGCGGATGGTCACCTTGCCGTGCAAGCCGGTGTCGACGATCCGCTTGCCGAGCACATCGGCGAGATCGAGCAGGTCGTCGTGCTGCTGCTGAGCGCTGAGCGCCGGCGCCTCGGGCGTGGGGAGGAACGGGCGCGCCGGCTCGACATACGGACGCGCAGCGGGAACGCTCACCAGTTCGCGCTCGGGGTAGCGCAGCGCCATAAGCCGGCCGCCGAAGACGCAGCCGGTATCGATATTGATCGTGCCGTTCAGCCATTCGGGCGCTGGCACCGGCGTATGGCCGTAGACCACCGTGGCGCGGCCGCGATAATCGGAAGCCCAGTTGTAGCGCACTGGTAGGCCGAATTCATCGGTTTCGCCGGTAGTCTCGCCATACAGCGCAAAGTCGCGCACGCGGCCCGAAGCCCGGCCTTGCAACTCTTGTTTCATACCGGCGTGGGCAACCACGAGTTTACCGTCGTCGAGCAGATAGTGGCTCACCAGGCTGTCAATGAAGGTCGCCGCGTCGGCATGGAACGCCGCCGGCTCGGCAGCGAGCTGTTCGAGCGTTTCCGCGAGGCCATGGGCAATCCGCACATCACGGCCCCGGAGCTTGCGCAACAGCTTCACATCATGGTTGCCCGGCACACACAGGGCCGTCCCGGCGCCAACCATCGCCATCACGATGCGCAGGACGCCGGGCGAATCCGGCCCGCGATCAACGAGATCGCCCAGAAAGATTGCCTTGCGCCCATACGGATGCGCGTAGATGTCGTCTGCGGCACGGCGGGCGTAGCCGAGCTGAGCGAGCAGCGCTTCCAATTCGCTGCGGCAGCCGTGAATATCGCCAATAATATCGAACGGGCCATGTTCGTGCTTGCGGTTGGTCCAGAGCGGCTGGCGCACGATTGTGGCCGCCGCCGCCTGTTCGGGCGTCTCAAAGGTGAAGACGTAGCGGAAGCCCTCGCGGCGCAGATCGCGCAACGAGCGGCGCAGATCGCCGAGTTGCCGCCGGATCACATGCGGGCCAAAATCGCGGTCGGGGCGACTACGGTTGCGCTCCTGGCAGATCCGCTCCGGCAGATTGAACACCACGGCCACAGGCAAGACGTGGAACTCGCGGGCGAGGGCCAGGAGTGGGCGACGCGCCCCGGGCTGCACATTGGTTGCGTCGATCACGGTCAGCCGGCCAGCGGCGAGCCGCTTGCGCGCAATATAGTGCAGCAGATCAAACGCATCGCCGGTAGCCGACTGATCATTTTCGTCGTCGGCCACCATAGCGCGGCAGGCGTCGGAGGAAAGTACCTCGCTTGGCAGGAAGTACGTACGGGCGAAGGTCGATTTACCGGCGCCTGAAGGGCCGATCAAGATGACGAGGGCGAGATCGGGAAGGGCAAGCTGCATGACCTTGTTTTCCAGCTACAGAATGCGTACCGCAGTATTGTAATGTGGCCGGGGGGGATGCGCCAGCACAATCAGGCGGATTTCTCCGCCCGCTATCGCGCAATAACGACGAACGACGGACGGCCGTTGGGCGTGGGGTTTCAGTCGTCTGTCGTCGGCCGTCCGTCGTCGCAACGAGCAGAGAACTTCTGGGGCTACGCCTCCGGCGTCGTCGCTACCCGCCTGCCCGACGGCACCGAGGTGGTGCTCGCCGAACGCACCCGCCCGTTCAACGAGTCCGACCCATCGTACTTCTTCCCGTTGATGGCCCAGGTGGAGGAACGCCTGGGCCGGCGGCCGCGCTTCGGCGCGTGGGATGCGGCCTTTGATGCCCACTCCGTCTACGACTACTTCGACCAAGCGGGCGGCTTCGCGGCCGTGCCCAAGACGGAGAACCCGCGCCAGGGACAGCGCACCTTTGCGGCGGACGGCACGCCGCTGTGTGCCGCCGGCCTGCCGATGACGCTCCCGTTC
>JBBRUG010000343.1:0-6181 GCA_038247995.1 Chloroflexales bacterium | reverse complement strand
GATTTGCGCCACGAGGCGGAGCGTCTTGCTACTGTGGCCGCGCGCAGCAAAATAGGAGCGCATGCGGTCGCGCAGCTTTTTGCTCTTGCCGACATACAGCAACGTGCCCTGAGCGTCTTTCCAGAGGTAGACGCCGGGCTTTTCGGGGACGTTTTTGAGCCGCTCGGCGAAAGTGGCCGGGTCGGCGACAGCGGTGCGTGAGAGTTCCATATGCCTGGCCATTATACCATTGCGGGATCCAGGAGTCAGGAGCCAGGGTACATGAGTTCGCTCCAGGAGCTAAGGATCAGGGATCGAAATACAGGAGCCAGGGTACATGAGTTCGCTCCAGGAGCTAAGGATCAGGGATCAGCGATCAAGGATCAGGGATCAGGGATCAATCGGCAGGGAACAGACGCTCCTTGCCCGGATGGCCGGCCTCCTGACTCCTGAATCCTGACTCCTGGATAAGGTATACTAGCTTCAGACGTGCCGCCGTGATGCGGAGCCGACATTGTAGATCCACGTGCCGCACAGGAGTAATAATTCGATGGCCAGCCTTGCTTCCCCGAAACATGCCAACCGCCATGAGCGCCCGCGCGGCCCCTTTGATCCGACACCGGGAAGGGTTTTTTATTCGGCGCGTTGGTTGAGCGCCCTCGTCGGCGCGACAGCCGTCGGCGCTCTGGCTACGGGCCGGGGTGGCTTGCCTGCCGCTGCCGCCTTTGGTCTGGTCGGCGTGGCCGGCGTGGCCTATGCAACGTTAATCGAACCCCGCCGACCGATCCTGGAGCGGATCACACTGCGCCTGCCCCACCTGCCTGCGGCCCTCGATGGTCTGCGGATCGGCCAGATGAGTGATTTGCACCTTGGGCATCCGTTCGCTGCGGCGAACACGCGCTGGGCAGTTGCGCAAATGGTCGCTGAACGGCCGGATCTGCTCGCGCTCACCGGCGATTTTGTGAGTTTTGAACGCGTCATCGCCGATCTCCCTGAATTGCTCAGGCCACTCCATGCACCGCTCGGTATCTTTGCTGTGCCCGGCAACCACGACTACTGGGAGGGTTTGCCGGCGATTCGCCGCAAACTGGAGCCACTTGGCGTGCAATTCTTGATCAACGAGCATCGCCTGCTGACGGTCAATACGACGCAACTGGCCATTGTCGGTGTGGATGATTTCTGGGAAGGCGAGAGTGATCTGGAGGCGGCGCTGGCCGACATTCCGCATGGCGTCACCAAGCTCTTGTTGTCCCACGTCCCCGACATGGCCGATCGGGCGGCGGCGGCCGGCGTAGCGCTGCAGTTATCGGGACACACTCATGGCGGCCATGTGCGCGCGCCGCTGCTTGGCCCATTGGTCTTACCCCGCTACGGCACACGCTACCCATTGGGGTTGCTGCATATCGGTGGGACGCAACTCTATGTGACTCGTGGCATCGGTGGGATGCCGTTGCGCTTCGGTTGCCCACCGGAGGCGACGATTATTACGCTGAAGCGAAGCTAAAGCGAACCACGTATATTGTTTGGGAGCTGTTGGGGCGGCTCGCGAGCCGCTTTTACGCCGCTTCCGAGCGACTTCTGTAATTCTCTTTAGTGCAGTGGGTACATCCACTGCGTCCCTTGTGGGCGTGCGGCGCGCCGCCCCACGCCAAGCGGACGGCTCAAGCGTTATGCTCGTCGCTGTAGGCTACAGAGTGCGCAGAGTGCGCAGAGATTCAGGAGAGCGCAATGTCCGACGATATGAACCGCCTGGCCGCGATCTCGCCCTTAGATGGGCGCTACCAGGGCGATGTGGCCGAATTAGTCAGCTATTTCAGCGAGGCGGCGCTGTTTCGCTATCGCGTGCAGGTTGAGGTTGAATACCTGATCTTCCTGAGCCGCGCGCGCGGGGTGGATTTTGTGCCCCCCCTCGATGCCCATCAGCAGGCCGCCGTACGCGCACTCTATCGCCAGTTCAGCGACGCCGATGCCCTGGCGATACATGCCTGGGATCGCCAGGTGAATCACGATGTCAAAGCGGTCGAATACTGGCTGCGCGAACGCCTGGTCGATCTGGGTTTGGGCGCCTGGAACGAGGCCGTTCACTTCGCGCTCACCTCGGAAGATGTGAATAATCTCAGTTATGCGCTGCTGGTACGCGACGCGCGCGACACGGTGCTGGTGCCCGCGTTCACGCGGATTATGGAACGCCTGCGTGAACTGGCGACGACCGAAGCGGGTACCTCAATGCTGGCGCGAACCCACGGCCAACCGGCCACGCCAACAACCTTCGGCAAAGAGATGAATGTCTTTCTGGCCCGCTTGCGACGCGCCAGTGCCGACATGGCGCGGGCGCCGATCACCGGCAAACTGAATGGCGCTACGGGCACGTTTGCCGCCCACGTTGCTGCGCTGCCGAAGGTCGACTGGCTGAAATTCAGCCGCGCATTCGTGCGCTCGCTCGATCTCGAACCGGTGCTGCTCACTACGCAAATTGAGCCGCACGACACCCTTGCCGCATTGTGCGACAGTTTGAAACGCGCCAATACGATTCTGCTCGATCTCTGCCAGGACGCATGGCGTTATATCAGCGACGGCTACCTCACCCAGGCGCCGAAGCCGGGCGAAGTTGGTTCCTCGACAATGCCGCACAAGGTGAACCCGATCGATTTTGAGAATGCCGAGGGTAACCTGGGCCTGGCAAATGCGCTGCTGGAGCACTTCAGCCGCAAACTGCCGATCTCACGGCTCCAGCGTGATCTCTCCGACAGCACTGTGTTGCGCAATCTGGGCGTCGCCTTCGGCTACAGTCTGCTCGGCAGCCAGCGCGCACTCCGCGGTTTGCAGAAGGTTGCGGTGCGCCATGCAGTCCTTCAGGCCGAACTCGCAGCGCATCCGGAGGTTCTGGCTGAGGCGATCCAGACTATTCTGCGCCGCGTGGGTTACCCTGAACCCTACGAAGCGCTGAAGGGGTTAACCCGTGGGCGGGCACTGGAATACGCCGATCTGGAGCGCTTTTTTGCGCAACTTGACGTTGCTGAGAGCGTCAAGGCCGAACTGCGCGCCCTGACTCCTGAGCGCTATACGGGCCTGGCGAGCCGCCTGGCGGTCCTCGGCGATGAACAAGGTATAGGCAATTGGACGTAGCAGCAGGCACTGCTGAGTACTAACAGCGTGTTGGCCTTGCGGGCTATTCACAGGGGTAATGTGCAGTGTTAAAGTCTTTATAACGACCGGTAGGGGAGGGAACGGTGCCGCACCAGGCGCCGGGGGCCGCCGCTCAACTCTTCATCCTGGTCGCTCACGTACGAATGGGGCGAGCATGTGCTCGCCCCATTCGTTTTGGTTGCTGCATGCTTTGCAAATCTGTTGCAAATCCTTGACGGAGGGTGTAAACTAATAACGACATGAGCCTCGCCACCGCATCATGTTCTCACTTAAGACCCATAACGGGTCGTTGTGTGCAGGCCGGTGGAAGGTGCCGTATGGCGCCCGGAAAGGTCTGCGATATGCCGATTGAGATCACGCTTTGCCGCTTATGCAGCCGCAGCCGACCGGCATTTCTGGCGGCGTTACGCCAACTTGCGGCAGATTACCCCGATGACCTGCTGATTGTCGAGCTTGAATGCATGGCTGCCTGCGACGATGTGCCGGCAGTGATGATCGAGACCGACTACTTCCCTCAGATTACGCCCAACGAACTGATCGCCCAGATTCGGGCCAAAGTTGCGGATCAGGTGCAGTCATAGCCTATTTTACACCCGCTCCACCACTGTGCGCACAACCCAGTGCCCATCGATCAGCGTGCGCGCGGGGCTGAGGTAGGCCGAAGCGCGCCGTAGATAGTCGTTCGAAGTTGCATTTGCGCGATACTGGCGTGGATCAACGATCCCTTGATTGTGCCAGGCCGCCAGGGTACGCCAGTTTACCGGCACGTCCTCGAATGCTGCCCGATACACCCCGCGCTCCAGATTTGCCGCTAGATACGCAATCGCCAGATCGTCGCGGCTGATCTCAGCTGTAATCGCTGCGTAGAGCGCATCCTGCGACGCGAAATGTTCCGGCTGGATCTGGCTGCCGGCCACATACACCGGTACATACACCATGCGCTGGTCGGCGAGCGGCAGTTCCTGGCGTAAGATCTCCAGTGCTACCGAAGGGCGCAAGTTGGCCGGCCAGACGCTGAAGTTGCTGCCGCTTACGCTGCGGTTGGCCTGACGTTGGAGATCCTGATAAAGCGAAGTAAGTGGGCGCAGTGGTGCGATATCGTCTTCGAGCCAGCCGAAGTTCTCGTTATAAATGATCGTCGCGATCACAACAGCGAATTCAGTATCGCTCATCCCCGAGAGTTCCGGACGATTATGCCGGGCCGCCGCCCTCAGAATCGTCGGGCGCAGGGTTCGCATCCGCCGCATCAGGTCTGGCCGGACATGAGCGGTGACTGTTGGACGGGCACGGTTAGGCTTGGACGCCGTACCACTGCGTTCGTTCAGGCCATTAATGGTGGCGCTGGAAGCCTGCGGCGCTGGCATAGCCAGAGCGTTCCGCTGGTGCAACCCAACGGCAAAGAGCAGAGCGATGAGCAAAATAGTGGCGAACGCAGCACGCAATCGATGTATCATGCAATCTGTCATATGCGAAGCTCTATGCGGCGTGCCGCGTTGCACGGCCTCGGCGCATAGCCAATGGCGCTATGACTGTAGCACAAACCATGCCAATGCTCCATCCGTATTGGGGATGATCTTCCTTACATATAAATGAACCTGAGGACAGGTTGTTGGGGGTTTTTTAGGTGCCTAAGGCTATGGATCCTACTCTACTGCGTTATCGAAATACCAAAACGCTTGACACCCGTAAGCTCAACACGGTAGAATATCAGGTATGGATAGCGCCTTGTTTGAACAGCTTGTTGTCGAGGCCATTGAAAGCCTACCTGCCGACTTCGCCGTCCATCTTGAAAACGTCGAAGTACTGGTATCGCGACGGCCCAGCCCGGAGCAGCGCCGGAGCCTTGAATTGCGCCCATGGCAGACGGTATACGGCATGTATGAAGGTGTGCCGCTGACCGAGCGCGACAGCGGCTGGGCCGTTCCACCCGACACGATTGTGATCTTCCAAGATCCGCTTGTGCGTGACTTTCGCACGGCGTCGCGGCTGCGCGAAGAAGTGCGGCGCACTGTGCTGCACGAGATCGCCCATGTTTTTGGTATTAGCGATGATCGTTTACGCGAATTAGGGGCTTACTGAGCCTATGCGATTGCGTTTCCCCATGCGCTTTAGTACGATTCTCCTCAGCCTGATCTACCTGATCGCCCTCGGTGTGGCCGGCGCGCTGATGGTTCGCACCGTCGGCCTGGCCCGTACCATGCCCACTCCGCAGGCCAGTGCACCACAGGTGATTATTGCTACCCCGACGATCGCACCTACGGCAGCGCCGCTGATCGTGCTGCCGACGCCGGTGCCGCCGACGCCCGTGCCCACGGTCACCGATCTAGAGACCGAGCCGGTGAGTTACCACCCGAAGACGGGACGCTACATTGTTGTCTGGCTGCCGCCCAATTTTGAGGGTGGTGCCGCCGAGTCGTTTTATGCCAATGCCGATATCATCGACGATATTAGCCCGTTCTGGTATTCGACCGACTCAAGCGGGCGGCTCTTCGGCACGCGCAACGACGATCTGGTGCGGATCGCCCGTGAGAATAATGTGCGGATTATCCCGTCGATCCATAACGTAACGGCCAATCCTGCTGCGGTGGTGCCGGTGTTGCGTAACCCGCAGACCCGTGCGCGTCACGTTCAGGCCATCGTTGATGAGGTGCTGGCGCGTGACTATGATGGCATCGATATCGATTACGAAAGCCTCGACGCCTCCCTGCGCGCCGACTATTCGGCCTTTATTCGTGAGTTATCGGCAGCCTTGCGCGCCCACGATCGGTTGCTCACCGTGGCTGTACACGCCAAAGCGAGCGACTATGGTGGTCTCGGCGGTTTCCAGGATTGGGCCGAGATCGGACAGTATGTCGATCAGTTGCGGATTATGACCTACGACTACCACTGGCGCGGTAGCAACCCTGGCCCGGTGGCGCCGGCATACTGGATCGAGGCGGTGACCGAGTATGCGCGCACCGTGGTTGATCCGAGCAAAGTATTTTTGGGTGTGCATTTCTACGGCTACGACTGGCCGCCCGGTGGGAGCGCCACGGCGCGGCCCTGGCGGATTATC
>JBBRUG010000342.1:0-6230 GCA_038247995.1 Chloroflexales bacterium | reverse complement strand
GAGATCCGCGCCATCCTCACCCCCCAACCCCTGCTCCGTCAGGCGAGAGGGGGCGCCGGACGGCAGTACGATGCCCTATCTCCCTCATCGCCTCAGTGCGACGGAAACGGATGCAAGAAGCGCTGCACTTCGATCCGATAGCCGTTGGGGTCGCGGGCGAAGAAGTGGTAGATCTGGTAGCGCGGGTTCTCACGCGGCTGGCCATCGGTCGTTACGCCCTGCGCGATGAGGCGGGCGTGCCAGCCGTCGACATCGTCGGTGACAAAGGTAAGGATCAGCCGGTCGTCGGCGATTGGGGGCGCATCGCTCTGGCAAATGCCCAAAAACCCCCCGCCGACCACCTGATAGATGCGGATGCCGCCCTGGTCGAGAACGAGCGGGAGCAGCATCACTGTCGCATAAAACCCGGCACTAGCTGTTAGATCCGCCACGGGCACAAAGGTGATCGCCGCGTCGAACGTGGTTTTTAGCGTATCGAGGTCGCTCATTGTTAGCCATTCCTCCGGGCGAACTCGTCCATGAACGCCGCAAGCTCTGCACAGGCGGCAGGTTCGAGGGCGTTATAGATCGAGGCGCGTATGCCGCCGACCGAGCGGTGCCCAGCCAGGCCGACCATGCCATCAGCTTCGGCTGCGGCGACGAACTGTTTTTCCAGGGCCGGTTCGGGCAGGCGGAAGGTGATATTCATCAGCGAGCGTGCCGGCGCGGCAGCGTGGCCATGGTAGAAACCGCCGCTACGGTCGATCGCAGCATAAATCAGATCCGCCTTGGCGGTATTGCGCACGCTCATCGCTTCCAGGCCGCCCAGGTCGGTGATCCAGCCCAGAACTAGTTCGAGCAGATAGACCGCAAAAACCGGTGGGGTGTTGTACAGTGAGTGGTTCTTGGCGAAGGTGGCATAACGGAAAATCGCCGGAATGCGGGTGTCGGCGTGATCCAGAAAGCCCTGCTGAACGATTACCACGGTCACGCCGGCCGGGCCGATATTCTTCTGCGCGCCGGCATAGATCAGCGCATAACGTACGGCATCGATCGGGCGCGAAAGGATGTCGCTGCTCATATCGGCAATCAGCGGCGTGTCGCCAAGGGCCGGCAAAGTAGGCCACTGCACGCCCTGGATTGTCTCATTGGTCGTCAGGTGGCAATAGGCGGCACCGGGGGTAAGCGCAAGACTATCGGGTAGGCTGCGGTAATTGGCGTCGGCAGTGTCGGCGGCGACGTGCACCTGGCCGATGCGGCGGGCCTCCTCGACGGCCTTCAAACCCCACGCGCCGGTAACGATATAGTCGGCGGTGGCGCCGGCGGGCAGGAAGTTCAACGGGATCAGGGCGAACTGGGTACTCGCGCCACCCTGCATAAAGAGCACCTGATCGGCGGCATCCAGACCGAGGAGGGTTTTGAAGCGATTTTCGGCGCTGGTATTGATCGCCTCATACTCTGCCGAACGATGGCTCATCTCCAGGATCGACATCCCGCGACCCTGATAGTCTAATAGTTCGGCCTGCGCCTGGGCAAGCACTGCTTGCGGCAGCACGGCCGGACCGGCGTTGAAGTTATGAACTGGCGCCATGGGCTAGCTCCCTAGAATGCAGCATTAAGCGTAAAACCTGACAGGTTTGCTAGACTTGTTAGATCTTCAGACTCTCCGACTGCCCTCAGTATACCCGATAGATACTAGTACCCAATTGAACGCGACACCGCCACCCCGCCACGCCGTACGGGCGACCCGTTGTGGTCGCCCCGCCGCTGCCACGCCGTACGGGCGACCCGTTGTGGTCGCCCCGCCGCTGCCACGCCCTGCCGCTGCCACGCCCTGCCGCTGCCACGCCCTGCCGCTGCCACGCCCTGCCGCTACACGGCCTGCCGCTACACGGCCTGCCGCTGCCACGCCCTGAAGGGCGTAGCTCATGCTCTGCGCCACTGCGGCTACGGGCTGAAGCCCTTGCCGCTTTCATTTTTTATGCTTCACTCTGCGCCAACCGATGCACGAGCACCGGATCATCGATGCCCCTGAGCATAACACTGGCGCTGGTGAGTTGCTGGCCCTGGAGGAGTTGTACCGCTTCAGCGTCGGTGTGGATCGCTTCGGTAAGCACAATATCTCCGCCGTGCGAGAGGCCCTGCACGCGCGCGGCGATGTTCACTGTGGTGCCGAAGTAGTCGGGGCGATCGTTCAGTGTGACGCTCAGGCATGGGCCGCTGTGCAGGCCAACCTTGAGGATTAAACACTCGGCCGCTTGGAGATTGGCTCGACTATTCAGATCGCTGATGGCCGCTTGCATCGCTAGAGCCGCCTGTAGCGCCTCAGCGGGGTGCTGAAATGCGGCCATTACCGCATCGCCGATGGTTTTGATCATTAGCCCGCCGCACGCATCGGCTACGCGAAATAGTTCGTCGAAGTGAAGCCGCACGAGGTGGTAGGCGCGTGGGTCGCCGCGCCGAGCATAGATCGCCGTCGAGCCGGCCAGATCAGTGAAAAGTAAGGCCGCGCGGGTCACACTGAGACTTTCATCGGGGAGCAGGCGCTGGGTTGGGAAGAGGCTTTGGAACTCGGGCAAGAGCATCAGGGCATGGCCCGGTACCGCGCCGAGGCGAGTGTCGGTCGTCGCCCGGCGTTCCGGATCGTTGTGCGCGGGACGCGGATGCAACCGTGCAACCAGGCTGAAGCTGACCCGCACTTCATCGTCGAGGCGCGCGGCGAAATGCGCCCGGCAATTCGTACAATCCTCGTCGTGATGCAGGCCGGCGATGCTGTCGCCGCGATGGTTGATCGCGCCGCACATCGGGCAGCGCACGTCCCAATGCAAATCCACCAGGCCGGCATACAGTGCGACGATAAGCAAGCGCAACGTGGCCCGCTCATCGAGGTGCAGTTGCTCGGCGATGCGCCGCGGATTGAGCCGGATCAACTCATACGGCTCAGCATGCAAAAAGAAATCGGCGAGCGCCGCACTCTGCGCAGCAGATTGGCCCTGCTGCTCTAGGACGGCAAACTCATTGGCGAGAACCGGGCGACGCGGGCCAAATAGGCGCAGCATATGCGACTCCTCACAGCATAAATGACGCTTACGGGTGACGGCGTGCCAGGGCGTGCAGGGGCGTGGATATATATCCCAAACCCCACGCCTCACGTCTTATACCCTTTGGTGGATACGCACGCATTAAAACAGCACACCTTAGTTATTAACACGCATTTAACGTGGGCTTAACCGTTCCATGAAGCCCGATTAACCGAGCGTAGGTATACTCAGCGAGCAAATCTGTGTGCAAACCGTACCGAGCGCACCGTAGCGCAGGAAGCTGTTGCTCCTGCGTTGGTGTGTTTTAGTGTGAGATGCTATGTCGACGTTTTCCCGCTCCGTGTCCGAGCCGGGTCAGGTGCCCCAACGCGCCCGCCGAACCCGCGAGTATCGCGAATGGATGCTCTTCGTCTTACTGTTGGGGCCGAACCTGTTGCTCTTCTCCATTTTCACCTATTGGCCCCTGGCCTATAACTTCTACCTCAGCTTTGTGCGCTGGAATTTTCTGCGCCCCACAAAACCATTTGTTGGCCTCGACAATTATCTTCGCACCTTCAGCGACACCCAATTCTGGACCATCGTTCTTAACACTTTTACGTTTACTGTCTGTTCAGTTGGGCTGACGTTACTGTTGGGCCTGGGGGTGGCGCTGCTGATCAATCAGCCGTTGCGTTACCGCAATGTGGCGCGGGCGGTCGTCTTCTCGCCGGTGATTATGTCGGGCGCGGTGGTTGCGGTGGTCTGGAGTTATATTTTCGACCCACGTTATGGCTTAATGAACGAGTTACTGAAACTGATTGGGCAACGCTCGCCCGATTGGCTGTCTGATCCATTCTGGGCCATGCCGGCGGTAATCATTGTTTATGTCTGGAAGAACATGGGCTACGCGGTGGTGATCTACCTCGCCGGCCTCCAGGGTATTCCGCGCGAACTGTACGACGCCGCCCGCGTCGATGGCGCCGGCCCTTGGGATCGCTTCTGGAACGTGACGCTGCCCGGCCTATCGCCGGTAGCCTTCTTCCTCTCAGTAACGAGCATCCTGGCCTGCTTCCAGTCGTTCGACATCATCAAGGTGCTCACCAACGGCGGCCCGGCCAATGCCACCAATGTGCTGATCTTCCACCTCTACGAGCTTGGTTTTGTGAAGTACGACGCCGGCGAAGCAGGAGTGGTGGCGATGGTGCTTTTCGGAATCATGCTTGTGCTCACGATCATCCAGCTGCGCTACTTAGAGCAGCGGGTGACGTACGGATAGGATCAGCGAACGATGGCAACGACCGATTACGAAACCCTGGCGCGTCCCGTCGAAACCGTGCGCGTGCGCCGTCGGATCACCGGGCCGAAGATCGCCGGCTATGCAGCGATGTTTTTCGCCGTGATCATGATCGGCTTGCCGGTCTACTGGACGCTGATCGGCGCTTTTAAGCTCAGCAACGAGATCTATCGCATTCCGCCGACGTGGTTTCCGCAAGCGCCAACCGTCGATAATTTTGTGCGGGCCTGGAATGTGGCGCCGTTCGGGCGCTACTACCTGAACAGCTTCATCACCACCACGCTGGGTGCTCTGGCCGAGGTGATCCTGGCCGTCAGTTCGGCCTACGCGCTGGCCTATCTGCGCTTTCCGCGCAAGCAACTGGTGTTCTTGATCCTGCTGGCCGCATTGATGGTGCCGGTGGAAATCACTATCGTGCCGAACTACCTGACGATCGCACGTTTCGGCTGGATCAACACCTACCAGGGCATCATCGTGCCGGGGGCGGCAATTGCCTTCGGCACGTTTTTGTTGCGGCAAGCCTTTATGGCGCTGCCGTATGAAGTTATCGAGGCGGCGCGGGTGGATGGCGCCGGGCATATACGCATTTTACTCAGCATTGTGGTGCCGATGGCCCAGCCCGCGATCGCAACCATGGCCCTGCTTTCGGCGGTGGGCAAATGGAACGAATTCCTCTGGCCGCTGATCGTCACCAATACCAGCGCCATGCGCACGCTGCCGATCGGCATTTACTGGCTGCGCAACTCAGAAGGCGTGATCAACTGGGGTGTGGTGATGGCCGGCTCGCTCTTCCTGATTATCCCGGTGATGATTATCTTCCTCTTTCTCCAGCGCTACATCGTTGAGGGCATTGCGGCGGGCGCGGTGAAGGGATGAATGCAAAACGCAAAAGGCAAAAGGCCGAACAATTTTGCCTTTTCCATTTTTCCTTTTGCATTCAAATACGGTGGCATGGCGCCGATTGTGCGCCTGGTCATAGATCGTGACAGACTTTCCATGAGCGAAGGAAAAGGAGATCACAGTGCAGAACGGTAAACTGACGCGGCGTGAGATGCTGCGTGTCCTGCTCGTAGGTGGCGGTACGGCGGCGCTGGCCGCATGTGGCGCAGCCCCGAGCGCCGGTGGCGATACCGCCCCGACAACGGCTCCGGCCGCCGATGCAGGCGCTCAGGCGCCGGCTACGGTGCCCGCCGGCAGCGACTCGCTGGTAAACGTAACCTACTGGGGTTCGTTCAGTGGCGATCTGGGCGAGGCCGAGCAGTCGATTGTCAACTCGTTCAACGAGTCGCAGGACGAAGTATTCGTCGATTACCAGTTCCAGGGTAGCTACGAAGAGACGGCACAGAAGTACACCGCCGGCCTGCAGGCTAACACCATCCCCGACGTAATCCTGCTTTCGGATGTGTGGTGGTTCACCTTCTATGTCGCCGGCGCGATCACTCAACTCGACGACCTGGGCAACCAGGCCGGCCTGCAGTGGGACGACTTCGAGCCGGTGCTGCTCAACGAGGGCGTGCGCCAGGGCCAGCGCTTCTGGCTGCCGTTTGCGCGCTCGACGCCGCTGTTCTACTACAACAAAGAGCACTGGGCCGAAGCAGGCCTGCCCGATCGCGCGCCGGCCAACTGGGCCGAGCTTGCCGAGTGGGCACCGCAACTGGTTCAGATGGACGGCAGCACAATGAGCCGCGCCGCCTTCGGGCACCCGAACGGCGCAAGCTATATCGCCTGGTTGTTCCAGGGTGTCGTCTGGCAGCACAACGGCCAGTACTCGCAGCCCGACTTCACGATGACCATGACTGACGAGAACACGCTGCGCGCCGCGCAGTTCTATCAGGACACGGTAGTGAGCGACAAGTATGCGCTGCTGTCGTCCGACCTGAACACCGACTTCATCGGCGGCGTGATCTCATCCATGATGGCCTCGACCGGCGGCCTGG
>JBBRUG010000341.1:0-6244 GCA_038247995.1 Chloroflexales bacterium | reverse complement strand
CGGCAGCCGGTCGCTGAAGCGGCCTTCGTTGCAATGATGCCTGGTGTTTGTGTTCCGGCAGCCGGTCGCTGGATCGGCTCGCATTCCCATTTTGCTTTTGGTCTTTTGCCGTTCCTCTGGATACATCGCGGTGCTAGACTGATTGGCATAGCGTTTCCGCATTATCACGCCGAGTTTTTTGCCATGTCAGACAGGAATCATGTGCTGTTCATCTTGGTCGCCATTTTGGTGTTTAGTCTGGTTGGTTGTGCCGAACCGGAAGCGACACCGCCTCCGCCAACCACCCAGACTGCTACTGCCCCGCCGACTACCCGGCCCGCTGCTGCCCCGCCGACCACTGCCCCGCCGACCACTGCGTATGTTGCGCGCCTCGAAGAAAGCGCGTGCCCAGCGTTGCTTGATGAGTTTGATCTCGATAGCTTCGATGTAACCTGTGGCTACCTGACGGTGCCGGAAGATCGGGCGAACCCGGATCGGGCGACCGTAGAACTAGCTGTGGCGATCATTCCCAGCCGCAGCCCGAATCCGCGCCCCGACCCGATTATCTACCTGGAAGGCGGCCCCGGCGGTAGCGCGTTGCTGGGCATTTCGAGTTGGATCGACAGCCCGCTCCGCGAAGATCGCGAACTGATTCTGTTCGACCAGCGCGGTACCGGGCTTTCGCTGCCGAGCCTGAACTGCATTGAGGAAGAGCTCGCCGAGGATGCCGACGGGTCCGCTGCGGCCACTGAGGCCTGCCGCGATCGGTTGCTTGATGCCGAGGTGGATCTGAGCGCCTATACGAGCGCCGCCAATGCCGCCGATGTGACCGATTTAATTAGCCAGTTGGGTTATGCCGAGGTGAACTTGTTCGGGATCTCGTATGGCACGCGCCTCGCACTAACCGTGTTGCGTGATAACGCCGCCGGCGTGCGCAGCGTGATCCTCGACTCGCCCTACCCGCCGCAGGTCGGCGCGACGAACGAGCAGGCGCTTAACGCTGGTATGGCGATCCAGGCTATGCTACGCGGGTGCGGCGCCGATAGCGACTGTGATGCCGCTTTCCCCGATCTGGAAGCGCGCTTCTACGACTTGCTGGAGGCGCTGAATGAAGAGCCGATCCTGGCTGAACTTACCGATCTTGATGGTGAAATCAGTGAAGTGGAAGTTACCGGCGACGATGTGGTGAGCCAGATGAGCGACTGGTTGTATGTCACCGACTATGTCGGCTACTTGCCGCTGATGATCGCCGAGCTTGAAGAAGGCTACACCGATACATATAGCTTCCTGGCCAGCGAGGGCGACACCGGTTATGGGCGGCAGAGCGCCGATGAAGCAGGCGACTTGAGTGATAGCGAGGGTATGTTCTACTCGCTTGAGTGCCGCGAAGAGGCCCCTTTCGGCAGTATGGACGATGCCCGCGATGCGGCCTCTTCACTGCCGGACGTGCTTGCTGAGCCGCTGCTCGCTCAGGTTGAAGGCTTTCTGGAGACGTGTGCGATCTGGCAAGTCGATCCGGCGACGTCCCGCGAGGGCCAGCCGGTGAGCAGCAGTGTGCCGACGTTGGTGTTGGCCGGTGAATACGATCCGGTGACGCCGCCGTGGTGGGGCGAACTGGCCGCCGAAACACTTGAAATGAGCTACTTCTATGTGCTGCCCGGCGGCGGCCACGCCGTAACCGATGCCAGCGAATGTATCATGGCGATTACACGGGCATTCCTCGCCGAGCCAACGGTTGAACCCGACGCGAGCTGCCTTGCGGATGTGCAGCCGATCTTTGAGTTAGGCGAGTGAGTGTAACAGACCTGTCAGGTGGCGTTCGGCGTTATCTGACAGGTCTGTTACACTAGCGCCATGGATCGTGACACGCTTACATGGCTGCTCAGTGCCCCCGGCCAGACGCTGCTTGCTCAGCTTGATGATCGTCCGCTTAGTGAGGCCGATGCGCTCAGCGAGTTAACGCGCTTACGGCGCAGCTATCCACCGGAGTACGCCGCTGCCGCATTCGAGTTGAGCCTGCTGCGGCGGCGCGCCCGGGCAAAATTCCCCATTGCTGCGCACATGTACTTTACCCGCGAGGCGTTGGAGCAATCTAGTGCCGCACCGGTGGCCGCCTGGCGGGCAGCGCGCCTTGCAGCATATGCCCATGTTGCCGATCTGGGCTGTGGTATCGGCGGCGATGCGCTGGCGTTTGCCGCAACCGGCGCACAGGTAACAGCTGTCGATCGCGACGAACTGCGCCTGGAACTTGCCGCAGCCAATGCCGCCGCGCTTGGCTTGCAGGAGCGGATCAGCTTTGTTCAGGCTGATCTGCTGACCACTGACCCACCGCTTGCCGATGCGCTTTTCTGCGATCCTGGCCGGCGGGCCGGCGGGCGACGGCGTTTCGATCCGGCCGCCTACGAGCCGCCGCTCAACCATGTGCTTAGTTGGCGTGAGCGCACCCCCGCCCTGGCTGTGAAGCTCGCGCCGGGGATTGATTCGACCGATCTGCCCAGTGACGCTGAGGTGGAATTTGTTTCGCTCGATGGCGAACTCAAAGAGGCTGTGCTCTGGTGCGGCCCGCTGGCCCGACACACTCGCCGGGCGACCCTCTTGCGGAGTGCCGACGACCTAACTACACATACGCTGGAGCCGGTTGCCGACGAAGCGGCTGTCCCGCTCAGTGAACCTCTCGCTTACCTCTACGAACCCGATCCGGCGGTGATCCGCGCCGGTCTCGTGGCCAGGCTTGCCAACCTGATCGGTGCGGCGCAGCTTGACCCGACAATTGCGTATCTCACGGCGGCGGTGCTCGTCGCAACCCCATTTGCCCGTAGTTGGCCTATTTTGGAGTGGCAGCCGTTCCAACTCAAGCGGCTACGCGCCCGGTTACGCGCCCGCGACGCCGGCCCGGTGACGGTGAAAAAGCGCGGCTCGCCGCTCGACACCGATGCTCTTGCACGTCAGTTAAGCGGTTCCGGCTCCCGTCCGCTTGTAGTGGCCTTGACCCGCCTGAACGGCCAACCGATCGCGCTGATTTGTACGGATCGCGTATAATCGGAGCCAGCGTTGTACGGAAGTCGATAAGGACCACGTCGTGAACCTTACCCCAGGCGCCCGCCGCCGCGGCCTGATCGCCCTGATGGTGATCAACTTTCTGATGTACTGCGGCTTTTTCCTGGTGATCCCTCTGTTGGCGGTGCAATTTGTCGAGCGGCTCGGTTTTGCCGCTGCCCTGGTGGGCCTTGCGCTGGCGATCCGCCAATTGCTCCAGCAGGGCATTACGCTGGTCGGGGGCATGCTCGCCGACCGTTTTGGGGTGCGTGGCCTGATCGGCGCCGGTGTGCTGATTCGCGCGGTGGGTTTTGTTTGGCTGGCCTGGGCCGATACGACCACCGGGTTGATGGTGGCGATGGTGCTTTCGGCGTTGGGCGGGGCATTGTTCGAGGCGCCCAGTCGGGCTGCGATCGCCGCGCTCACGCTTGAGTCCGAGCGGGCGCGCATCTATGCCTTGCTTGGTGTGGTGGGCGGCCTTGGGATGACGATTGGCCCGCTGCTTGGCGCGCTGCTGTTGCGCCTGAATTTCCAGGTGGTTAGCCTGACGGCGGCGGGATGTTTTCTGCTCGTGGCTGCGGTTGTGCTTTTTGTGCCGTCGGTGCAGGTGGCCGCTGCGGGCCAGAGTATGGGCCACGGCATCGGGTTGGCCATGCGTGATCGGCCATTCCTGCTTTTTACCGGCTTGCTGATGGGCTTCTGGTTTATGTGGGTGCAACTGACGCTAAGCATTCCGCTGGTGGCCGAGCGGCTCACCGGTAACAGCGACAGCATTGGCCTGGTGTATGCCATCAACGCCGGGATGACCATTTTGTTTCAGTACCCGCTGCTGGGCTTCGCCGAACGCTGGCTACGCCCATTGCCGATCCTGATTCTGGGCATGGCGCTGATGGCGCTGGGCCTGGGAACCGTGGCACTGGCAGTGAATTTGCCGCTCTTGCTGCTCAGCATTGTCATTTTTACAATTGGGACGTTACTTGCCACGCCCACGCAACAGAGTGTCACGGCTGATCTGAGCAATCCGCGGGCCCTCGGCTCGTACTTTGGGGTTAATGCGTTGGCGCTGGCTTTTGGCGGCGGATTGGGTAACTTGAGCGGCGGCCTGCTTACCGATACAGCACGACTGGTTGGCTTGCCGGCCTTGCCCTGGCTCACCTTTGCACTGCTCGGCCTTGGAAGCGCGGTTGGCCTGGCGTTGCTGAATGTTCGGCTTGCGCAGCAGCGTTGGATTGTTACCAATACGCCGTAGGGGCGCATCGCGACGCGCCCGTAACGAATAGTTTTTAATAGGAGTAAAACCATGCCAGCGAATCAGTGGGCGTTTTTTGAGGGTGAATTTGTGCCGATCGAGCAGGCTAAAGTCAGTGTGATGACGAACGGCTTGAATTACGGCACCGGCTGCTTTGAAGGTATTCGCGGTTATTGGAATGCGGATCAGGAGCAGCTTTATGTGTTCCAATTGCGCGCCCATATGGAGCGCCTGCAGCGTTCGTGCCGTATTCTGTACATGAAGTTGCCCTACAGTGTGGACGATCTCTGCGATCTGACGCTTGAGTTGTTGCGGCGCGAGCAGTTCCGCGAAGATGTCTATGTTCGTCCGCTGGTGTACAAGAGCGATCCCGCGATTGCCGTGCGTATGAACGATATGAACGACGGTTTCACGCTCTGGGCGCAGGGCTTCGGCCAGTATATCGAAGGCGGCGCGGTGAAGGCGTGTGTCTCATCGTGGCGGCGCATCGACGATAATATTATCCCCTCGCGGGCGAAGGCGGCCGGCGCCTATATCAACTCGGCGCTGGCGAAGACCGAAGCGCTGCTGAATGGCTACGACGAGGCAATTGTGCTGGGTTCCGACGGGCAGGTGTCGGAGGCGAGTGCGGCGAACCTGTTTATCGTGCGCGGCGGGCGGTTGATCACACCGCCGCTCACGAGCGATATTCTGGAAGGGATCACGCGCCAGGTAGTAGCCCAACTGGCCCGCGAGCGGCTAGGGGTGACGGTTGAGGAGCGCGCGATCGACCGCACCGAACTCTACATTGCCGATGAGGCCTTCTTCTGTGGCACCGGCGCCGAGGTCAAGCCGATCATCTCGGTCGATCATCGCGACGTGGGCGACGGCAAGGTTGGGCCGGTGGGTGAACTGTTGGTGAAGCTCTACGGCGATGTGGTGCGCAACCGGATCAGTGCATACAGCGCCTGGTGTACGCCGGTGTACTCAGCGTAGCAAGACAGAGAAGAGACTCAGAAGGCCCGTCGAGCTTGCTCGACGGGCCTTCTGGATTGCTTATAGCGGCGGGCAGAACGAGTGCGCTTGTTTAATACTGGCGCGAGCGGAATGCGCCACCCGGCTCAGTGTCGTCAGTGGCGCACCTGTCCCTGCTCAGTGAGCTAGAACGGAATATCGTCGTCGCTCTCGATTGGTTGGGGTTGGTTGCGCGCCGGGGCACGTGCGGGAGCGCGTGATGGTGCCGGTGCGCCTCGCCCACCGCCTGCCGGCGCATTGGTTGCCGGGCGACGGGCCGGGCCTGGCTCGGGCATGTCGTCCGGCTCGTCGTAGGCCGGCTCACTATCGGGGACGGGGCCGCGCTCGCCGCGCGCCGAGAGAATGATCATATCCTGGGCGATCACTTCGCTCGTGTAGCGCTCCTGACCGTCCTTATCCGTCCACTTGCGGGTCTGTAGGCGCCCCTCAATATAGACGCGTGTGCCCTTGGTGAGGTACTGGTTGCAGATCTCGCCGAGTTTGTCCCATGCGACAACACGGAACCACTCGGTATCTTCGTGTGGGTTCCCATCGCGATCTTTCCAACTGCGGTTGCTCGCCACCCGAAACGTTGTGACGGCGCTGCCCTGTGTGGTGTAGCGCATCTCCGGATCGGCGCCGAGATGCCCTGTCATCTGGACTTTGTTCAGATCTTTTGCCATACCAGACCTCCTCGTGACACGTATGCATTCAACTTACAAGTACCGTACGTCGATACCGCACGAACAGCAAGTCCGAACGGTTGTACGATTTTAGCACGAAAATATGTGCGTGTCAATCACTGAATCACTGAGGCACTGAGCCACTGAGGCAACTTAATGGGTGAAGTGCGTTCAGCGGAAAACTGAGCCACTGAGCCTCTGAGGCCACTGAATGGGTTCAGGGCGTTCAGCTGAACACTGAGCCACTTGAGACACTGAGGCCACTGAATGGGTGCAGGGCGTTCAGCGGAACACTGAGCCACTG
>JBBRUG010000340.1:0-6258 GCA_038247995.1 Chloroflexales bacterium | reverse complement strand
TCCGTAGTTCCGTAGTTCCGTGGTTCCGTGGTTCAGCGGTTCCGTAGTTCCGTGGTTCGGTGGTTCCGTAGTTCCGTGGTTCCGTAGTTCCGTAGTTCCGTAGTTCCGAGGTTTCGTGGTTCCGTAGTTCCGTGGTTCCGTAGTTCCGTAGTTCCGTGGTTCCGTAGTTCCGTGGTTCCGTAGTCCCGTGGTTCCGTAGTTCCGTAGTTCCGTAGTTCGGTGGTTCCGTAGTTCCGTGGTTCCGTAGTTCCGTGGTTCCGTAGTTCCGTGGTTCGGTGGCATGAAAGGCAGGTTATGCAGTTCTGGTTACGCTTTAGCCTGGTTGGGGCGCTGGTTACTATGATCAGCGCTTGTGGTGCGTCGTCGGGGCTGAACTCACCTTCAGCCACATTGGAGCCACCTATTCCAACCGCTGAATCGTCGCCCAGGCTGGCTGGAACGTTGACTGTTTTTGCTGCTGCTTCGCTCTCCGATGCATTTGAAGCGTTAGCAACTGCGTTTGAGGCGACCAATCCGGGCACAGAAATTGTGTACAACTTTGCCGGTTCGCAGCAACTGGCGGCGCAGATCAACGAAGGCGCGCCGGCCGATCTTTTTGCCTCGGCTAATGCGACGCAGCTGACGAGCGCCATTGAAGGTGGGCGGATCGCGGCCGGAACGCAGCAAGCATTTGTATTCAATAAACTGGTGGTGATTACGCCGGCCGATAACCCCGCCGGGATTACTGCCGTTCAGGATCTGGCGCAGCCCGGCTTACGCCTGATCCTCGCCGATGAAGCCGTGCCGGTTGGTCAGTACAGCCGCGATGTCCTCACCAGCGCCAGTGCGCTGCCCGAATTCGGCGCCGCATTCAGCGCTACCGTGCTGGCCAATGTCGTGAGCTTTGAAGACAATGTGCGTTCGGTGCTCACCAAGATTGCGCTTGGTGAAGGTGATGCCGGCATTGTCTATACGACCGATGCTGCGCTTGAGGCGGCCAGTATTCAGCAAATCAGTATTCCCGACGCCTTAAATACGATCGCCAGTTATCCGATTGCTCCGCTTGTCGATAGCGCAAACCCAGCGCTAACCGAGGCATTTATTGCTTATGTATTGTCGGCGGAAGGCCAGCAGATTCTGGCGCAATACGGCTTTATTCCAGTTGAGTAATCTGTATGGAATCGTCGCTCCCGAACCAGCGTGTGCGTGCATCAAGCCGGCGTAAGCGCTCCCGGAGCGGAATGCTGGTCTGGCTGATGGCCTTGCCGTTGCTTACGTTTCTGCTTTTGCCGCTGCTGGCAATGCTCCTCCGGCTTGAATGGCGCGGTTTATGGGCGAATCTGAGCAGTTCAACCGTAACCCAGGCGCTCACGATCAGCATGGGGACAACGCTGATCGCCACCCTCCTGTCGATTGCCCTGGGTACGCCCTTAGCTTATGTTTTGGCCCGTCGGCAGTTTCGCGGGCGCACGGTCATCGACACCCTGATCGACTTGCCAATGGTTTTGCCGCCGTCGGTGGCCGGCATCGCCCTGCTGATTGCATTTGGGCGGCGGGGGCTGATCGGTGCGCCCCTGGCCGACTATGGCATTACAATCGCATTTACCCAAATAGCTGTTGTGCTGGCGCAGTGTTTTGTCGCTGCACCATACTTTGTAAAGTCGGCGACAGCAGGGTTTACGGGAATTGATCGCGAGCTTGAACAAGCTGCTGCGCTGGATGGCGCCGGCCCGATCCAGGTTTTTCGGCTGATCACCGTGCCGCTGGCCTGGCCGGCACTCTTCAGTGGCGCCGTAATGACCTGGGCGCGTGCCTTGGGTGAATTCGGGGCGACGATCATCTTTGCGGGGAATTTGCCTGGGCGAACCCAAACGATGCCGCTGGCAATCTATCTTGGTTTCGAGCGCGATCTGAACCTCGCTCTGACGATGGCATGTATTCTGCTTGGGATCTCGTTCGGCGTATTGGCGCTGGTGAAGTGGGTACTGAAGCAACGCATAGGCGTCGTATGAAGTGGCTGATCCTGCTGATCATCCTGGCTGGGTGCAGCGTACAGCCGAACCCACAGCCCCAACCGCTGCCCAATGAAGGGCTCACGCCCGGCGCGGTGTTGGGCCTGGTACTTGATGCGCAAATGGTCGTGATCGCCGTCGATCCGGCCGGCGGCGCGGCCCAGGCCGGAATTATGCCGGGTGATCTGCTGCTTACCGTGAATGATCTTGTGGTCGCCGACAATATTCAACAGGTAAAGCAGTTGATCGCTGTAACGGGCGCAGGTTCAAGCATTGTGGTTGCTATCGAGCGGCAGGGTCAGCGCCTGATTGTTGATGTAGCGCCATTGCCGCCGCAGCCGGCCCCGGCGCCCGACGGCGCAGCGCTGCCCACGGCGACGCCGGTGTTGCCGTCATTAATCTACTTGTAGCCAGATCACACTCTTTATGGCTGCGTTAAGCGCATAGGAACGTACTACAGCATTTTCTCAAAACGATTGAGCCAGCATACGGGCGGCGCGAGCGCAGCGAGCCATCCGGTTCAGTGGCCTCAGTAGCTCCATCATTTGGCTCAGTGCGATAACTATGCCGCTTCAGGCCCAAAAGCCTATGTTTACGCATTGTAGGATCCGGTTTGCTCATTTATACTTAATTTAAATCAGTGCCTTGTTGCACGCGCTACGTCCCATTCTTCCCATCATTCCCCTCAGACGTAGGAGCCTTATGCGCCGCCAGCATCTCGTTGCGCTCATGATTCTGTTCGCCCTCGGCGGTCTGCCCCTGATGATTGCCCCCTTTATGCCGTACTCGCGTACCGCTGACGCCGCCCCCTTCAGCATGCCGCCCGGTTTTATCGATGAAGTGGTAGTCAATAACCTCCTGACGCCGACGGCGTTCGACTGGGCGCCCGACGGGCGCTTGTTTATTGCCCACAAAGACGGCCGTGTGAGTGTGGTGCAAGCGGGCGTGGTGCTCGCCACGCCATTCATCGATCTGAGTGCTGAGGTAAACAGCCACTGGGATCGCGGCTTGTTGAGCCTCGCGGTGCATCCTGAGTTCCCCGCCGAGCCATACCTTTATTTGCTCTATACCTACGATCCGCCTGAGATCCAGGCCGGTAGCGGGAATTCCGGCCCCGACGGTAATGGTGCGCGGGTCAGTCGCCTGCTGCGTGTGATGGCCGACCCGGCGCAGGATCATAATGTTGCCCTGGACGCGGGTCAGCCGAATGCGCGCACTCTTTTGCTGGGTACAAACAGCATCTATGCAAACATTGGCAATCCGGCGGTCTACAACGATGGCAACACGCCCTCGTGTAAAGCCGGTGCGGGCTTCGTGCGCGACTGCCTGCCCGCTGATGGACGTTCGCACAGCATCGGTATGGTGGCCTTCGGCCCCGATGGTGCGCTCTACATAACGAACGGCGACGCCTCGGATTGGACGTTTCCTGATCAGCGTGCGCTCAGTAGCCTGAACATCGATGCGATGAATGGGAAGCTGTTCCGCATCGACGCGGAAACCGGCGCGGGTCTGGATGATAACCCCTTCTACGCAGCAGCCGACCCGCACAGCAACCGCTCGAAGGTCTGGTCGTACGGCTTGCGCAACGGCTTTCGGCTGGCCTTTCAGCCGGTGAGCGGCGAGCCGATTGTAGGCGACGTAGGTGGATCGGCGTGGGAGGAGATCAACATCGGCAAGGGCAAAAACTTCGGCTGGCCATGTTACGAAGGCGGCTATCAAAGCAGTACCTATCGCAACATCCGCCGGAGCGCGTTCCAGAGCAGCAGCGCCTGTGTCGGCCTGTACGCGCTGGAAGGCACGGCGAACGAAGCCGCGCCGCCCTGGCTGGCCTACCCGCGCCCGAGCGCCGGCGGCAACCAGGCCCCGAACAGCGTCGATTTTAGTGGTGGCAACATTGCCGTACGCGGCCAGTCGATCACGCTGGGCGACGTGTATTTGGGCGATAGCTACCCGGAGGAATATCGCGGCGCATTGTTCTTCTCCGACTTTAACAACGAATGGATCAAATCCGTCCCGTTCAACGACAGTGCGCCGGGCGCGCTCACCCACTTTGCCACCGACACCGTTTCGGCTTATAACGGGGTGGTGCAGATCAAGGCCGGCCTCGACACCAACCTGTACTATATTTTCTTCACCTCAAACAGCAACGCGAACAACGATCCTGCCGCGAGCAGTCAGATCCGGCGCATCCGTTATATTGGCGGCGGCAATCGCCCACCAGTGGCAAACATAGCCGCCAACCCGACCAGTGGCCCCTATCCGTTGGAGGTTACTTTCTCCAGCCTGGGCACTTACGACCCCGACCCCCAAGATCTGAGTTATAGCTGGGATTTCGGCGACGGCGGCAGTTCAATCGAGCCGCATCCGACCTATACCTACACGACGCCGGGCGTGTACACCGCTATGCTCACGGTAAACGACGGTGCCGGCGGTTCACACAGCGCCGACATGTCAATCAGCGTGGGCAATAGTGCGCCGGTGCCGGAGATCCTGTTCCCGCTTGAGGGCGACCGCTTTGTGGTCGGCGCGGAGATCAGCCTGAGCGGCGCAGCCGACGATGCCGAAGACGGCGCGTTGGCGGGAACACAACTGCGTTGGAATGTGCTGCTCCATCATAACAACCATGTTCACGGCGACTTCTTCAGCCCGCTGGGCGCCGCAGCCAGCTTTGTGGCGCCCGATCATGGCGCCGGCACGTCGCTCGAAGTTTGCCTCACGGCGACGGATAGCCAGGGGCTTACGGCAACAGTCTGCCGCGACATTATGCCGGAACTGGTGACGTATAGTTTCGTGAGCGACCCGCCGGGCGTGCCGGTGACTTTCGGTGAAGAGGAATTTGTCACCCCCTTTAGTGTGGAGGCAATTGTCGGCTCGCAGATGTTGATCGCGGCGACACTTCAGCAGAATGGGCTGATCTTTACGGGTTGGGGTCATGGCGGGAATAGCGAGCAGTTTGTGAGCATCGGCGCTACATCGCGCACTTTCAGCCTGAGTTATGCTGGGCCGACGCCAACGCCAACGCGCACGCCGGTGATCACCACTGTAACACCCACCCTAACGCCGACGGCGACCGGGCAACCTACAGCTACACCGACACCCACGCCAACAATGGGGCCGGGCCTACAGGATGCGCAGGTGATCTACTTGCCGGTGGTGAGACGGTAGGAATCCAGCGTTACGGCGACGCAGCACGCTGCGTCGCCGTAACGCTTTTTATAACTCCCGGCGCATACAGACGCGCTGGGCGATCGGCAGGCCGTGAGCAGCTTCGGCGGCGCGGATGCGAAAGCCGAGCCGGGCATAGTACGGCGACCCAGATCAATCCGGTGGCCTGGTAATGCTGAAGTTCCGCCAACGCCAACGGCTCGCTCGCGGCGAGGAAGGCGTAGGGGGTTGCCTGGAAGCTCTGCGCCGCCGCAAGCTCGATCTGTTGCAGGCGTTCAAGTTCGGCTGCTCTAGCATTGCGAATCGTGTAGGCCGGTTGCATGCAATCGCCTTTCCACGCTTCCGATGGCAGACGGAAGCGGGTTGCCATGTGATCCGTTGGTACAAGCGGTTCAGGCCAGGCGCACCACAACGAGGCTGAGGATCGCCGCCGGGAGTTGGGCCACGGCTTGCCAGGTGCGCCCGCGGTCGGCGCTGCGGAGGACTTGGCCGGTGCTGGTGCCGGCCCAGGCCTGATCCATGTGGTAGCTGGCGGGCATGATCACATTCACCGTGCCGTCGATGGCTGCTTCCGTTTGGGCCGCCTGCCAGGAAGCGCCGCCGTCTTCACTGCGTTGCATGCCTGTGGCGGTAGCGGCGAGCAGCACCTCCTCATTGCCGGAGAGCATTGCCAGTGCCGAAGCGGTGATCTGCGGGGCGCGCCCGCCCGTCCAGCGGGCTATGCCCTGAGCGGTGGCAACGAGCGGGCCGGCCGCCGGATCAGCCGAAGGCGTGCCGGGCATGGTGGCGGGCGCCCAGTTCTGGCCGCCGTCGTCGCTGCGCTGGGCGCCATTGGGTGTTGTTACAACCAGAGTCAATGCGTCTTCCGCCGCTACCGCGTTGATTGGCTGGCCCTCAAGCGTGGTGCCGATCTGACGCCAGCGCCCGGTGCCGCCCGGGTCGCTCAGGGTGATCAAGCCATTGGTGGTGCCGACGTAGACAAGGCTGGCTTTGGCCATGAGGAAGCACCTCTTCGCTAGGGGGCCGGCGTACGGCCCGAACGAACTGACTGCATTGCATTGTACAGCGCGAGGTGGGGTGGAGGCAAGCGTAGGGCCGAAGG
>JBBRUG010000339.1:0-6292 GCA_038247995.1 Chloroflexales bacterium | reverse complement strand
TCGGTCGGTGTGGCCCGCCAGTACTCGGGAGCGCTTGGCAAGGTCGACAACTGCCAGGTCACGGTGAACCTGACCTACGCCGAGCGTACCGTGAGTTGGCCGCTGGCCACACGCCTGTACCTGCCTGAGCGTTGGGCCAACGATGCCGAGCGCCGCACGAAGGCGCACGTTCCAGAAGCCGTCCGCTTCCAAACCAAAGCCGAGATCGCCATCGACCTGCTGGATTGGGCGCTGGAGCAAGGCATGCCGTTCGCTGTCGTCACCTCGGATGCGGACTACGGCGACCAGCCCTTCTTCCTCGACCAACTGGAGCGACGTTCGCGGCGCTACGTGATGCCGGTGCGCCGCGATTTCACCGTGCGGGCCACCCAGGCGGGTGCCGCCGAGCGGGCCGATGCGCTGATTGCTGCCCAGCCCAAGCGGGCCTGGACGACGATTGGTTGGCGCCAAGGCAGGAACGGCCGCTTGTGCGCACGGTTTATGGCGCTGCGCTGTTGGCGCCAGACCGACACGCTGCGCTGGGTCGCGGGCTGGTTGATTGGCGAGATGCCGGCCCGTGGACAAGGCGGTGACCTACGCTGGTACTGGAGCAACTTTCCGTCCGAGACCCCGCTAGCAAAAGTGGTGGAGTACGCCCACCGCCGGCATCAGGTCGAACGCTTCCATCAGGACGCCAAAACGTTGCTGGGATGGGATCAGTATCAGGGACGGCGTTGGGACGGCTTCCACCGTCACGCCGTGCTGGTGATGCTGGCCTACAGCTTCCTGGTGTGGACCGAATGGCAGCAGCGCGCGCAGCGGGGCAACCCGGGGCGTCGCGCTTTTTCCCCCTCGGCCGGATCGAAGGCGCCAGTCCTTGGCGTCAATCCATCGGCACCTGCTCGATTGGCTACGCCTGCTTGCCATTGACCAACTCATCCGTGAGGGCCGGCTCGACGACTACCGTCCCGATAAGGAAGTGACAAAGTAGAGGTACCCGATCACACTAGAAAAAGTAGCCTCATCAAAATAGGCCTTGTGTCAGAATTAGATTCCCACGCAACTTGAGCTTAATCTAACAGAGAACATCCTCGGTGGTTCATCATAGCGGCCCAACAACGGCATGCACGCGACGCCGCTGGCGCGGTCCGTGACCTGGTGCGAGTCTATTGGCGTGGTCAGCGGCTCGATTGCCGTCGCGCTCTACACACCTGCCAGCGGCGCGGCTAAGCGCTGGCGTTGGGCGGCGATCAATAAATACCCTCAGCGAGCGGATGACCACCATGCCCGATAACCGGACATAACCGGACAACCGGACATAACCGGATATAACCAGACAACCGAACATGACCAGACAACCGGGCATAACCGGATAACCGGACAACCGAGCATAACCGGACAACCGAGCATAACCGGATAACCGGAGAATCGCACAAACGCCGCCCAACATGGCGCTGTAGCGCGACGCCGCCGGCGTGGTGGTCGGCGGGGGCGTACTCGTTGCTGTGGGCGATGCCTCCGGCGTGGCGGTAGCTGCGGTGGCGCGTACAGCGTGGTCGAACCGAACCGACGCGGCGCAGGAGAAGCGGGGCTACCAGAGCAAAGGGGTGTCGCAATGAAGAAATCGGGGAATGCGGGGTGGACAACGGGCTGATCTGGATGATACCGGTGTGTACGCTGACGATGGATCACTTCGCCATGGGATGATGAGCGCTGCCTGTGGCAGCGTGCAGGAGGTGCATGCCGAGCGAGCCGCGTTTGCCGTTACAACGGCTGAATACTGCGGACATCAAGATCACGGACGGTTCGAAAATGTTTCGGATTATGCGTTACCAGCGGAAGCCCATAGTGGCGGGCGGTTGCCGCGATCCATGCATCGTGCGTGTTCATCGGCGTTCCCTGGGACTGTTGTTCCGCACGGAGCGCGCCCCATTGGCGACACAATGCAATATCGACCGGGATAACGAGGTAGGTTGCGAGTGTTTCGGTGAGTTCGTGCTGCCGCCGTTGGCCCCACTTGCGAATGGAGGCCCATTCATATAACTCCGCGACCGTCGCAAAGGATACAGCCAGGCGATGCCCATCGAGGAGAGGCGCATATGCTGTTGCGCGCGTATCGCGCTTCAGGATGAACGACACGATATTGGTGTCGATCAGGAGGGTATGCGGCGTCGGTTGCATTAGTCGTTCCGTCGTTGTTGTTCCAGATAGGCGTTGATATCGTCAGCCGTCTCATCTTCGGGCCAAAAATCGGCCCCGAGGCGGGACACATCCCCAATAATGGGCGTCTGTTGGGCGTGAATCAAATCATCAAGTCGTTGCGTCGCCCAGAAGCGGGTATTGCCCTCGACAAGGGCAAGATCGTGCTGGAGATCTTGAGAAATGATCTGGAGAAGTTCAAGCTTCTCACGATGCGACAATGTGCGCACTGCGCGGATAACGGTTGCAAGCTCTGTCGTCATGATCGCCTCCGTCTCATTCGTCGGGACGTTTAAAGCGCGTAGACGCGCTGTTCGGCTGTGCTGAGAGCGCCGGGTAGGTCACTGTCGAAGGCATTGCTGTCTAAACCTGACCGACGTATATGCCGATCCTGCGCGGCTCCGTAGCCGCGAAGTCCCTAGGATACGGTACCTTCATTATAGGCACAGGTATGTCTGCGTCAACCGGAATCAGCGGGGCTCTGCAACGCCCACACGCGTGGCACCTCTCCAACGCCGACGAGCACATCTAGCGCACATCCCGCTCGCCCGCTGCGCTTCCAGGCAAGGCCATGAGGCTGCGGATGCAGCGCAGGGCATGGATGCGCTTGGGCTGCGGATGGGGCGCCGATGCGGCGGCTGAACGAGTAAAGTTGGTGGAGATGTAATTTGCCGTTGACTATCTTTATATTACTTCCAGACATTGGCGAAGAAGATACTCCTCGAATGTCTCTGCGAGCTTCTCTATAGAGCCATAGTCATGATCTGAAATCCAAACCGATCCATCTGGATCAATACCTATGGGATTTCCCGAGTGATCTGCCGAAATAATCAACCAGTTTTCAACTCCTCTTCATTGTTGTGTACGGTAGTCCTGATTCACGTCAATAACCGACCAGTCATTGCCCATAACTTCAGCGGGCCTAAGTCCAAAGATCGGAAATGCACCAACCATAGCGCTTCCATACCGATGAACAAATTCACGGTAATCCTCTGGAAAAGGCATACCAAGCGTAGTACTGACAGCATCAATTTCCGTTATAGGAACTCCTTCTCCCTTGAGTATAGGAAACTCTTCGAACTTCTCGTTGAGGTGTTGCCATGTCAAATTATTCATTCTATACCCCTCCTTCCCAATTCCTCAATAGCTCGAGCCTTCCAATATTCTTTACGCCATTGGTTAAACAGCGCCCTTTCCTCAGCAGTAAGCCCCATTCCCTCCATATTACCGTAGGGATGTTGAACTCGATTGCTGTTCTTATGGCGACGTGATGGTATCTCAACCAATGGATCATCAGGATCTTGTATCCTCTCCATAACTACTGGATCAGGCTGCCGGCTGGAGGGCACCACCCGCCCGTTCAGCAATGCGCTCAGCGAGTGAGGGGGTGGTGTCGGGGGTGACGATACGGTCGCGGAGATAGTGGAAGAACCCCACACCGAGTTTGGCGGCAGTGGCCGCAAGCGTTTGGAAGGTGTCCCAGGCGCGGGCACCCCGCCGCGACTGCGGGCCGAAGCTGACGTCACGTTTGCGCACGCGCCGTCGAGCGGCGCGTTCCATGTCGTTATTGTGGAGCGGAAGCTCGGGATGCTCCAGCACGGCCAACAACTGCATCCGGTTATCGGCGGTTTTGCGGATCCGGTCATCCAGGGCAGCGTAGCCGGTCACCGGTTCGATAAGGGTATCAAACGCATCGTGCAGGCGCGCGCGTTCCTCCTGGCTCGGTGCGTCCCGATACGCCAGCAGGTCGCGATAGAACGCCCAATAGTCTGTGGCGAATGCCGCCAGGAGCTCCTGGTGATGCGGGACGCGCGGGGCAAGTTTGGCGTAGTGCCGCCAGTCATGTACCCAGCACAGCGCGTGCGTGTCCGTGAGATGGTCATACACGGACGCATCATCGCTAAGCAACCAACCAAGCACGGGCACCTGGGTTTGGGCGTGATAGGCCGCGACCGCCAACGCATCACCCACCTGCTGCTGCTGCTGTGGGGTCAGCGTGATGCTCGCCGCCGTCAGGCGCTGCTGCAGGTCTGCTGCGGTCAGGTCGGTCGCCCACGGCAGGGCCTCCTGGAGACGCCGGATCAGGGTATGCGGGAGACTCGTGGACTGGAGCCACGCCAGCGACTCCGCATTCAGGCGGTAGCGGAGTTCCTGGCCCCACAGCACGGCCAGCACATCCTGGCGCGTGCCGCCGGGGCGGGTGTGATAGCTCGTGAACCAGGCATTCCCCACCACATGGCAGACCGCGTTCTGCCCGTCTACGCGGGTCGCGGTCTGGTCGGTGGCGACCCAGGAGCCCGTGGCGAGGCCGGTCTGATGGATGTCCGCCGCTTCGTCGGCCCAGGTGCCGTCGGGGTCGAGCAGCATCCGCGCCAGCGTGCCGGTGCCAATCGTCAGGCCAACATCCCGCAGGAAGGTCAGCAAAGCCGGTTGGCTGACGTTCGCGCCGTGCCCGAGTGCCGGAACCAGCGCATGGATGGTGGGGCAAAACCCGCCCCGGTAGCCGGGCGGCAGCGGGGCGGTGATGGTGGTGTTCGTGCTGGGCACGTACCAGACCTCCCGCACGAAGCGGACGACCTCGACCGCCAGGTGCAACCGTTGCACGATGGCATCCGTCGTGCCGTGCCGCACCGCATCCGCCGGCAGGGTGGCCGGATCCACCACGCAGGGTTCCGCGTGGGTCACGGTCAGGGTGGCGTTCTTCTTGGGCTTGCCGCGTGGCGTGCGGGTCTGCCGCTCGGCTTCCGAGGAATGGTCCGCTGGCGGGGTCACCACCGGCGGTTTGATGTCCGGTTTCCCTGACCCACCCTTCAGCCGCGCGTTTTCATCGCGCAGATTCTGGATCTCAACCCGCAACGCCGCGCTTTCCGCCGTGAGCGTCTCAATGACGTTCAGCAACTGATTCCCGATCTGGCGCGTTGCCAGATCGGGAATGTGCTCGGGGTTGATGTCAGGAATCTGCATATGCCGGTAGTCTACCAGACCTTTGCTATGCCGTCACCCACCGCCCAGCGATTTTGGAGAGGATACAGGATCTTGATATAAATGGTGCAGTGTAATTGTATCACCCTTCGGATCTTTTGCTGCAAAGCCATTTTGCTTCATGGCTTTCAACGTCCCATCGGACACATGTGACAAGTCGCGTACACCGCGAACTTCAAAACCCTTGAAATTGAGGAAACCAGGTCGTCCTAGCCATCGGATACCACTAGAGCCAGTTTGATTTGCTACAACTCCTGCTTGTGCAGCACGTCGACCCGCAGAAACGCCAGCAGCGGCTCCTATCACCTCAATGCCAACGCCGCCGACGCCCTTGCCAAGAAGGTAACTGTCATCACAGATAAATCCATAATAAAGGTTACGGAAGGGTTCGAGAAGCCCATTCGCTATGATACCAGGAATATCGGAAGGGCGAACGTTCTGGAGTTGCTGCCAGGTTGCCTCACGCGCTTCACCGTTTGTGGTAAGCGTGTAGACAGCTTCTAGCGGCTCAACAACGGTGCTAGCAACGCCTGACACATAGGCGGCACCATCTTCAGAGTTCCAATTGCGTGGGTCAAGCCCCGCAAATTCACACTCTGCACTTCCCCACAACCACCCCACACACCGCCCACTCGGATCTGTCCAGTTGACGGGGTTGCTATAGGCGTACTGGTAGAAATGTTGGCTGTACGGCGTCTCGGCCCAGCCCGCGAACGGGTCACGGCTGTGGAACCGCCCTGCGTTTGGATCATACCACCGCGCGCGCAGATGCACCAGCCCACTCGTGGCGTTCTGCAGTTCGCCGGTGAAGCCGAAGGGCGCGATCATGCCACTCTGCGGCACGCCCCACGGGTCGTAGCTGACGCTGTTCGGGGCGTTGCCGCCGCCGTCGAGGGTTTGGCGCACGCTGCCCAGCCCGTCGTGGAGGAACCAGACGAGCGTGGTGCTCGTGGGCAGCGCCAGCCGCTCGTGGCCGTAGAAGATCGGCACGCCATTCATTTCCAGCACCTGGCTCAGCGGTGAGACGAGATCCTGGGCGTAGGTCGTCGTACTGCCGCCGCTGGTCTGGGCGATCAGCACGCCGTCGCCGTTGGAGCGGTAGAGACGGCTCGCCGAGCCGTCTCTACTATTA
>JBBRUG010000338.1:0-6308 GCA_038247995.1 Chloroflexales bacterium | reverse complement strand
TCCCCCCAGCCCCCTGCTCCCTCACGTGGAGCAGGGGGAGCCGCCGCAGATTCGGCGTCCTGATGCTGTCGGAAGCCCCGCTCCCGCGCAGGGAGCGGGGTTGGGGGTGCGGGCAACGGCAAAAACCCTCCACCTGAGAGCCCTGACGAGCCCCCAGCACGGATCGAAGGGTGGCCGCCTCTGACCGCTGACTCCTGATATGGAGGCCCTATTCTAGCCGGGGCTGTGCGTTAGCGTCAATTGGCGGATCAGGATCAGCACGCGCCGGCCAGAAATGATAAGCCTGGTTGCCGACAAGGGGAAACCAGGCCCGAAAAGCATCGGCGTCGCGCACCATCAGGTTCAGATTGGCGGTGATTCGCGGAGCGGCGCCGCTAAGATTCGTCAGGCGTAGGGTGAACATCTGATCGGGGTTGGCGATTTTGTCGTCGGGTACAGTTAATGGGATCACCGTGCTGGTTTGCCCAGGCTCGAGGCTGATTGTGCCGCTGACGACTATTTCATCATCGATGTTCAGCAATTCGTACTCGGCGGTTACAAGCGTAGGCAACGCAGCGGAGAGCGTCACGCTGAGCGGCAGGGTAGCCCCTTCGCGAGCGTGCGCCGCGAAACGATCAAAGCCCAGGCCAGATATATCGGCTGATGTACCGAACAACTCCATCACACCGGATTCCAACAGCGTGCCCTGCAGCACTACCCGATTCCCGCGGAGGACAAAAGAATCGATCCCACCGTCGGCGCGATCCGGCGCACTCAGCAGCACCGGCGCTGTGGGCGAACCGTTCAACGGCGCACTATACAGATCATCGCGCGCCTGCCCGACGGGCCGACCGATAAAGAGCAGGCGCTGGTCATCATTGCTCATTACGGCATGCGCTGCAAGCCCATCGGTCGCGAGCAGCGGCGGCGAAAGCAGCCTTGGCGCGCCGCCGGCAAGCGGAATGGCGACAAGTTGCTGCAATCCCTCAAGCAAGACATGTTGGGCAACAACCGCAGCCGCAGCCGTCACCCCAATCAGGTCAAAACTTGCATACTGGGTGGTGTTGGAATACAAGATCTGCACATCACGGCTTCCATCGAGCGGCACACTGATGACTGCCGGCTCGAACACCGAGGTTTGACCCGACCAACCGGTCATGATCAGGCGTGAACCGTCGCGCGTGAACTGTGCCGTAGCAATATTCACCTCATACGTATCTATCAGCACGCTAGCCGGTTGGCGGCCTTCGATCGGCGCGCCGCAGAGCGCATTCCGGCCGGTATCCGGCTGCCAACACAAGAACAGAACCGTGTTGCCGCCGATGATCCGCACCAGGCCGCCAACCCATTCATCTGCGTCGTCGCTCGCCGTAAGTATGCGCCGAGCAGTTCCATCGAGCGGCACACTCTCCAAATTGCGACCGTCAGCGCCCCCTGTGGCGTCGAGCAACAGATACCGTCCATCGCCACTGAAACCAAGCGGCGTTACATAGCGCGTATGCTCGCCGAGATCTAGACGCACCGGCGCTGAACTTCCCTCCAGGGCGACGCTGTAGGCATGGTGTGTATCGCGTGCGTAATCGACGCGCAGATACACCAACCGGCTCCGATCCGGGGTAAACCCGAGCACCGCGTTATAGGTAGAATCGGTTACAGGAACAGTCACAATGCGCTCTGCCGGCGCGACACCGCTGAGATCGACCCGAATAATCTCCCAGACCCGCTGGTCGAAATTCAGCGCTTCGATGATCAACGCCGTATCGTTGAGCTGCGTGCCGAAGCCATGGGCGGTATTATCGCGCAGATCGGCGGGCAGGCGGAGCGGCGTGGCAGGCACCGAACCATCGCTGGGCGCACTATACACCAATTGCTCGGACCGATTGCCAACCTCGCGCCCGATCCGATACACCACCCGCGTCCCGTTCGGTGTCAGATCGTACCAGGTTAGTTCGCGATCAGGCAACAGATCAGCGTGCAGGCGCACCGGCGGCACCGAACCGTCGGTCGGCGCGCTGAACAGTTCATATTTATCACTGATCTGTGAGTCGGCCAGGTAGATTACCCGACTGCCGTCGGGTGTCACACGGTAGGAGACAACATCGCCGAAGGCCGGCAGCGGCCCGCTGATGCGGGTTGCGGCGGCTACGGGCAGGGCCGTGAGGAGGAACGCGAGAAGCACCATAAACGCCAACGGTCGTTTCGATCGCATGACGCCCTCCATAACCAGAAGTCAGGAGTCAGGAGCACTCAAGCCTTCTGACTCCTGACTCAAGACTCCTGACTCCTGAAATATATGTAACCTTAGTATACGCCGCCCGCAGCGCATGAATCGTAGAAAATCTATTGAAATGCAGCAGCGTGGCGCTTGCGTTTGGGTGCAAGTTCTCGTAAAATTGGCTATCCTCATTCCGTGCGGAACGCTTAACCATCAGTCTACCTACCGCACCATCGCGAAACACCTCAGCGACGTGGATCAAACCAGCGCCAATGCGCCAGATCGAGGGGCGGCGCGCCCCTCTGGGAGGCTTGCGTGATCACTGAAACAGATCTGATCGAGTCCGATCATGCCCATGTGTTGCACCCGCTCTACCATCCCTCGGCGCATACCGAGCCGAAAGTGTGGGTGGAGGGCCGCGGCGCGATTGTGAAGGACAGCACCGGCAAGGAGTTTATCGACGGACTAAGCGGGCTGTGGAACGTCTATGTCGGCCATGGGCGCATCGAACTGGCCGAGGCGGCCTATGCGCAGATGAAGCAACTGGCTTACTATTCGGCGTATGTCGGCTCGACAAACCCGCCCGCAGTGGAACTGGCCGAGAAGCTGAGCACGCTGTTCTACCCAAGCATCAACAGCTTCTTCTTCACCAGCGGCGGCGCCGAATCCACCGAAAGCTCGTTCAAAACGGCGCGCTTTTACTGGAAGGCCGTCGGCAAACCCGACAAAGTGAAGTTCATCTCGCGCATGAAGGGCTACCACGGCGTCACCATGGCGGCGATGAGCGCCACGGGCTTGCCGGCCTACTGGCCGATGTTCGAGCCGCGGGTGCCCGGTTTCGTGCATATCGAGTCGCCCTACCCGTACCGCTTTGTGAACCCGACCCCGGAACTCAGCGACGGCATTGCGGCGGCGAATCTTTTGGAAGAGGCGATCTTGCGCGAAGGCCCCGAGACGGTGGCGGCCTTCATCGCCGAGCCGGTGCAGGGCGCCGGTGGGGTGATCCCGCCCCAGGACGACTATTTTGGGCGCATCCGCCAGATCTGCGATAAGTACGAAGTGCTGTTAATTGCCGATGAAGTGATCACCGGCTTTGGTCGCACCGGTAAGTGGTTCGGACTGGAACATTACGGGATCGAGCCCGATATCGCTCAGTTCGCCAAGGGCATTACGTCGGGCTACGTGCCGCTAGGCGGCATCGGCGTGAACGACCGCATCCGCGACGTGATTGAGAACGTGGCGGGCGACAAACGCTGGATGCACGCCTTCACTTACTCCGGGCATCCCACCTCGTGCGCCGTGGCGCTGGCCAACCTGGCGATTATTGAGAACGAGGGGTTGGTGCAACGCGCCGCCGATGTAGGCGCCCAGATGATGCGCAAGCTCCACGAGCTTGAGGCCCTGCCGACCGTGGGCAATGTGCGCGGCAAAGGCATGATGGCCGCCGTTGAAGTTGTGGCCGACAAAGCCACTAAAGCCGCCTTTCCCGCCGGCGACAATATCGGCGGGCGGATCCAAAAAGAAATGACCAAACGCGGCCTCTTTACCCGCGTCGTTGGCGATACGATCTGTTTTGCCCCGCCGCTGATCACCCCGGTCGAGTTGATCGATCAGGCCGTGGCGATTATCGGCGAAGCGATTCAGGCGGTTGAGGCGTAGCGTCCGGCTCGATCAGCAGGTTATCGATCAGGCGCACGGCGCCGAGCCGCACGGCCAGCGACACCAGCGCACCTCGCGCGCCGACCTGCTCCAGTTCATGCAGGCTGAGCGGGTCGGCGATACTCACATATTCCGGTTGCAACAACGATTCGGCGCTCAATACGGTATACGCCGCTGCACGCAGCGCTGCGGCCAAACGCTCGCCTGCAACATAACTCTGCTCGGCGGCACGCAACGCCCGATAAAGCGCGGGGGCGATCCGCCGTTCCGCCGGCGTCAGGTATGTATTGCGACTACTCATGGCCAGGCCGTCCGGCTCGCGCACGGTTGGGGCGACCACAATCGTGTAAGGCATGTTCAGGTCGCGCACCATCCGGCGCACTATTACGGTCTGCTGCGCGTCCTTCTGGCCAAAGTAGGCCCGCGTCGGCTGCACAATATTGAGCAGCTTACACACCACGGTGGCAACGCCCTGAAAGTGGCCGGGACGCTGGGCGCCCTCCAGCAGCGTATCGGCCTCCGGCGCCACGACATAGGTGCCGAAATCTGCGGGGTAGATCGCTTCCCGTTTAGGCACAAACACAAGATCAACATGCTCGCGCTCAAGCAGGGCTAGGTCGTGCTGGAGATCACGCGGATAGCGCGCAAAATCTTCACGCGGGCCGAACTGCGTCGGATTGACAAAAATGCTCACTGCAACGGCCCCACATTCGCGGCGGGCCTGCGCAACCAGGCTGAGGTGTCCCGCGTGCAGAAACCCCATCGTCGGCACGAAACCGATTTGCGCATAGGCGCTGCGGGCGCTGCGGAAGGCATCGATGGTGGTAATCACATCCATACGGCTCTTCTCGGTTCACTCTGGATCACTCACGGGCCGATCGACCTGCGCGAGTGCGGCTTGGAGCGACTGCGCATCCATGGTGGCGCTGTTCGCCGCCGTTGGAAAATCGCCGCTGCGCACATCGGCGACGTAGTTCGTGAGCGCCGCGCCGATCGTCTCGGCGAGGTTAACATATTGCCGGGCATGGCGGGGCAGAAAATCGCTGTAGAGGCCGAGCAGATCGTGCCAGACTTGCACCTGGCCGTCACAATGTACGCCGGCGCCAATGCCGATGGTAGGGATGCGCAGCCGTGCGGTGATCGCTCCGGCCAGCGGCGCGGGCAGCAATTCCAGTACGATAGCGAAGGCCCCGGCGGCTTCGAGGGCCAGCGCGTCCGCGATCAACTGAGCCGCTTGATCCGCCTGCTTGCCCTGGACGCGCGTGCCGATCTGATTGACCGACTGCGGCGTAAAACCGATATGGCCCATTACCGGAATGCCGAGTTCCACCAGGCGCGCAACGATCGGCGCAACAGCAACGCCGCCCTCCAGTTTAACTGCCTGGGCGCCGGATTCTTGCATGATCCGCCGGGCCGAATCGATTGCCTGGGGCATGCTCGTGTAGGTCAGGAAAGGCAGATCGCCGATCACCAGGGCGCGCTCGCTGCCGCGTACAACAGCCCGGATATGATGCAGCATCTCATCGAGCGTCACCGGAACCGTGGAGGAATGGCCCAGCACCACCATACCGAGCGAATCACCGACAAGCATCAGCGGCACGCCGGCCCGATCAGCGATCTGGGCTGACGTATAATCATAGGCAGTCACCATCGGGATGCGTTCGCCGCGCTCTTTGAGTTTTTGTATATCAAGGATCGTTATGCGCACAGGCGCCTCCTTCGCTAGGATCCAGTGGCGTACGGCAGCCGACACCACAGCGGCGTACCTGAACTATAAGGCGCTCCACTGCGGAACTAGAGCACTGAGCAAAACGATTGAGCCACTGAACCACTGAATCGGGTGGCTCGCTGCGCTCGCGTCGCCCGTATGCTGGCTCAATGGATCTGCCCGGCGCTATAGAGCACTGAGCAACATGATTGAGCCACTGAACCACTGAATCGGGTGGCTCGCTGCGCTCGCGCCATTGTGCGCAGGCTCAACCTGTATGAGAAATGCTGTAGGTCGGTCTAGGCCAATGGGCTTCTATTGTAATTGTAGCATAGGGGCTGCCGATGGACATCGCTTTCATTCAACAGCTTATGGCCGCAGCCGAAGCGCGCAACCTGCCGCTCTGGTTGCAGGGCGGTTGGGCGATCGACGCCCGGTTGGGGCGAATCACCCGTGAACATGGCGATGTCGATCTGGCTTTTCCCGGCGAACGCCAGGCCGAGTTTATTGGCTTGTTGCTCGCGCTGGGCGGCGGCATGATCACCCGAGCTACGCCCTGGCACGCGCCGCCTATGGGGAAGTAGCAACGGAACCACTGAGGCACGGAACCACGGAACCACGGAACCACGGAACCACGGAACCACGGAACCACGGAACCACGGAACCACGGAACCACGGAACCACGGAACCACTGAGAACACGGAACCACGGAACCACGGAACCACGGAACCACGGAACCACGGAACC
>JBBRUG010000337.1:0-6336 GCA_038247995.1 Chloroflexales bacterium | reverse complement strand
CTTGCAGGTGTAGGGTTTTTACAGGATCGCGTCCCAATGCGCTATTCCCCGCATCCCCCCAGCCCCCTGCTCCCTCACGTGGAGCAGGGGGAGCCGCCGCAGATTCGGCGTCCTGATGCTGTCGGAAGCCCCGCTCCCGCCCCCTGAGCGGTAGCGGGGGTGCGGGCAACGGCAAAAACCCTACACCTGAGAGCGGTCAGTGGCAGGGGCAGGGGCAGCAGGCAGACGGTAGAAGATTTCAGGGGGCGCCCGCGTGGGGCGCCCTAACAGATGCCGAACCAGGAACTTAGTTACGGGGCGCGATCACGCGGGCGCTGGATGGCGGCGTAACGCCGGGGCCATAGAGGAAGAAGTCTTCCCAGGGTTTATAGCTGGTGAAATAGGTGTCGCGGCGCGACGTGCCGTCGGCGAAGCGGATGTTACGATAGTAGGTTACATCGACGCCCGCACGCCCCTGCACAAGTTGACGGACGGCGCCCTGCGGGAGCGAACGATCGAGTTGCCAAACCTGAGCGCCGGGCTGCTTCCAGTTCTTCGTGTAGGGGCCATCGTGTTGCACCCGACGGCCATCGCTGATCCCGTAGAGTTGGAAGGTCATGCGGGCGCTGCCGCGATCGACAAAACCTACGATGTACACTGGACCGGCGCTATCATTACGCCAGCGGAAATCGACGCCCGGCGAGAAAACCGTGGCATCGAAACCAAGAATATTCTCATAGAATGAGACAATATGGCTGTGCCCAATGCGCCGGGTGATTTGGAGGCCGGAATTGGAGACGGCGCGAAAGAGCGTCGTTGAGACCTGACACAACCCACCGCCGATCACCTTTTCCAGGCGCCCGCCGACGATTGCATACCCATCGACAAACCCATTCGCTTCCGAAAAATTGCCAATATTAAGAAATGAGAACTCACCACCCTGGGGTACGACCATGCCGTCGGCCATTGCTGTGGCACGCGTGATATTTACCACCCGATCGGTGGAAGACGTATTAAAGCCCGTGCTGGACTGACCAAGAAGTTCAATCGGGCGGGTGGGCGCTGTAGCGGCAAGCGCAACCGGGTCGGCCTGGAGCAACTGGCGACCGAGATGGGCAAGTTGGACTTCCAGATCAGTGCCGGCGTGCTCAGGATGATATTCAAAGCGGGCACGCTCGAAATACTGCACGAGATATTCGCGTCCATCGAGTGGGTTGACCTCAAGGAACTCTTCCGAGATCGGATAGCCGAAGACAGGCAAGCCACCTCGGGTTTGCCAGAACCAACGGAAAGCGCCGCCAAGCGAGTGTCCCGATGCAGCGAAGAAATCGCGGGTCGGGTCGTCGGTGGCCGTACGCCACTGGAAGGGCGGCTCGGCTTCACGCCCGGCGGTAAGGATCGACCCAGCGCGGCTGAGTACTACGCGCGCATTGGCCGGTGCTTTAGGGTTGTGTTCAAAGCGGGCACGCTCAAAATACTGCACCTGTACGCCATCGGCACCGATAATTAACTCAGTGAGCGGCAAACCGATCGTAGCCACACCACCAAATGCATCAAAGGCGGCCTTTATGGGTGGACCAATGTTATGCCCAGTTTCAGGGAAGAAGAGGAACGGAACAGTTTGCGCGGCCGGTGTGGCAAGGGCAACTGGTGTTGGGCGAACGAATGCCGTCAGAGTCAGGGTGAACAGTACCAGGAGCAAGAGCAGGCGGGGCATACGCACCTCCGCAGAGACATGGGGATAAAGGATTAACCGAAGGTTGGCGATCACTGTGTATTCGTTGTGTCATTATAGCACAGCGAAAAAAGCCATCTGCTATACTAAAGATTATGGAACTTCGACATTTGCGTTATTTTGAAGCCGTAGCGCGTTATTCACATGTTACGCGGGCAGCGGCTGAATTGCATATCGCTCAGCCGGCGCTGAGCAAGCAGATCAGCCAGCTTGAACAAGAACTTGGTGTGGCGCTCTTTGATCGAGTTGGGCGGAATGTGCGTCTGACGGAAGCCGGTGAGGCGTTGCTGCCCCACGCGCGTGCGGTGATGGCGCAAGTAGAAGCGGCACGCGCTGAAATGGCCGAGCGGATCGGGCTGAGTAAAGGGCGAGCGACAGTCGGCACACCGCCGACAGCCGGCACCCAACTCTTGCCGCCGGTACTGGCCGCCTTCAACAAGCGTTATCCCGGCATCGAGTTACGGCTTCACGAAGCCGGCGTGCAAACGCTGCTCGATCTGCTCGAAACCGGCCTCACCGATGTTGCCGTGGTGACGCTGCCGGTTGAGGATAGCAGTCTGACGGTGGTGCCGCTATTTACCGAAGAGATGGTCGTCGCCGTCTGGGCCGAGCATCATCTCGCACACTGCGGAGAAGTGGCTTTCAGCGATCTGCGCGGTGAGCCGTGGGTGCTCTCGCCCAAAAACTATGAACTGCGCGAGGCAATGTTGGGCGCCTGCCATGTGGCCAATTTTACGCCCCGAGTTGTTCTCGATGGTGGTGAGACCGACACGCTCTTACGCTTCGTAGCGGCCGGTATTGGGATCGCGCTGGTGCCGCGTTTGGCGGTGCAAGGCGTGTCGGATGTCAGCACGTTGCATGTGAACGATCAGAACCTTCAGCGCTCGCTGGGCATTGTTTGGCGTGGCGATCGGGTAGCATCGCCGGCGGCGCGGGCGCTGCGCGAGTTTATGGTGCAGGAATTGCGGGCAGTCTGACCGCGTGCCGCCGAGCTCCTGCCAGAGCGTGCCACTGTCACAGACATATAACAGCCTTCAGTGTCGTCTGGCTTGGTTGCACGATGGAGACATGTCGGTGTATGAGCTGAGCGTGCGCAGAAGCTAGAGTTTCTGCACCTCGTCGCCGGCGGTTAATACAGCACATTGATCCAGGGGGGCTGGTCAGGGTACCGGCCGCAGCGGCCAGTTCCTAACGGTAGATCCGCAGCGTATGCGGATAGCGCGCTCGCAATGAAGTCGGAGTATCCGGCTCCGACCGTCATCTTCAGCTCCGGCAGCAATAGCCTCACCGAAGAACTGGCTGTTCGGCTTGCTGCAAAAGAGCTGCGGGATGTCCGGAAATGCCGGGAAGGAAACGTGAGTTGGGGAACAGCAGTTGACGATCGAATCACTCCAGTCCCAGCTCGACGCGTTTGACCAGGCTGCTCTCTATGCGCAGGAGAACTTTCGGGGTCGTGCCGAGGTTATCGACGCGATCGAGTTCGCGATCATCGACCGCATCGATGGGTTGCTGGCCTATCCGGCGCAGCCGCACGAGTTACGCTTACTGCGACAAGCGGCCGAGCGGCTGCAGCGGCGCCTGGAAGCCGTCGATGCGGAGCTGTTCCAACGGCTGCGCTCCACCATCCGTGGCGGTTGCCGCGGCGCGGCTTTGCGCCACACCATCGAACGGTTTATTGGCGCTCCTGCCGCCGACGAGCAGGGACAGGCAGTTGTCGGCTACGATAGCCTCGACCGGTTTGTCGATGGCATACTCGGCAGCGACGCGCTTCCCGAAGCGCGGCTGGAGCCCGAGCCCGAGATGGTGTTCTATCAAAAGACACCGGCGCGGATCATCTTCGAGTTGGTTCGTCGCGCGAATCTCGGGCCCCAGGACCGGTTCTACGACCTGGGCTCCGGGATGGGCCACGTGACCACGCTGGTACATCTGCTCAGCGGTGCGCAGGCCACGGGCGTGGAGTTCGAGCCGGCGTTCTGCGAGTACGCCCGAGCCTGTGCGGCCGAGCTTGGGCTTACCCAGGTCGAGTTTATCAATGCGGATGCGCGGCGGACGGACTACGCGGCGGGCAGCGTCTTCTTCATGTACACGCCCTTCGAAGGCGCCATGCTGCTGGAGGTGCTGGAGCGATTGCGCGAGCGCTCACGCAGCGGGCCGATCCGGCTGGCGACCTACGGGATGTGTACGGCCATCGTCGCACAGCAAGACTGGTTATCGGCGCCAAGCCCTGCCGAGCCGGGCAGCTACAGGCTGGCGCTCTTCAGCAGTCGCGGCTTCTAAATAGAACCATGAAAATCGCCCGGTATGTAAAGCCGAGAAGCTACGCTTCGGCCCAACGAGCCGCTACCGAAAGACTAACGTGGTTTGATACAGCGCAGAACAGAGCAGCGGATCGATTCCCGACTCTGCGACAGCACGAATAAGCTTACGTCCATCGAACGGCGGATGGATCTGCGGCAGCCCTATGCTACACTCCAGGGACTATTCCACCGTATTACATCGTAGCGTGCATCCCGCTGTTGGGCTGAAGGAGATCGTATGCGGGCGCCATTTGCGCACTACCGCCGCATGCTGTGCGTGTACCTTGCGCCATAGCGGGTGCAGGTGGCGGTGCTGGCCGGCCTCGTGCTTAGCGACCTGGTGTTGCAACTGGGCTTACCGCGCGTGGTGCAAACCTTCATCGACAGCGCTATTGGCGGCGGCGAATTGCGCTTCCTGGTGTGGATCGGTGTACTCTATCTCGCTGTAGCGATTGGCCAGAACCTCACGCTGGTGGGTCGCCAATACGTGGCGCAGAACATCGGCCTGATCGCAACCAACCAGATGCGCACCGATCTCACTCAGCACTGTTTGCAGCTCGACATGAGCTTTCATAACGCGCGCACTCCCGGCGAGATGATCGAGCGTGTCGATGGCGATGTCAGCAAGCTGGAGAATGTGCTGTCGCAGTTCGTTGTGCAGGTCATCCTCAATGGTCTGCTGATTGTTGGCGTGGTTGTGCTGCTGTTCCTGATCGATTGGCGGGTCGGTTTGCCGTGTGCGGTGGGCGTGCTTGTAGCCGCCGTGTGCGCCGTCACGTTGAGCCGGCCAGTGGCGGCCTACAGTAGTGCGCGGGAGCGTCAGGCGAGCGCCGAGTTGTTCGGCCTGCTCGAAGAGCGCCTTTCCGGCACGGAAGATATTCGCGCGAATGGCGCCGTGAGCTACGTGCTGCGCCGCCATATCGAGCGCTCGCGGGTGTTGTTCCGCACCGGCGTGCTGCGCTCGTTATTCGGTGTCATCAGTTGGCGCTCGTTGAGTACGGCGATCACGGTTGGCGGCATCATAGCGTTGATCAGCGGCGCCTTCCTCGCCCTCGACGGCATCCTGACGATCGGACAGGTCTATCTGATCTTTGCTTATACGGCCATGCGCGAACACCCGCTGGAAGAGTTGCAACGTCAGCTCGACGATGTGCAACAAGCCACAGCCAGCATCGTACGGATCCAGGAACTCTTTGCTACCACGCCTCAAGTTGGCGATGCACAGCAGAGCGCGCTACTTCCCGGCGGGGCGTTGGCGGTTGAACTGGACGGGTTGAGCTTTGCCTATCCCAACGACGAGCCGGTGCTGCGCGAGTTGTCGGCGCTCGTTCCGGCAGGCACCACCCTGGGCCTGCTTGGGCGTACCGGGAGTGGCAAAACGACCTTGTCGCGGCTGCTCTTGCGGCTCTACGACCCGACTGCAGGCACGGTACGGCTTGGCGGCGTCGATTTGCGCCTTGTGCCCAACGCCGATATGCGTGCGCGCGGGTGGCGATCGTCACCCAGGAGATCCAGTTGCTCAGCGCGACGGTTCGTGAGAACCTGACCTTCTTTGACCCGACCATCACCGACGCTCGAATTATAGATGCGCTGGATACGCTTGGGATTGGCGACTGGGTGCGGTCGCTGCCCAACGGCCTCGACACGCAACTGGCCGCAGGCGGCGCCGGGTTCTCGGCGGGCCAGGCGCAGTTGCTCGCTTTCGCGCGCGCCTTTCTCCGCGACCCTGGGCTGATCATCCTTGATGAGGCGTCCTCGCGGCTCGACCCGGCGACGGAGCGCCGGCTTGAACAGGCGCTTGCGCGGCTGCTCCACGGGCGCACCGCGATCATCATCGCGCACCGCCTGGGCACTTTTGAGCGCGTCGACCAGATCATGATCCTGGAAGATGGACAAGTCTGTGAGTACGGGCCACGCGATGAACTTGCCGACGACCCTGATTCGCGGTTCGCGGAGCTCCTCAGGATCGGCTTGGAGGGTGCGCTGGTATAGAGCAAGAACCGGACAACCGGAGAACCTGAGAACCGAGGAACCGGGGAAGTGCCCACGCAGCGCGTTCTAACTAACCGTGCCGACAGCGAAATTGATGTACCTATGCAGACCCAAGCTTCACAGACCGCACTCCATCCGTCGTGGTGGTATATTGCGCACCTGATTGCCTTTCGCCCCGGGCGCTACCTCCTTGCAGGTGGAGGGTTTTTGCCGTTGCCCGCACCCCCAACCCCCTTCGGCTACGCTCAGAGCAGGCCGCTCCCTGAGCGGGAGCGGGGCTTCCGACAGCATCAGGACGCCGAATCTGCGGCGGCTCCCCCTGCTCCACGTGAG
>JBBRUG010000336.1:0-6372 GCA_038247995.1 Chloroflexales bacterium | reverse complement strand
TCGACATCGACCTGCCTGGAACGAGCGGGATGGTGATCGCGCAGCAGGTGCGCGCTGTGGCGCCACAGACCGCAGTGATCGGGTTCAGCGCCCATGCCGATCCGGTGTATGTGCAGGCGCTGCTGGCCGCCGGCGCCGCCGGGTACCTCACCAAAGACGAGCCGCCCGAGCAGATCGGCACCGCGATTCGTGCGGTCGGCGCGGGCGAGACGGGATGGCTCAGTCGCTCGGTGGTACGGCTGCTGATGGCCGCCCACCCGCAGGAACCGTCGGTACGTCCGATGCCCTTGACGGCGCGTGAGCAAGCGGTGCTGGCGCTGGTGGTGCAGGGCAAGACCAATGCCGAAATTGCGCAGGCGTTAGGCGCCGGCATGGGGACGGTGAAGAACCACGTGCATAACATTCTCAGCAAACTACGGGTGCAGAACCGTAGCGAAGCCGTGGCCTGGGCGGTGCGCAACGGGATTGGTACCATGTAAGGTCGAAGCCGCAGCCATGCTGATCCTTCGGCTCAACGAGCCATCTCACCCACCCTGACGTACCTGTCGGGGTATTTTCTTTTTGCGCATCAGAACGGCATGGGCGGCAGGGTATAGACCGAACGGCCCATGCCAAACGGCTCATGTCGTCAGGCGGTAGAGACCGAAGGATACATACCGAACGATACAGGGGATATAGACCGTTCGATGCATGGACAAATTCCTTAGGAATAGTATGCTTTATGCATCCCTTGTGGATGTCCATTTTTCCTCATGTATCTGTGGCATACGTGGTGGTGGTTGGCCGATTAGGTGATCTGGCCGGCTTTCTTGATGGTGCGGAGTAGATCTATGCAGCGGCAGCGCGCGACGTTTTTGACCATCGCCCTTCTCGTCATGTTTCTTGCGCAGTTACTGCCTGCTGCACCACTCCGCGCCCAAGAAGCGCCAGCGATCCCCGATGTGCAACCGTCACTCATCGAGTCCCCGTTCCCTGATCCTGTTCCCGTTCCAGAGCTGCCCACCACGACGGTGAGCACGCCGCGACCGACGCTGGCCGTCGCGGTCTTCACCGAGCCCGAGATTGTGCGTGTCGGTGAATGGATCACGGTGTCGGTGCAGATCGCCAATCGCTCACTTGATCCGGCTGAGGATCTGGTGATGACGCTGCCGCTCCCCGATGGCGTGACGGCCGGCCCGGATGCACCGCAAGCGAATGGTTCCGGGTGGGAATGGAAGCTTGGTTCGCTGAAGGGTGAAGCGCACACGATGGTCACGACCCGGATGCGTCTGAACCGCATGCCGCGCGGGGAAGCATTGGTGATTGAGCCCGCTGTTCAAGCACGTTGGCTTGATGTGCCTGCGACGGGCGTTGGCGGTGCGCTGGTTGATGAACGGGCGCTCCCGAAGGCGCGTACCGATGATGACACTTCGCTTGCGACGCCGCTCCTGACGCCCGAAGCCGATCCGACGAACACAGCCACACCAGCATCGGAAACGGACGAAGCAGCGATCACCCCGGAGGCGGATACAGATGCAGCGGCGGCGCCGAGCCCTGCCCCACAACCAGCACCGGTTCCTTCGGTATCGGGTGAAGCACGGTTCACTCCCGGTACGCCGGCGACATTGCGGAGCCCGACGGGGCGCGTGGAGGTGCAGTTTCCGCCCAATGCCGCCAAGGAGGCGCTGAATCTCACCTTCCGCTTCGCCGATGAGGCCGAGGGGAGCTTACGCGCCGAAGGCAAGCCGATTCCGCCGGCTCGCCCCGCCGGCTACGCGGGCTTTGGCACGATTCATCTCGACGCCCGCGACCTCCAGGGGCGCTACGTCTCCACCTTTGATGCTCCGGTAACGATTCGCATGCGCTACACGTCGGAGCAGTTGCGGGTACTGGACATTTTACCGGGGCGACTGACCGTTTTCTGGTTCGATCCTGATGTCGAGGTGGTGCGTTCTGATGGCGTCACCGAGCGGGGCGCCTGGGTGCCGCTGGAAACGACGGTCGATCACGAAGCGCAGACCGTCTCGGCGATGGTCGATCACTTCAGTGCGTTCCAGTTAGGAAATGGGCTGTCGCCGTCATCAGCGTTCATCCCCTCGCTCCAGGGCTGGCAGGTCAGTGAATTCACTGGCGGGGCACAATACTCCTATCCACTCGATGTTCCCGCCGGTGTAGGCGGCATGAAGCCGAATGTCGTGCTCAGCTACTCCAGTAACAGCGATGATGGCCCCGGCGGATCGGCGAATAAGGCTCAGGCAAGTTGGGTAGGCCGGGGCTGGAGTCTGGAGGCTGGCGGTTCGATTTCGCGCAACAAGAATAGCTGTTGCGAGAATTGGGATCACTTTGCGCTCACGGCGATGGGCCACTCGTTTGATATTGTGCGCGGCAATCATATCAATGGGCCGGGGAGTGATACTACCGGCAATCCCAACAACCTCACCGAGTGGAACTGGCATATCGTTGATGAAGCCTATTGGCGGATTCAGGCCAATGCAAACAATACCTGGACGACCTGGGCGCCGGATGGCACACGTTATAACTTCACCGTCTCCCTGGTGTGGGGCTGGAAAGCGCCGGACAGGTACGAGACGTACAAGTGGCTGCTGACGTCGGTGATTGACCCGAGTGGTAATCAGATAACGTTTGAGTATGCGACCGACCCTGATCCGCTGTATGGAACGACGATTAATCCGACGTATCGTCTTTTACGTATCCGTTGGGGTCGTGATGGTGATCCGCCTGGAACTGGTACTTCGCGGTATCTCCTGGAGTTCATCGCCAATAATCGGTTTACCGGTCAAACCGCAGGTGTCGATGAAAAATGGGACTTTTCGGGCAATCAAATCGGCACCAATCCCTTTGATCCAAATGCCGTTGATGCCGGGCGCGGTGCCCCGCACGAGAAATATCGCCTCGATGCTGTTGTCTTCTATGCGTACCCCTCAGGCACAACCGCGCAGGAAGTGACGCGCTGGCAGTTTGGCTATGCCACAAGTGCGAATAGTGTCCGGAGTGATGGCCCGGAAGGCCAGCGGATGTTAACTCTCACCTCGGTGCAGCGTGGCGGCTGGACGGGGACGGCGTGGAGTTATCTCCCGGCAACCACCTTCACGTACCGCACCGATCGCGTGACAACCACGCCAACGCCACCAACGCCGGGGTGGAATCGTTTGCACACGGTCAATAACGGTCAGGGCGGGCGGATGACGCTGACCTATGAGCACGTGTGGCTCACCGTTGGCACAAACCCTGGTCAAATTCCACCGCCGTATAGCTACTACCACGGCAGCCCATACGCGTATCGCTTCCGGGTCAGCCAGATGCTCCAGGAAGACATCGCCGGCAAGCCCTACAGTAAGAGTACCCTTACCACCTATGCGTACACCAATCCTGCCCTGAACACCCAGGATCAATCGGCGACGGTTTGGTATGCCCGTTATACGCCGCCCGGCTTTACGGGTGATAGTCGAGTCTATCTCGCACGCCCGGAACGTGGGGAATTCAGGGGGCACTTTACGGTCACCGCACGGGTCTATGATGGAAGCACGACGGGTGCGTCCCTGCTCCAGCAAACGCAGACCGCGTTCTTTCAAGGAAGTAGTGGATGCACGCCTGCGCTCCTGCCGGCGCCAAGCGGCGGCAATCAATATCTCGACGAAACGAATAGTTGTTATCAGGAGATGGTGAAACGCGAGGCATGGAAGGGGCGTGCCTACAGGCGTGAGGTGCAGAACAGCAGCGGAACTGCGCTCCAGCGCACCGAGACGCTGTATTCGTATCACCCGCTGCCGTTCTACACCAGCGCCACCCCAAATAACTACAAACGCGCCGGATTGTGGCGGGCCTTCACGGGGCAGTCGCGGGTGACCGAGACCCTGATCAGTGGCGCGAACACCAGCAGTACGCGCACAGACTATTTTTATAATGGTTGTGGTACAGGTGCGCCCAATGCGTATGGGCAGGCGACGTGTGTTGATGTCTACGATCAGCAGAACACACGGGTGCGGCGGACGGAATATGCATATGCCGCACCGGCAAACACGGGACTCCTGTTGGCCGACCGGCTGATTGCCATGACCATCCGCGACAGCAGCGGTGCCTACCTTGCGCATACCCAGCGCTTCTACGACGGCAACAATACGACGCTGGGTGCAGTGGGCACGCTGGGGCGGATGACCCGTGAAATCAAGGTATTCAACATTGGCGGCCTGACCAGCAGTTCGTTTGTGAATGTGCAGCTCAATGGCACCGATACGACCTATGCCTATAACAGTTGGGGCAACGTCACGGGGACAACCACGTATGCCGGCGCGGGGTGGGTGAAGTGGAACGGCAGTGCCTGGTCGGCGAGTGCGCCAGGCAACGGAAGCACGGCCCGCACGACGACAACCGGATACCATAACCTGTTCCGGCACTTGCCAATTAGTGTGCAGTACCCAATTGCACCGGGCGGCACAGCGCTGACCGAGTCGGCAGCGTACGATCTGCGTCTGGGGACGATCACCAGCATTACCGACTTCAACAATCAGACCACAACAGCGACCTATGATGTGCATGGCCGCCTTCAGACGATCCGTAAGCCGGGTGACGGGACCGGCTTCCCCACGCTGGAAGCGGCGTACTACGATACCGAACAGCCGTTCCGGTATGCGATTGCGCAACGAGACTCGTCCAGTGACCGGCGCGTCACCCAGCTCTTCTATGATGGCATGGGGCGTCAGGTGCAGACCAAGCTGGAGAGTAGCAGCGGCACGACCTGGCAGAACATCGTCAATGACAGTGTGTACGATGCGCTGGGACGCGTACGCCAACAAAGCCAGGCGCGGTATGTGACCGATACCAGTGGCAGCTTCTATCAGTACACCAATCCGGGCGCAACGGCAACGATGCGCTGGACAACGACGAGCTACGACATGCTCGGGCGGGTCAGCCGAGTCGATGTGTATGACCCCAGTGATACGAGCGACAATCAGCGCTCCACGACCTATGCCTATACGCTGGAGCAGGACGGAACCGGCAATTGGCTGAATAAACAGACGATCACCAACGACAACAGTCGTCAAATTCAGAACCTGAGCGATAGCCTGGGCCGCCTGCGGAAGATCGTCGAGGTGCAGAGCAGTGGCAATGCGACGACGCGCTACACCTACAACAGCCTGGATCTGCTGACACAAGTGCAAGACCACGGCGGCAACTTGACGAAGATGCAGTACGACAGCCTAGGGCGCAAGACGCGCATGGAAGAGCCCAACATGGGCGGCGCGACAAATGCATGGACCTACGCCTATTGGGGCGACGGCAATCTGTGGCGGCAGAGCGATGCGCGCGGGCAGAGTATCTGCTTCTACTACGATGCGATGGAGCGCTCCACCGCCAAGCACTTTGTCAGCGGAACGACCTGCGCGACAAGTGTTCCGGCAACGCCGAGCGTGACCTATACCTATGACCAAAGCACGAGTTCCAACGGGCGCGGACGGCTGACGAGCACCAGCAGCAGCGGCACCGGGACATCCTGGAACTATGATGCGCGTGGGCGCACCATCAAGGCGGTGCATAGCATCGCCGGCGTTACGGGCACGCGCACGTTTGAGTGGGGTTACCACAGCAACGACCTGGTAAGCTGGGTCAAGTATCCAACGGTCGGAGGTGGAATAGAGCAACTCAATTACACCTACGATGCGGCCTGGCGGCAGACCAGTGCGTGTAGCACAACCTGCTACGTTACGAATGCGACACATACCGCGCTGAACCAGCCCAGCACGATGACACTGAGCAATACAGTGCCGCAGACCTGGAGCTACAACGAGCGCGGCTTGCTGAGCCGGCTGCGCGTGGGCAGCGCCACCCCAGGGCAGGTCTTCGATCGCAGCTACACCTACGACGGCGTCGGGAACATCACCTCGATTCGCGACAACCGCGATTCGGCGGTACAGACGTTCCGCTATGACGAGCGCGACCGGCTGACCAGCGCAAGCGCGATCCCGTCCACGGTTGCCAGCGGAACGACAGTCACGGTGCGCGCCCGTGGGCAAGACGCCGGCGGCTGGCCGACGATGAAGCTGCGGGTAAACGGCACAGTGGTGCAGACCTGGACGGTGAACAACGCCAACTGGGCGAACTACACCCATACACTGACGAGCGCGATTGGGCCGACCGACCTGGTGGACATTGTGTACGACAACAATGCGACCAGCACCGGCGACCGCAACCTGTTTGTCGATCACATCCAGTTCGGCAGCACCACCCCCATTCAAGCCGAGGCGCGTACCGTCACCTATGACCGCGATGCCACGGACGGCAACAATCTGTGGGCAAGCGACGGCCTGATGTTCTGGGACGGTGCCTTGCGCTTGACCCAGAAGTATAGCTCCAATGCATTGGGCAACCTGACTC
>JBBRUG010000335.1:0-6380 GCA_038247995.1 Chloroflexales bacterium | reverse complement strand
TGAAGGGCGCTGCTCGTGGGTGCCGACCGCCGCGCCATGAAGGGCGCTGCTCGTGGGTGCCGAACAGATGGCCGCTGAAGCGGCTGATGCTGAGATTAAATCTTCATTTTCATAAGCGGCACATTCGGCCGGCAGCTTCGTCCCGACACGCCCACATGGTGCTTGCGCAGGAGGGGGCCGCTACAGCGGCAGATTCGGCTGGCTGCGTTCGGCGTTACGCCAGACCGCGTACAGCCACAGGCCGGAAGCCGAGGTAGTCGCAGGCAGTGAGTTGGAAGAACACGCCTTCCACGGTGCGATTCACAGCGTAGTCCCAATCCTGGCGGCGGTGGAGGTGCCCATAAATGCAGGCCCGCGCACCGGCGGCGATGACTTGCTGAGCGAAGGCGGTGGGTTGCTTGTTTACGAAGGGGGGGTAGTGCAGCATCACGATGATTGGCTTGGCGCCGGCGGCTAGCTCCTGCGCATGGGCCAGAGCGCGCTCTAGTAAGCTTAACTCACGCTGGTAAATCGGATCGTCGGTGGCAGGCGTATAGCCGGGCATCTCCGGCGTCATCCAGCCCCGCGTGCCACAGACCACAGCGTCACCAATGTCAATCGCGTCGGCGCCGATCAGGGTGATACTCGGCGGCATCTGCGGGCGCAAGGGGTTCACCCGCCGCGAACACCAGTAGTCGTGGTTACCGCGAATGATCACTTTGCGGCCAGGCAGCGCGTCGATCCAGCGCAGATCGACCAGGGCATCCTGCAACTTCATCGCCCACGAAATATCGCCGGCGATCAGCACCCAATCGTCATCCGCGATCGCCGTACGCCAGGCGGCGGAGATCCGTTCGTGATGGTCCTTCCAATGCGGCCCAAAGATATCCATCGGCTTGGGTCGGGCGAAGGAGAGGTGCAGGTCGGAGATCGTCCAGATCATAATGGCGTGCATCATAACAGGCTGGCGGCAGTGAGGCAAGCGGGCGGACACCTAGGTCCGCCCGTACAGGCGTCAGGGCGCTGTGCCACCCCTCACACACTCCTCACCCGTCTGTAAGCGAAGAAGCTGTATAATGCCCGCCGTATGGAGCTTACCGACCGAAAACCGCAACCATTGCCTGCGGCCGCGCCGCCGCGCTCCGACGTGCGTCGGGCGGGCGTTGCCGTACGCCCGTTACTGGCTATTTTGCTGCTCAGCCTAGTTGTGGGGGTGATGGCGTATCAGGCGCCGCCCGCCGGCCAGGTGGCAGTGGGCTGGTTCGGCGATCGACTGTTTCTCAACACCTATCCCGGCCTGAGCCAGGTAGCGACTGAGCGCGGCGATCTGTTCGCCGACGAACTCGCCCCCGACTCGCCGACCGCCCGCGGCCGCTGGACGCGCCAGCACGCTCAGATCACGCTGCCCAATATTGGGCGCGGCGCCGATCTTGAATTGACGATTACCGCCCAGGGCTGGCCCGCCGATGCGCTCGATGCCGCCGTTGTCCAGCCTATAGTTGAAGTACACGCCGACGGCACGCCGATCGGTAGCTTTACCCCTACCGATGCCTGGGAAACCTACACCCTGCGCGTCCCCGCTACGCTGCGCCAGGGCAGCGACCTGACGCTTAATCTGTTTAGCTCGCACATCTTTACCGGCACTGAACGTTTTGGCCCCGATCCACGGCCGAAAGGCGTGCGCCTGGCTACGTTGGACGTACGAGCCGCCGCCGATGATCCGACCGCGCTCTATCCACCCGCATGGCCGGCGGTGGGGCTGCTGATGCTCTGCGCCGGATTGCTCTTTATGCTCGTGGGTCGCGTTATTCGCAACGTGCCGGCGATCTATGCGCTTACCGCCGTGGGCGTCGGGTTGGCCGGAATCGGCCTCGCCGCCGCACGGATCTGGATGGCCGCCGCACTGAGCGTCGCGCTGGTGGTGCTGCTGATTGCGTTGGCGCTAACCTGGCAGGGGCCGGCGCTGGCCTATGTGCGTGCGCTCGTGCGCCGCTACGCCCAGGGGCCGGCGCTCAGTTACGGCCTGGTCGGTGTAGCGCTGGTGTTCCTCGGCTACCTGCTGGCCGAACTGTTCGTCTGGTTCGGCACTTTCGGCCAACCGCTCTTCTGGCAAATCTTCCCCGACTCGCTGCTCTACGGCTTGCTCGCCGCCGGCCTCGTCGGCCTGGGGCTGACCCTGGGCCGCGAAGGTTTGCCGCGCCTCGCCGACAATGGCGTGGGCCTGATCGGTTCACGCCGGGGCGCCCTCACGTTGCTCAGCCTCTTCGGGGTGATCTGGCTGGTCTACATTGCCTTCGTGAATGCGCGCCTGCCCTATGTCGGCCACGCCGACTATAGCGATAACGCGGTTGTTGCGCGCAACCTCGCCGCCGGGCGCGGCTGGGTTGTCGATTATGTCACTCAGTTTTTCGAACTGCGCGCCAGCCTCACCCGCCCGCAGGAAACCTGGCCGTTGCTCCAACCGGTCTGGATTGCACCTTTCTTTGTACTCTTCGGGCCGACGGAGTGGGCGGCGAAGATCCCAAACCTGATCTTCAGCGCGATCTTGCTAGGCATGGTCTACGCGATCGGCGCGCGGGTCTGGGATCGCCGGGTCGGGCTGACGGCCGCGATCTTTACCCTCACCAACTATCTCTTCTTCCGCCTTGCGATCTATGTCACCAACGACCTCGGCTTCGTCGTGTTCAGCATGGGCGCGATCTATGCGTTGTACCGCAGCCAGGAGGGACACGGGGACACGGGGACACGGGGACACGGGGACGCTCTTCCGACCAAGGACAAAGGACCAACGACCAACGCCGGACACCCAGCGTCGGGTAGGCGTCCTTCATCCTTCATCCTTCATCCTTCATCCTTCGTCCTTCGTCCTTCATCCTTCGTCCTTCGTCCTTCATCCTTCATCCTTCGTCCTTCATCCTTCATCCTTCATCCTTCATCCTTCGCCCTTCGGCTTTCGTCAGCCCTCAGCCTTCAGCCCTCAGCCCTTAAATGGCTCCTGCTTTCCGGCGCACTCACCGGCCTGATGATGCTCCAAAAGCCCTCGGGGGCGATGATTGCGGTGGGGATGGGCTTCTGGCTCATATGGCAAACTGTAAAAGGTAACCTGCAAAAGGAGCGGCTCGGCCCGACTGCCATTTTGCCTTTTGCCTTGGCCATTTTACGTTCGGTTCTGCCCTGGACGGTTGTAGCGCTGGTGGTACTTTCGCCCTATGTCGTGCGGAATATGCTTGAATTTGGTAAGCCGGTGTTCAGCACCGAGAACTACGACGCCTGGGTGCTGGGCTATCGTGGGCCGAGCGGCGACGCCTGGGCCGAGATCTATCGGGTCTTTACACCTGAACTGGGTGGCCCCGGCAACCCCGACCGCAGTTGGATTTTGCGCTGGGGCTTTGATGCGACCTTGGAGAAGTTTCAGACGCAGGTGCGCGAGCTACGCAACTATCTGATGCCGATCTGGCCGGGCCTACCCGGCTGGCCGGGCCAACTCTTCAGCCAGAGCGATTGCAGTACTCCGGCCAGTTGCAAAAATATCGTCTCCGACCTGGGGGCATGGCTGGCGCTGGTAGGCATCATCGGCGCAATCCGCTTCCGCCGCCGGCTGATCAGCCTGCTGGCGTTCGCGTTCGCACCCTATATTGTGTTTATGCTCACCTACTGGCGCACCGACGAGGAGCGCTATTGGGTGATGCTGGTGCCCTGGTTGGTGCTCTTCGCCGCCTGGATCATCTGGGCCGTGTACGACAAACTGGCCGAAGTGGGCGACCGGCGCTGGGCGCCGCTGGGCTTGATCCTGGCCGTGGCCATGATCGCCGTTGTAGTGGGCTACTCGCGCCCAGACATCACCGACAAGGTGGTGAACGAACCTGGCCCGCTCGTGTGGACGCCTGATCTGGCGGCCTACGCCTGGCTCGATGCGAATATCCCGCCCGATACGGCAGTGATGACGCGGATTCCCTGGCAGTTGAACTGGCACACCGAGCGTCCGGCAGTGATGATTCCCAACACCGGCGATCTGGACTTGCTGCTTGAAATCGCGCGCCATTACAATGCCGAGTACCTGGTGTTGGAGAACCAGTTGCGCGTCAAGGGCGATGCGGGGCAACTGCTCAGCCCGCTGCTGCGCCCCGGCGCGGCACCGGTCGGCACCGTGATCGAGGGCTTCACACTGGTGTACGCCAGCCCGACTGACGATTTCCGCGCCTTCATTTACCGCTTCCCAGAGTGATGTGAGCTGATGAAGATTCTGATGCTGGCCTCGTCGTACCCGCTCTACGCGGGCGAACCGACAGCGCCGTTTATCGAAGAAATCGCCGCCGGGGTCGTGGCCCGTGGCCATACGGTAACCCTGCTGGCGCCCTGGCACCCCGGCCTGCGCCGTGGGCCTGAGGAGCGCGGCGTACGGTTGCGCTTCTTCCGCTACGCGCCGCACCCGGCCCTGAACGTCTGGGGCTATGCGCAGGCGCTGGTGAGCGACACGCACCTCAAAGGGCGTGCGCTGGCCATCACACCGCTGGCGCTGGCCGCCTCCTGTGGGGCGTTACTGCGCGAACTGGCCGGCGCTACCCGCTACGACCTGGTACACGCCCACTGGGCCCTGCCGAACGGGCCGCCCGCCGCCATCACCGCCGCGCTGGCCAACCTGCCGCTGGTGGTAAGTTTGCACGGCAGCGACATCTATATTGCTGAACAGGGTTGGCCGTTTGCGCTAGCCGCCGCAACTACTTTTCGCTGCGCTGGCGCGATTACGGCCTGTAGCAGCGACCTACATCTGCGCGCCTTGCGGCTCGGTGCGCCGCCGCAACATAGCAGCGTGATCCCTTACGGGGTGAATCCCAGCTTTTTTAAACCAGATCCGGCGGCGCATGCAAGTGTCCGCGCCGAACTCGGCCTGCCTGCCGCTGCGCCCTTGGTTATGGGGTTGGGGCGGCTGGTGGCCAAGAAGGGCTTTGGCATCCTGCTCGACGCATGGCCGCAGGTGCGCGCTCAGCACCCCGACGCGACGCTGGTGATTGTCGGTTATGGCGCTATGCGCGCCACCCTGGAACGTCAGGCCGCAGGGCTCGCTCTCGGCAACAGCGTGCGCTTCACTGGGCAGCTTGAACGGGCGCGCGCCGCCGCCTACCTGGCCGCCGCCGATGTCTTCGCCCTGCCGATTGTGCGCGAAGGGGTGGACGGCCTGCCGAATGTGCTGCTCGAAGCGATGGGCGCCGGGCGCGCAGTAGTAGCATCCAATGTCGCCGGCGTCCCCGATGTGGTTACGCACGAACAGCACGGCCTGATCGTGCCTGAAGGCGACGCGACCGCCCTGGCCAGCGCCATCGGGCGGCTGCTCAGCGACCGCAACCTGGCGGCGCGGCTCGGTGTCGCTGCCCGCGAACGGATCGAACACGAACTCACCTGGGAGCAAACGGCGGCGCGCTTCGAGCAGGTGTATCGTTCGATAGCCCATAGCCGATAGCCGAAGATGTACGGGCAGACCCACGTGTCTGCCCGCCACCAGATGTACGGGCAGACTCACGTGTCTGCCCGCCACAGGCAGCAGGATGGCCGACAACAGACAACCGATCAGGCAGAGCCACGCACCTGCCAGCCATGCTTCCAACAAAAACCTGCCGGAGTGGGCGCTTCCTGCCGCCCGCTTCCTGGCGCCAACCAGCGTAATCCTGGTAGGAATCTTCGCCACCGCGCTGACGCTGCGCCTGTACAACCTCGACGCCCAAAGCCTCTGGCTCGACGAAGGCAGCACATGGCAATTCACCCAACAGCCATGGAGGGTACTCCTGCGCGATCTCTTCGACCCAACGGCGGCCTACCCGCTCTACCACGTGCTGCTCAAAGCGTGGGTAACCCTGGTAGGCGACAGCGAAATTGCCCTGCGCCTGCCCTCGGCGTTCGCCGGCGCCCTGGCTGTACCGGTAGTCTATCTGGCGGCATTGGAGGCGGAGGGGACAGGGGGACACAGGGACAGGGGGACACAGGGACGACCAACGACCAACGCCGGACATGCTGAACCCGACGTGAGTCCCTCGTCTTTTGTCCTTCGGCTTTTGTCACGGCTCAGCCCGCAGTTCGCAGTCCCTTCGCTGTACGGCATCGGTGCGGCGCTGCTCATCGCTTTTAGTCCCTTCACCATCTGGTACGGCCAAGAGGCGAAGGTCTATAGCCTATTGTTGCTTAGCGCCGCCCTGATCACCTGGTTGGCCCTCCGCGCCTTGCGCAGCAACACCCGCCGCGACTGGTTACTCCTCGGCACGCTTATCGTCGTCAGCCTATTTGTGCATCGTCTGAGCGCCCTGCTCGGATTGGCGGTGGGCTGGGCATGGGTGATCCAAGCGGCAGGCGGCAGGCGGCAGGCGGCAGGCGAACATGCAGGCACGGGGGCAGGCGAGCTTGCAGGCACG
>JBBRUG010000334.1:0-6439 GCA_038247995.1 Chloroflexales bacterium | reverse complement strand
TGCTCACTCCTGCTGACATTGCCACCCGCGCCCGGCGGGCCTACCCGGCGTTCCTGCGCGATTGGCTGCGCGGCGTGCCGTTTGCGCCGTTGAGCTTTCCTGTCGGTGCGTTGCCGGCGGAATATCGCGCGTTGCAGCGCGGCGTCGAGCACTTGCTTGCGCAAGCGAAACACTACCGGGTCGAACAGCAAGCGCGGGCGACGCGCGCCTATGGCGAACAATCGCTGCCGGTGCGCGTCCATATCGCCAGTGCCACCGACCTGCTGCGCCTGATTGGTAAGCCAACCGAGTTCGCCGCATTCCAGTCCGATGTCGCGCTGATCCGCGCTACACTGCCGCAGCTTGAACCATGGCTGGAAGCAAACGCGCAGCGGGTGATCGAGCAGCATGGCGTATGGCCAGAACTGCTGGCGGTCTGCGCCTACTTCCTGGCCCTCCCGCGCCCCAACCTCTACGCGCGCGAATTGCCGATCGCCGTGCATACCAAGTTCATCGAAGAACACACCGACATTCTGCGCCGCCTGCTCGACGCACTGCTGCCTGCCGCAGCAATCGACACCACAACAACGCACTTTGCGGCGCGCTACGGGCTGCGCTCCGACGAAGCGCTGGTGCGGCTGCGCCTGCTTGATCCACGCCTGGGGGCGCAGTTAGGCCTCCCGCTGAGCGACGTGAGTGCGCCGGTAGCGCAGGTAGCAGCACTGCCGCTGACCGGCCTGGACTGCATCATCGTCGAGAATAAAATGGTCTTTTTAACCCTGCCGGAGCTGCCGGACGCGCTTGCGATCTTCGGTGGCGGCTTTAGTGTTGATCGGCTGGCCGGGTTGCCCTGGCTGCACCATTGCCGGCTCTGGTACTGGGGCGATCTTGACGCGCAGGGTTTTCAGATTCTAAACCGCTTGCGTAGCGCCTTCCCCCAGGCGCGGTCGCTGCTGATGGACGCAGCGACATTGACGGCCTTCCAGCGCTTTGGGGTGCCGGGAACGCCCTGCCCATTCATGGAGTTGCCGGGCCTGACGGTGGAGGAGCGGGCGCTATTTACGAATCTGGCCGGGGCAAACCTGCGGCTCGAACAAGAGCGCATCGACTATGCGTATGTGTGTGAGGTGTTGGAACAGACCCTGGAGCACTGAGCCGGACGCCTGAGTCGCTGACGGCACTGATGCTTCGGCCCACCGAACCGCTACCGATTACAACCCCAGCATACCCAGCGTGTAAGTGAGCACCAGCACGGCATCATCCGGCAGCGGCTCGGTGGTGCAAAGGCGATGCTCGATGCGATTGTCGTAGCTCGTGAGGTGGCCCCCGGCGCCGATCACCCGTCCGTCACTAGTCTCGACAACAACTTCGCAACAATCGGCGCCATCGATCACCACGCGTAGCTCGCGATCACCGGGCTGAACAGGCGGCAGCCAGGCCCGTGCGCCGATGCGCGGCAGGTCGGGGTGGAGCAGGGTGCGGTCGGCCCATTTGGCCAGCGGAAAGCGCGCCGTGCCGATCAGATCCTCGACCAGCACGAAGAAATCTGTTGCCAGGACGCAGACAGCGCCGGTTTCGTCGTAGCCCCACCACGAAGGGTACGCGCCGTCGCCGTAGCCGGCGGAACACGCGATGACGTTGGCGGGCGCTGGGCCGGGGAGCGGCAGATTGATCGCCGGGATGCGCCGGAATTCTTGGGTATAACAACCGACAATCCGCTCGTGGTAAAGCTCCAGGCGCGGCGCGGAGGCAAGTTCGGCTACTGCGACGGCATCAACAAAACATGCCAGGCCGCTATCGACAGTGTGCCCAAAGAATTGGCCTGAGACCAAGCCGGCCAGGCGTTCGCCCGGATGCAGCGCCGGCGCCCAATGCAGCGCCGGCGCCGCGCTCAATTGGAGCAGCATGCAGGCCACGCGCTCGCTCACGGCGGAGGCATTGGCGGGATGGGCCAGCACCAGGCGGACGGGGTAGCTGCCCGGCGCAACGCTGTGCGCAAATGGCGGCGTCTCGTCGAGATCAGTGAGATAACAGGGATCGGTGGCGATGATGCGGCCTGAGGGCAATCCAAGCTCGCCGGCCGGCACGGAGCGCACCTTCAGCGGGCCGTCGGATGTGGCGAAGATTGCGCCTGGAGTAAACGCGCGGCGGAAATCGGTGCGGTCAGCGGGCCGAAGCGTCCCGTCGCTGCGTAGAATACTCATTGGTGTCCTCCCAGATCAAGCGTGCGTCCGGCAGCAAGTCGTGATCTGAGCATAGCACATATGTTTGCCAACGAGTGTCATAACTAGCGCTGCGCGCCGAGCGTCTGCAGGCAGTACAATAGGCCGTATGGCCCTCCCGATTCTTGCCACGAAAGTGTATGTACCGCCGCCGCAGCCGGGCGTTATTCGGCGCGCCCGGCTGATTGAACGGCTGAATGCGGGGCTGGGCGGCAAACTGACGCTGATCTCCGCGCCGGCGGGCTTCGGCAAAACGACGCTGCTCAGCGATTGGCTTGCTGGGTGTGGCCGGCGTGTCGCATGGGTGGCGCTGGATGCGGGCGATCACAAGCCTATCCGCTTTCTGACCTATGTCACGGCGGCGCTACAGACGCTCGAGGCCGGCATCGGCGGCGCGGCGCTTGAGGCGCTGCGTTCGGCTTCACCGCCGCCGCTTGAGGCCTTACTCGCATCACTCCTCAACGACATCGCCGCACTGCCGGATGATCTGCTGCTTGTGCTCGATGATTATCACGTCCTCGCTTCCGAGCCGATCGATGCCGCGCTGACGTTGCTGCTTGATCACCTGCCGCCCCAACTGCATCTGGTGATCGCCACCCGCGAAGATCCGCAGTTACCGCTGGCGCGCTTGCGGGCGCGGGGCCAACTGAACGCGGTACGCATGGCCGACTTGCGCTTTACCGTCGCTGAAGCCGCCGCGTTCCTCAATCAGCGCATGGGCCTGCACCTGGCGGAAGCCGATGTCGCCGCCCTGGAAACGCGTACCGAGGGCTGGATCGCCGGGCTGCAACTGGCGGCCCTCGCGCTCCAAGGCCGTACCGATCGCAGCGAGTTTATCGCCGCATTTACCGGCAGCCACCGCTATGTACTCGACTATCTCGTGGCTGAGGCGCTCCAACGCCAACCTGCTCCGGTGCGTAACTTCCTGCTGCACACCGCGATCCTCGACCGGCTGAGCGGGCCGTTGTGCGCAGCCGTCAGCGGCGCAGCCGACGGCGGGCAGATGCTCACCGCGCTGGAACGGGCGAATCTGTTCATCATCGCGCTCGACGAGACGCGCACCTGGTACCGCTACCATCACCTCTTCGTTGATGCCCTGCGGGCCCAACTCCGCCACGAACAACCTGCGTTGGCGCCGGAACTCCATCGCCGCGCCTGCGCTTGGTACGTTCAGCACAATCTGCCGCACGACGCCATCCGGCATGCGCTGGCGGCGGAAGCGTTCGACGAGGCCGCCGACCTGATCGAGCACGTCTGGCCGGCCATGGACGCAGCGTATCAATCCGACCCATGGATGGAATGGGCGCGGGCACTGCCGGAGCCGCAGATTGGCGCGCGGCCCGTCCTCTGCCTGGGCTACGGCTGGGCGCTGCTGAATAATGGTGAACTGGAAGCTGCCGAAACCTGGCTGAACGCCGCCGAACGCTGGCTGGATCCGCCGACCGACGAACAGGCCCGCATGACGGTAGTGGATCCAGCGCAGTGGCAAGCCCTGCCCGCCGCCATCGCCGGCGCCCGCGCCTATGGTGCGCTAGCCCTGGGCAATATCCCCGCTACGCGCCATTACGCGCAGCAGGCGCTCGATCTTCAGACGACGCCCAACCATCTGAGCCGGATCCAGGCCATTGCGCTGCTGGGGATTGCGCAATGGGCCGGCGGCGATCTGGCGGCAGCCGACCGGGCGCTGAGCGATTTCGCCGCTGTGGCGTATGCATCCGGCCGGATCGCCGATGCCGGCGGCATGGCCTTCATTCTGGCCGAGATCCGGATCGCCCGCGGGCGGCTACGCGAGGCGTTCGATGCCTATGAACAGTCGCTGCAACTCATGGCGCGGCAGGATGCGCCGTTGGCGTATGGCGCCGAAGATCTGCATCGCGGTATGGCTGATCTGCATCGTGAGCGGGGTGAACTGCAAATGGCCGTTGAGTATCTGGCCGGCAGTGAAGAATTAGGCGAACAGGGCATTACGCTGCCCAACTGGCGTCATCGGCTGTATGTGTCGCAGGCCCGCTTGATGTTGAGCCGGGGCGATCTCGTCGGCGCCCTGGAGCGGCTCGAGCAGGCCGAGCGGAGCTATCGGCGCACACCGCTGCCCGATCTGCGCCCGATCGCGGCTCTGAAAGCGCGGGTGTTCATCAGGCAGGGCGCGTTGGAACCGGCGTGGGCATGGGCCCGCCGGCAGGGCATAACGCTCGACGGCGCGATCAGCTACATGCGCGAATTCGCATATATCACGCTGGCGCGGCTGTTGCTGGCCCACTCCCAGAGCGATCCGGCTGCGGGAATGCTCCACGATGCAATGCGCCTGCTGGCGCGCCTACGGGCAGCGGCGGAATCCGGCGGTCGGACGGGCAGCTTGATCGAGATCTTGATCCTCCAGGCGCTTACCGAGGCGACCCAGGGGCCACTTGCCGCAGCAGCGCCAACGCTCCAGGAGGCATTGGCCCTGGCCGAGCCGGAAGGCTTCATCCAGGTATTTGTGGACGAAGGCGCAGCGCTGGAGGCCCTGTTGCAGACGATTGCCGCCCAGAACGGCGCGCCGGCGTTTGTGCGCCGTGTACTGGCAGCATGCGTAGGTGGTGCCGAACCCGCAGCGCCCACTGCCCAGCCGCTGATCGAACCGCTCAGCGAGCGCGAGCACGAAGTGCTACGCCTCTTGCACAGCGAATTGAGCGGGCCGCAGATCGCCCGCGAACTGATGATTTCGTTGAACACCCTGCGCACCCACACCAAAAACATCTATGGCAAACTCGGCGTGAACAACCGGATCGCCGCGCTCCGCCGCGCCGCCGAACTCGGCCTGCTCTGATGTGCGAAGCTGCCTGAAGCCTTGCCTACAGCATTGCTCAGATCGCTTGCGCCTGCACAACCAGGCGCAAGCGCAGCGCGCTACCCGGTTCAGTGGCCGCAGCAGCTCAGTCATGCTGCGCAGTGCTCTAAGAACGCCTCAATCACCACATATGGTGATGCCGCCCACCCCTCTGGTCGGTATCCTCATCACATATCACATACTAGCGATGAGGACATCTTATGCAAGCTATTGTCTATACTACATATGGTTCGCCCGACGTGCTGCAACTCAAAGAGGTGCCGACGCCGACGCCGCAGGAGCGCGAGATTCTGGTGCGCGTTTACGCCCATTCGATCAACTACGGCGATCTCCTGGCGCGCAACTTTCGTGCGGTTACGCCGCGTATGTTTAACATGCCGTTCCTGATGTGGCTGCCGGCGCGCATGGTGTTCGGCTTGTTCCGGCCCAGAATTACCACGTTGGGCAGCGAATTCGCCGGCGAGGTGGCAGCCGTCGGCGCGGCGGTTACGCGCTTCAAACCCGGCGATCCGGTGTTTGGCTACCTCGGCCCCAAAATGGGCGCAAACGCCGAATATGTGTGCATGCCGGAAACCGGCATTGTGGCCCATAAGCCGGCCAACCTGAGCTATGCCGAGGCGGCAGTATTGCCTTACGGTGCAGTAACGGCGCTGAGCGTGCTGCGCAAGACGCCGATTCAAGCGGGGCAGAACGTGCTGGTGATCGGCGCCTCAGGCGCGATCGGCGCGGCTGCCGTGCAACTGGCGAAGCACGCCGGCGCCGAGGTGACGGGTGTGTGCAGCACGCCGCGGGTTGGTTTTGTGCAGGCGCTCGGCGCTGATCACGTGATCGATTATACCCGCGCAGACTTCACCGCCGGCGGCGGCGCCTACGACCTGATCATCGATATTCTGGGCAAGCGCACGTTTGCCCGCTGCGCGCCCCTACTCACATCCAACGGACGCTATTTGCGGTTCAGCTTCAAGCTGCGTGAACTGTTCCAGATGTGGTGGACCGGGCGGCGCGGCGGTAAGCAGGTGATCTGCGCACTTGCTCAGGAAACGCCCGCCGACCTGGAGACGATCCGCCAACTGGCCGAGGCCGGTGTCATCACTTCCGTCATCGACCGCGCTTACCCGTTAGAGCAGACTGCCGCAGCGCATCGGTATATCGAAGCCGGCAAGCATCAGGGCCGCGTCGTTGTGCAGCCGGGAACACTGAACGAGCTGAGGGTACAATAGAGCTCCTGTGGCGGCACACCGCCGCCATCCGTGCGGCCCGCTGCCGGCCCGCTTGCAGGTGTAGGGTTTTTACAGGATCGCGTCCCAATGCGCTATTCCCCGCATCCCCCCAGCCCCCTGCTCCCTCACGTGGAGCAGGGGGAGCCGCCGCAGATTCGGCGTCCTGATGCTGTCGGAAGCCCCGCTCC
>JBBRUG010000333.1:0-6451 GCA_038247995.1 Chloroflexales bacterium | reverse complement strand
TTTTTTGTTGGGGGCGTTTTTTTGTTTGGGTGGGGGGGGGGGGGGGGGGGCGCAGCCCCCCCCCCCCCCCCACCGCTTTTTTATTTATGAGCGATAAAATTCGCGCCGTTCGATGATGGGCGTGATCAATAAGGTCAGAACCGCAATTGCCCCTAAGCCGACCCACGTGAATGTACTTGGCGGCACACCGCGCAGCATCAAGCGCAACAGCCCGTCGATGCCGTGGGTAAGCGGCAGGCCGTAGCCGACTGCGCGCACCGGCGCCCAGAAATTCTGGAGCGGGAGGAAGAAGCCCGAGAAGAAGACCGAAAGCAGCAGCACGAACATCGAAAGCTGAACAGCCTGGCTCTCCGTGCGCGAGAGCGCCGAGATCAGCAGGCCGATGCCGAGTGAGGCCAGGGTGAGCAAGGTAAGCAGCCCAGCCAGGAGCAGGGGATCGCCTAAGATCGGCACCCCCAGTAGGTACATAAGTCCGAGCAATAGGGCGCCGATTAACCCAACAAAGACCGTAAAACAGAGTAATTTGCCCGCGAGGATCTGAGTGAGCCCGATCGGCGCCACCCGAAACACCTCAACTGCACCGAGCAACCGTTCACGCACCAGGGCCAACGCCCCCAGCGTTACGGCAACATGCTGCACCAGCAGTGCCAGCACGCCCGGTGCATAAAATGTCATCAGGTCGTAGCTGGAACCACTTATGTTTTGGTAGCTCTGCGTGAGCGGCGAGATAATTACCTCGGATGGAATTGTCCGGACAGTTGTGAGCAACCCCTCAATCCGTTCAACCCGCTCGCGAGTGATGGTCACCTGGGCGCGGCTACGCTCGACGTCATCCTGGTTCAGCGCTGCATCCAGTTCGTCGAGATCGGCCCGCAATGCGTCAATCTCGCGCCGCGCTGCGGCGCCTTCCCGCCCGCTCAACGCCGCCCCAACGGCGAGGGTGGTGCTGACTGTACGCAACTGGTTGCTCAAGCGCTCCAGCGCCGCTTCGTCGAGCGCAGCACTACTCTGCTCGATCTGGGTAAGCTGGCTCCGCATATCGGCCAACTCAACCATCAGATCATCACTCTCACCCTGCAACGACTCGACGGTACGCCGCAGCAGCGCGCGGTTAATCTCGACGATCTCGGCATACGCCAAATACTGGATCCACTGCTCATTAAGCGGGTTGATCTCGTTGCTGGTAAATTCTACATTGGCCTGTTCACCGCCAAGCACCTGGCTCTCAATATCGGTAGGAAAGATCTGCACAACATCGACCTCGCCGCGACGCAAGGCAGCAAGCGCCGCCTCACGGTCATCGCTGACGCTCACCAATTCAAAGTTGAGGCTGCTCAACTCCGTCAGCATCTCAAGCGAGAGTTCTTCGGTCAGAGCGGGCGGTGCCACAATCGCCGTGCGCAAAATTGGTTGGCCGCCACGATAGCCAATTCCAAAGAGCAGCAGCACAATAAATGGCCCGAGCAGCAGGCTCAGTACCAGTCGCGGTTGGCGGCGAATCTCATTCAACTCCTTGAAAAAGAAGGATAGGACGCGCACCAGCGGGGCGACCCGGCTAAACCGCAGCCCGGTGCGACGGTTAGCGGCCGCTTGATCATGCTGGGGCGCAGGCGTCTGCTTGCGCTTACGATTGCTTAGCGGGCGCGACGATACTTCATCCTGCATGCTGAACCTCAGACTGATCGAGCAGTGCGATCATAATATCATCGAAGGGTGGCTGGTATTCTTCAGCCGTCTGAACGGTCAGGTCGGGGGTTTCGCTTAGCAGAGCCAACAACGTCGGCAGTGCCGCGCCGGCATCTTCAACGACAACAAGCAGTGCATCAGGCTGGTCGGGTGCACGCCGTACGTCCTGCGTAATTGGGTGACGCAAAAGGACACTAAAGGCTACATTAACCTGTTGTGGCGCAACGACAATGCGGATGATCTCACCGCCAAGGGCGCGCCGCCGCAAGCCTTCAGGGCTATCGACGAGGAGCAGGCGGCCGTCACGCATCACGCCGACGGCATCGCAGTAGGCTACCTCGCCAACGTATTGGGTCGTTATGAAGAGCGTCCGTCCTTCGTCGCGCAACTGGCGGAAATGCTCCCAGAACTTGTTGCGCAGCAGCGGATCGATGCCAGCGGTCGGCTCATCAGCAAAAACCAGCGTCGGATTGTGGATCAGCGCGCTGGCGAGCGAGAGGCGGCGTTGCATGCCGCCAGAGAGTTTACTGCCTAGCCGTCGCCGCGCATCGGTCAGTTCGACGAAGTTTAGCAGTTCGTTCATGCGTTTCTGCCGCCCAAAGTAGCTTAGCCCGTAGAGCGAGGCGACAAAGTGCATGTTCTCAGTAACCGTCAGGTTCGGGTAGAGTGTAAACAGTTGCGGCACATAGCCGATCTGCTCGCGCAGCCGATAGTTATTGCGGTGCGGCGTCTCACCGAGCACACAGACACTGCCTTGATCGGGCTGATACATTCCTGTAAGCAAGCGCACGGCAGTTGTTTTGCCCGAGCCGCTAGGGCCGATCAGCCCGAAGATTGTGCCGGGCGCTATGGTAAGATCCATATCGACGACGCCGACCTGGTCGCCGAAGGCGAGGCTGACGTTGGTTAGTTCAATGGCAGGTGTAGACATACTATTTCATTTCAAAATAAAACCTGACCGGTACAGCATCGCTGCACCGGTCAGGTTTTGCGTTTTTAGCTCTGCGCGTCTTGAGCAACCCAGGCCACAATACGGGCCACGGCCAGGGCCGTAAGGCCGCTGAGGCCAACCATGGCGCCACCGGCGAGCGGCCAATTCACATCTTTAGCGATCGCAGTGCGCCCGGTGCGCTGGCCGGCAAGGCGCTGGCTGATGATCGCCAGGGCGAACGGCACGAGCGAGCCAATCGCTCCGCCGGCGGCCTGAAGCGGCCAATTCTGCTGCAGTTGCCCGCTGCTGATCGCCTCTTCCGACTGTTCGGTGGTAGGCTTACCGCGCACCATGGCCGAGGTCGCGGCGGCCAGTGAGCCACCGGCCATAAAGGTCGTAACGTGCATTACAAAACCGATGCCGAGTGTCGGCGTGTCGAGTTTCACCGGGCGACGGCGGGCGGCGATCACCAGGCTGGTGGATGATAACAGGTATGAGATCGAACCCCAGAAGCTGGTAAACACGAGCCAGCGGCGCACATCGGTGCTGTGGATGGGGGGATTTTTGAGGGTTTCAGGCAGTTGCATAGATCCTCCTTTACCGGGTAGACGCAGAAAGCGTTGCAGCCGGTTTCGTGCGGTTGGGTTAGCATGAAGCGTTTGGACTTCTGGTTCTGGAGTTGGCTCTTCGCGTGGAGCCTCCTGGATCATTTCATCGACGACGAGATACAGCATGCGTTCAAGCGAGTTATTGATAAAGCGTAATTGCACGCGCCGCCCCAGGAGCCAGAAGCCCAGCCGGATCACCAGGTTAGGAATCTGGTCGACCTGTGAGAAGGCATAAATACGAAATGTAACCTGCCCGCTGTCCAGGTGCTTACTGACCGTAAATTCCATCTGGCCGCGCTCCAGATGGCCTTCGAGGGTATCATAGTTGTACCCCCAAACCTGGCATTCACCACTTTCGGTGCTGCGGCGTTCATCGATAACTGCGCCAACTCGCGCGCCAAACCAGAAGGTGAGGCCATAGAATCGGCCACGCAGTAACATAACCCGCTCATTAAGCGGTGTGTCGGGTAGAAAAATGCCGGTAATAATGTTTGGATCAGCAAAACGGTATTCTTGTAAAATCTGTTTGGCAGTTTCCCATGCGCCCCCTGCGACCGGCGGGCCTGGCGGTTCGGGCGGTAGAGCGACTTGATGGTCATCGATGCGCCAACCGTTTTCAGCTGTATACGAATCAATCTGCTTCAGCTCAAAGTTGAGCGGACGCTCGTTGAGTTCGTCGAGCCGCTTACGGAATTGCTCATACAATGGACGATCAGACAATTGGAGTCACCTCTCCGACACGACTGTGCTGTTCGGTAACAACTTCGACGTCGCCGACTTGTTCGCCGCCGCTGGCCGCAACGACTTCCTCACAAAAGATCGACCAAACGTTCTTCTGAACCTCTTTGCCGATCTTAATTCCTTCATACGAGAGGCTCACCAGGGTGTCGCGGCTGCGCGCCCAGGAGTTGATCTCGAAGCGGATTGCGCCGGGCCGGGTGGGGTGCGCGGTGACAGCGAAGGTGATCTGGCCGGCCTCGGGATGCCCTTCAAGAGTTGCGAAGGTGAATTGGGTCTTGTCTACTTCAACAACGCGCACCTCACCATTCCAGGGGCCGAGCATACCAATGGTGTATTCATCGCCAACGCGCATAATCTGCGGATGGCCCTGAACCTTCTTGAAATCGGCCAGTAATTTGGGGCAGAATTCCGGAAAGTTGGTCTTGATCTGATCCATTAAGGCCTGCTTCTTGAGGCGCGGCCGGTCGATGACAACACTATAGCGGCGGTGAAAAAGGTCCCCGACGCCATCGCCGGGCAGTTGCACATCCGCGCCGCCCCACAGCTGCTCGTGCGGTACGGGGCGGGGCCGTCGATGCGCACTCAGAACGCGCACGAGGTACCCGCCGCCGAGTGCGGCAAGCAGGAGCGGCATGGCGCCGAGGGTGATGATCCGCTTGAGGCGCGTGTGATCCGGGTGTTGGGAATTGGTGTTTGTAGTCGGCATAACGTATGGGGCGGATAGAGTCCGCATACATTCTTAAAAATGCTTAACGTGTGCAAAAGACGACCGTTTGCGTTGGGTAGAGACGACCGTTTGCGTTGGTAGAGACGACCGTTTGCGTTGGGTAGAGACGACCGTTTGCGTTGGGTAGAGACGATTTGTTTGCGTTGGGTAGAGACGACCCAGCGGATCGTCTCTACTACGCATACATAACATCCGTGTTTAGCGTACCGAGCCGCGGCGTACCATGTTCACAATGCCGAGCAGGACTACCGCACCGACAAATGACACCAGGAGCGACGGAAGGCTGAAGTCGCTGTTATTAATGCTGGCGCCACCGATACCCAGAGCGCCGAAGATCAGACCGCCAAGGAAGGCGCCAACGATACCGACGACGATGTTCAGAATGGCACCCTGCTGCGCGTCGGTACGCATCACCAGGCTTGCCAACCAGCCAACCAGGGCGCCGAAGAGCAGCCAGAGAATGAAGTTAATCATTGGGAGACCTCCTAAGTCTCAGAGTTATGATTGCCGGGCGACATCCGCCCGTCTCGCATACGGTATAACTAAGCAATAAGCGTGCCAGGGTGAAGCATTTGCGCTGTTAGGCGTTGCGGGTTAGCACAAGCACGCTGTACGGACCGATGCTGAGCGCGCCCTTAGCGGGCATGCCGTCCTGGGCTTCCTCAAGCGCAGTCACATCGGGAGCGTAAACATTGTCGAACTCGGCGTCGTAGCCTGCCCAGTCGCTGTTGAAGCGGGTCGACCAGATCCCCGGTGCCGGCATACCGATCCAGTAATCCTGATACGCCTGGGCCGTCAGGTTAGCCACAACGACACAGCTCTCGGCCGGATCGGCGGAGGCAAAGCGGGTGAAGGCGAGCAGTTTCGCGTGAATATTCACGTGATAGACGTTGCAGCCCTGCCCACTCAACCCGGCGCTGCGATTCTCCCAGTTGCGGCGCAGCCGGATCAGATCGCGATAGAGCGCAGCGATGCCGCTGAAGCGATCGAGCTTGCTCCAATCCAGTGGTTGTGAATCTTCGAACCAGCCATCTTCGAGGAACTCCTGGCCCTGGAAGATCATTGGAATGCCGGGAGCAGTGAACACGAGCGCCGCGCCCAGGGTGCTGCGCTTTTTGGCGTAGATGCCGGCAGCGTTAGCGGGCCAAATCTCCTGTGGCACACGGGCTTTGCCGTTGGCCACCTCGTCGTGTGACTCGGTGTAGATCACGCGCTTAAACGCATCGTTGTTATAGCGCTTGGAAATGGCGTCTGCGACGGCGGCAACATTGCGCTGCGCGTCGTCCTGGCTGATGATCGCCTCGCGCACCGGATGCACGAACCCGGCGTCCCACTGTGCATTGAATCCGGCGCCGCCATCTGATGTGGCGGCCGTAAGCGCCTCATTCTGGCGCAGATCTTCAGCGATGGTAAGTTTCCAGGGTTGGCGCGCCCTAATCTCGTCGTTGATCCAGCGCAACAGATGCCAGCCTTCCGGGAGATCATCGCCGGGGTTGTCGTTGCCCTTTACATTGCGGATGTAGGCCGTTGCGTCGAAGCGCAGGCCATCGACGTGATACTCTTCGAGCCACATCATCGCATTATCGACAAGGTACTGGCGTACTTCGTGGCGACCATAATCGGGGCGGGTGTCGCCCCAGGGCGTATTTGCACGCCAATCCGGGTAGAAATAGATCCCGCCCATTTCATTTTCGTGCCAGCCGTCGAACTGCCATAGATCGATATCGCTCGGCCCAAAATGGTTATAGACCACGTCGA
>JBBRUG010000332.1:0-6456 GCA_038247995.1 Chloroflexales bacterium | reverse complement strand
GGCAGCCTGGGAACGCCTGAGCCGCGGCGGTAGCCCGCTTATGGTTGAGGCGTTTGTGCCGTTCGAGCGTGAGTTGGCAGTGTTGGTGGTAAAAAGCCGGTCGGGTGAGGTCGCTCGTTATCCGGTAGTCGAGACTGTGCAGGAGCGCCATATCTGCCGGATTGTGCGTGCTCCGGCGTCGATAACGCCTGCGCAGGCGGCGGCGGCCAGTGATTTGGCGGCGGCGGCCGTAGCGGCAGTTGAGGGCACAGGGATTTTTGGTGTGGAACTCTTTGCGCTGGCCGACGGTCGGGTGCTGGTAAATGAACTTGCGCCGCGTCCACATAACTCAGGACATTATACGATTGAAGGCTGTGTGACATCGCAGTTCGAGAACCATTTGCGGGCCGTTATGGGTTGGCCGTTGGGGCGAACCGATCTGCGCGCCCCAGCAGTGGTGATGGTGAACGTGTTGGGCCGACACACTGGCCCGGTGCCCGCCGATGCGTTGCCGGCGGCGCTGGCTGTGCCCGGTGTGCATGTGCATCTGTATGGCAAGCGCCAATCACGGGTGGGTCGCAAAATGGGCCACGTTACGGCGCTGGGCGCAACGCTTGCCGAGGTCGAGGCGAGGACGTTACAGGCGGCGGAGTTGGTGGCTGTGTGATCGGTCGGTGTTACAGACGCCCCGGCGGGTCGTCTGTACGTAGCGGGATTTATCCTCAGCACTCAGGTAATTAGCTATGACACAAGCTCGTGTAGGAATCGTGATGGGCAGCGATAGCGACCTGGCGACGATGCAGGGCGCGATCGATGTATGTGTAGAGTTCGGCGTGGCGCATGAGGTGCGGGTCGTATCGGCGCACCGTACGCCCGATGATCTGGCCGATTACGGGCGCACAGCGCACGAACGCGGCTTGCAGGTGATTGTGGCGGGGGCGGGCGGCGCGGCCCATCTGCCGGGAATGCTGGCGGCCTATTCGCCGCTGCCGGTGATTGGCGTTCCCGTGCAGAGTAAAGCCCTCAGCGGGTTAGACTCGTTGCTTTCAATTGTGCAGATGCCGGCCGGAGTTCCAGTGGCGACGGTGGCAATCGGGGGTGGGCGGAATGCGGGGTTACTGGCGGTGCAGATCCTGGCTGCCGCCGATGCGGCCTTGCAGCAGAAACTGATCGCCTATAAAGCAACGCTTGCTGAGCAGTCGCGGGCGAAAAATGCCAATCTATAGGGAGCTTTATTCCAGCAGAGGGGGCGGCGTATTACGGGTTGGCAGGTGAACGACACAACCCGTAACACGCACAATAGAACAAACTTACACCTCGCCGTAGAGTTCGAGCAGTTCGCGCCACTCGGCGGTAAGCTCTTCGCGGCGGGCGGCGTAGTAGAAATGCGGTTCGCCATTTTCGTCGAGGAAGACGAGATCAACCTGACTACGCATCGGGCGCAGATAGCCAAGGTTACCCCACCAGCGTACCTTCTCTGCGTCGAGCGGTAGGTCTTGCTGGTACATGCGGGCAGCATACTCGCGCACCGTGCCGGGCTCGATGTCCTGGAGCCGCCAGGGCACGCCACTGACATCGCCGGTGCGCAAGTTGCGGAAGACATACTGCCAGGTGCCGTCATCGTCCTGGCTGGCGCTGACGACTTCGATGCCGGTGCGCGGGCGGGCAACGCGGATCAGGTTGAGCCAGGCGTCGGTGAGTTTGTCGTAGGGGACGCCGTTGTAGGCTTGCTCGCCGGGGCCGTCTTTTTCTTTCATTACCAGATCGAAGCGTACATTGCCGGTGCCATCGCGAGCGATCCGAGCGAGGCCGCCGCGCCCCCGCCAGCGCACGCGCCGATCAGACCATGGCCCCTCTTCAATGTCCATCGGCGCAGTGATGGGCGCTGCGATCTCTTCGGCGCTGGACATGCCTTCGGGTTGCTCATCGTCGCGGACGAAATCGGCGGGCTCCTGCTCGACAGCGTCGCCATTGCCCTCGTTCAGTAAGGCCATCCAGGCTTCGCTGAGGCCCCAGTCGCTGACCCCAAAGAAGATATGATCGATCACCCCGTTCACATCGCGATGGACGAGATCATACTTGACGCGATTGCCCTGGCGATAAGCGCGCCAGAGGCCGAGCCGACCCTTCCACTTGACTTGGCTCTGGAGATCGATCCGACCGTCACGCAGGTCTTCGTGGCGCCCGATGGCATATGCCCACAGCCCCTGGGCGCGGTCGCGGGTGACGCCGGCAGTCGTACGCAAATCACGTACTTCATAAAGCCAGACCCCGCCCCGGCGCTGACCGGTGACAATCTCGACGCCGGAGCGCGGCAGGTCGAGATCTTCGCCGTTATCGAGCGGTGAGGAGGCACCTTCGGCGAGGGCACGCCGACAGAGTTGGAGGATCTCGCTGCGGTCGGCGGTATGGGTTTCGCCGTCGCGGCGAACATAGATGGTGCCGTTTGCACCGACATAGGGCGGCGGTTCGGCGACCTTCACCTCGACACGCATGACGTCCTGACCTTCGTAGTGCATCAACTCGAAGCTCAGGTAGGGCTGTGGCGTCACCTGTTCGGTGGTGCCCCGGCGCAGTGCTTCACTGGCCTGATCGGGGCGTGGCACGCCGACGACCTTGCCACCGGGCTCGCAGCCAACGACAAGCACGCCGCCACCGCTATTGGCGAGGGCAGCGACATCACTCCAGAGTTGGTAGGCGGCCTGCGGTTCGGTGCTAAGGGCACGCAAAATCTGGCGCTCGGAGGAGCCGCCGAAGCGCACCGCATCGACCGCCCACTGCTTCTGATCACGCTTAGGCACACGCACCCGGTCGAATTCCTGGCTGGCGAAGAGGGCGCGTAAGGCGTCGAAGCTTGCCTCGGGCAGCAGAAACTCAACATAACGGTCGCCGATGCCGTGGCGATGGAGCATTTGCGGGTCGGCGTCGGTGAGGCGGCGCAGGCGATGAGCGTCGGAGCCCTGGATGCAAAACATGCGTCGGTCGTAGTGTTCGGTTTTACCGTTGTAGAAGCCGGGCGAGGTAAACTTCTCGTGGTCGGTATAAAAGTTGACGAACTCCAGCGCGTGCAGAAACGGACTCTGCGAGACCGCGATCCGCGACTGACCGCTGGTGCCAAGGCGCAGCGTTTCGGTGACAACACCATTGGGGCCGTTCACATGGGGCGCAATAACCAGGCCACCGGCGCGGGAGATCAGTTCATAGGCTTCGGTGACGTGGCGCGTATTCGAGATGCCGCAGAGGCCCGCTTTTAAATGCTCAGGCGGAACACCCAACTGGAGGAGAGTGGCTTCAATGAGGCTGATTGAGCGACTAGGTGGAAAGATGCCCAGAATATGCGCGCCGAAGTGCGAGGTAAACTCGAAGCCGGGGAGTACCGTGATCTTCGCCAGCAGGCGATGATACTCGTCGAGACGGGTCTGTTCATCGGGGGTCAGGCGGTTTGCCGTCGCCAGCGTCTGTAAAAATTCAAGCTCACGTTGGAGCTTTTCATAGCCCTGAACGGTATTATGGTCGGTAAAGGCGATCAATTCAAGATCGCGGCGTTCGGCTTCCTGCAAGATCTCAAGAAAGCTAACTTCGGGCTCGGCGTAATCCTCAGAAGCGGGCGTGTGAATGTGCAGATCGGCGCGAACCCAGCGCATGCCGTTGCGCGCCTCAGAAACAGTACTCATACTTTCTTTACTCCACAACAAAGACAGTTTTCTTCCATTTTTTGCAAACGATATTTTGTTGTATACATAGAGTTCGGTCGCCACACAGCATAAATCAGACACTGTAACAGGCATCTTTGTACGGGACAGCTTGGGTAAGTACAATCTACAAACGCGCTCCAATGCCTATTATGCAGGATGGGACCGGTGCGAGAACCTCCTTTCATGTACCTGAAACATCGATCGCTAGTATAGCATAAGCATGCCCGTGCCGGCAGGGCAAAGTGGTTCGGCAATTCCGTTACAATAGCGCGTATGAAACGCGCATATCCGATTTTCTTGTTGTTTGTAGGAGCCTATTTTCTCTCCTACTTTTTCCGCACCGCCAATGCCGTTATTGCGCCCGATCTGGCCCGTGACCTAAAGTTAGAGGCAGCTCAACTTGGCTTGATGACGAGCCTCTTTTTTGCGAGCTTTGCGGCGATCCAGTTGCCGTTGGGTCTGGGCTTGGATCGTTGGGGGCCGCGTTGGGTGACGCCGGGATTGATGCTGATCGGCGCTCTGGGCAGCCTGTTGTTCGCTCTTGGCGAGTCATTTGCCCTGGTCGCGTTTGGGCGGGCGCTGATCGGGGTCGGCATGGGCGGCATCCTGATGGGTGCGCTACGCGCGTTTGGTGAATGGTTTCCGCCGCAGCGTTTCGCCACGATCGCGGGGCTGTTTGTAGGGATCGGGTCGTTGGGTGCGCTGGCGGCCACAACACCGCTGGCCTGGCTGAACGATACGCTCGGCTGGCGGGTGATTTTTCTTGGCGGCGGTGTAGTAACGGCCGTGAGCGCACTGTCGCTGATGCTTTTTACGCGCAATACACCGCCGGGGGTGCCGTGGCGGAGCAGTACGGGCACGGCGGGCGGCCTGAGCCAGATTTTCGGCGATCAGCGCTATTGGCGGCTGGTGCCGCTGAATGCAGCGCTGAACGGCACATTGCTCGCCCTGCAGGGGCTTTGGGCCGGCCCCTACCTCTATGATGCATATGGGCTCGGTGCGCTCGAAGTCGGCACGTTGCTGCTGCTGCTGAGCATAGGCGCAACGGTAGGCTACACGGCGGCGGGCGGGTTGGCAGATCGGTTTGGTTTGAGCCGGGTGATCGCTACTATGAGCGCAATTTTTGTGGGCAGCCAGGTGCTGCTGGCTGTGCGCCCGGTAGCAGCAATTTTACCTCTATTATTGCCTGTCCTCGGCTTATGTGGCGCAGCGAATGTGGCCGTGCTTGCTCAGGCACGCCAGATATTTCCGCCGGCGTTGAGTGGCCGCGCATTGACGGCGGTGAACTTATTCGGCTTTAGCGGCGCATTTTTGTTACAGTGGCTGATGGGCCTGGTGATTGGGTTTTTTCCACGTACAACGGCCGGCGCCTACCCACCGATGGCATATAGTACCGCTTTAGGGCTTACTGCTGCGTTCGGCCTGCTCAGCTTACTCTGGTACATGCCGCTGTTGCGTTCCGCTAATGCTACCCCGCCAACGACTGCGCCGGCCCCCGTCGAATGATGATAGGGGCCGGTTGCATTCAGCGCCTAGACCAGCATAATTGAATTTCATGCGACTTCAAATATTCTCATTTTAGAACTAGAATTATTGCGTAGTTTTTGCTATAATGTAAAAAAACCGACGTTATATGACAGAAGCGTTCGTGCGTCTGCGCTAACATGACTCGTCAGGGTGTGAGATTCAGGAGGTTCGTATGTCAGTTGATGGGATGCTCCCACCGCAGCGCTCGCGCACGATCGCCACCGAGATTGAAACGTTTCTGACGGATATTCAGCGTGAGCACGGGCTAAGCCAGAATACAATCACCTCGTATCGGTGCGATTTACGGACTGCATCTTCGGCGCTGACCCAAGCTCTCGCTACAGTTGACACAAATGACATTCGGGAGTTTCTCGAAGGGCGGAATGAACAACCAGGCACGACGAATCGACGCATTGCGAGCCTGGGGCGGTTCTTTCGTTGGGCAACGGAACACGGTTTTAGCGCGATGAACCCCGTGGATGGCATCGGTGGGCGCTACCACGCCGAACATCGCCCGCAGCCGATTGTGAGCGAAACCGAGCGCCGAGCGTTGGATGTAGCAATCAATGCGGCGCCGCAACCATACCGCTTGATCTTTACCTTGTTGCGCGAGATCGGCGTGCGCACCGACGAAGTGCTGAATCTGAATGTCGGTGATGTGATCCTGGAGCCGGGGCGGGAACTACTGCTCGTGCATGACAGTAAGAGCGGCACCAAGCGTATGGTGGTGCTCACACCGGATGTGATGCCGCGTAGTTTACGCGGGTTACGCAGTTGGATGCGCGAACTGGGCGACGACGTCCATGCCGGGATGCCGCTGTTTCACTCGTCACGCGGCAATCGTGCCTCGTACGACACGTTGCATCGACGTTGGGTGAGTGTGTGTAAGGCGGCGCGGCTCGTAGACATTATCGATGGGAAAGAGACGCCACGCTACACCTTGCATCATCTGCGCCACACGGCAGCTGCCGAGTTGATCGCCTACTACCCCGAGCAGGTGGTACGGCGGATCCTTGGCCACCGTGACCCACGCAGCACCCGACGGTATGCCGAGATCGTGCGCCAGAACAACCATCTCGGTGCGCATACCAATGGGGCCAGCACAAACGGCCATGTTCAGCCGCGCCGCGAGCAGCAGGTATCGTGATGGAGTGAGCAGGTGAGTCTGCCTTGCTCCTTATGATAGTGTTAGCGAAGAGTGTGCAGGCGCTAAAGCGCCGCACGTTTCCGGTGCAGCAACCGGCCGCTGAAGCGG
>JBBRUG010000331.1:0-6517 GCA_038247995.1 Chloroflexales bacterium | reverse complement strand
GCAGGCGCTATAGCTGGCGTGGCTTTGCTCCATCAGTTCACCCAACAGCCGGCGCTCCTCTTCACTGGTTGCCCCGCCGCGCAGCAACGCCCGAAACAGCCGCACGCGCTGGTGCTCGTAGATCGGGTGAGCCGTGCAGGCGCGCACCGCATACGATTGCAGTGGCTCAACCTGGGTAACGCCGTCGGTGATCCCGCTGTAACGGGCCAAAAATGGAGCCCCAGCGCTTCGTTCCGGTACATAATCGCGGTAGCGCCGCTCCCATTCCGCTGGGGCGATATTCGCCAGGTAGCCGCCCCAACGCGCGTCGGCGATCTGCACCCGGCCCGGTGCAGTGGGTACGGCCGCAAGACCTGCCAGGTCGGCGATGATCCGATAGCCCATAAACGCCGCTGTCCGCACGGCGCCGTAATCGCTGCCGCCGATGGCGTGGCGTACGCCCGAATCGATGCCCCAGACCTCTAACCCTTCCGGTAGCGGCACTGGCGGCTCCAGTTCGGCAGGTTGACAGCGCAGGGCCAGCAATTGGCCGGCCGCGCCACAGGCCACCGTCATCTGGTCCATCACCCCACAGGGCGCGCCAACGACGAGATTTTCGGCCTGTTGGCACAGCAGAGCCAATTCCCGCCCGGTCAGCGGCAGGTCGAGGGCTGCCGCCACTGCGCGCAGTACAGCCACCTCAAGCGCGGCGGACGAACTAACGCCCTTGCCGGTGGGCACATCAGAGGCGATCAGAACGCGCATACCGTGCTGCAAAGTGAGCTTGTATTCGTGCGCCAACACAAGGATCGGCCCTAACACATAAGCGGCCCATGCCGTGGTCCGTTTTGTGTTGAGTCGGGCGCGCGCAGCGGCAGCGGCGAGCGGTATGCCGCCCGGCGCAACATCCTCCAATGCCAAGCGCACTTCGAACGGCTTTGCCGGGCGCTCAGGCGAGATGCTACGTACCACAATCTCCGGCGCATCGGTAAACTGCATGGCAGCGAACGTAGCGCAAGCGAGGGGTAATGCCAGCACCAGCGCACCGGAATAATCAGCGATCCCGCCCATGAGATCGAGGCGTCCGGGTGCGCGCGCCACCGTTATTGGCGCGTCGGCGGCGAAGAGATCGGCGTGGGCAGCGAGCGTAGCGCGGAAAAGATGTACATTCAGCATAACAATTGACGTAGGGGCGGGTCGCCCGTACGGAATTTCATCTGCGCAATCTGCGTCATCTGCGTCATCTGCGGATGCTCCCCCGCAGCGCCGCCGCCGTCTCCTCAGGTGCCGTATCGCTGAGGAAGTTGCCGCCGCCGATCTCAGGGCCGGCGAGATACTTGAGCGTGTTCGGGCGGCGTAATGGCGGCAAGAAACCGATGAAGGCGTGGAAGTCGCGATAGTCGCCGCCATCCGTAGCCGCCTGATGCAGCGGCATCACATAGGGGAACGGCTGTTGCCAGAGCCGGTCGAAGCGCACCGTTACGTCCTTGAGCGCGGCGGCCAGACTCTCGGCTTCGGCGTCGTTCAGCGCATCAACGTGGGCTACGCTGCGCTTCGGGGCGACGTACACCTCGTAGGCGTAGCGCGCGAAGTAGGGCACAAAAGCGATTGTGTGTGCGTCTTCGTACAATACCCGCCGGCCATCGCGCTGTTCGGCGGCGATAATGTCGGCGAAGAGGCTGCGTCCCGTCTCGCGCCGATAGCGCTGCTGAGCCAGCAGTTCAGTGTCGAAGGTCTTCCAGGTAAAATTGGTAGCGTAGATCTGGCCGTGCGGGTGCGGATTACTCACACCTACCGCCTCGCCCTTGTTCTCGAAGATCAACACCTGGTTCACCTCCGGTCGCGCACCGAGGTCGCGGGTCTGCTGTTGCCAGGTGGCCACAATCGCCGTGATCTCCGCCGGCGTCATCTGGGCGACGGTCAGATCGTGGCGCGGGCTATAGCAGATCACGCGCGCCAGCCCATCGGCACGGCGCACCCGGTACGGCGGCGGCAGCGCTTCGACCGCTGGGGCGTCCGGCCCGACACAAGGGTGATCGTTGTCAAACACGAAAACGCCGGTGTAGTTGGGGTTCTGCGCCCCGCCTATGCGCGAGTTACCGGGGCAAAGGTAGCAGTCGGGCCGATAGTTCGGCGGCGGCGGGGCTGGATCGGCGAGGGTTTCGCCCTGCCAGGGCCGATTCTGCCGATGCGCGGCGACAATCACCCACTCCTCGCGTAACGGATGCCAGCGCTCTTCCCAGCGGCCGGTAAGTTGATCAGCAGGCACGGCGGTTCCCAATATGTGTAGGCGACGACAGACGATCGGCGATGGGCGATGAGATGGTACACGTAGGCCGACGCATTGCTTCGGACTTAGGCCCCCCCCAGCACTTCGGGATTCACCGGCGTTGGGATAGGTTGGCCGGTGAGCGCAGCGACGAGATTTTCGGCGGCGAGCGTGGCCATACGCGTGCGCGTCGCGATGCTGGCGCTGCCGATATGCGGCACAGCAACCACGTTGGGCAGCGTGAGTAGCGGGTGATCGGCGCCGATCGGCTCGCGCTCGAACACGTCCAGGCCGGCGGCCCATGGGCGCCCGGCGCGCAACGCAGCGACCAGCGCATCCTCTTGCACAATCGGCCCGCGGGCGACATTCACAAACACGGCGCTGTCTTTCATCAGCGCGAACTCGCGCGCGCCGAACATGCCCCGCGTCGTCGGGCCGAGTGGCACCGTCACCACCACAAAATCGGCCTCCTGGAGTAAGTCGTCCAGGCTGCGGTACTGCGCGCCCAGATCCAACTCCAGTTCGTCGTTGGGCGTGCGGTTGTGATAGAGCAGGCGCATGCCAAAACCACGCCCGCGGCGCAACACGGCCGACCCGATCCGCCCCGCGCCCACCACGCCGAGCGCCGCGCCGTAGATATCCTGGCCCACCATTTGCATTGGGTGCCACGGCCCCCAGTTGTCGGCCTCGATCATCTTTTGCCCCTCGACAACCCGCCGCGCCGCTGCGAGCAGCAGCGCCCAGGCCAGGTCGGCGGTGGTTTCGGTGAGCACACCGGGCGTATTGGTGAGCAGCACATGCCGCGCAGTTAACGTGGGCAGGTCAACATTGTCGTAGCCGACAGCCATATTCGCTACCACGCGCAGGCGCGGTGCGGCGGCGAGTAATTCGGCATCGATCCGCTCGGTGAGCAACGCCAGGATGCCCTCTACATCGGCAACGGCGCGCAACAGTTCATCGCGCGGCACCGGCCGGCTCTGATCGTCCCAGAACTGTACGTCACAGGCTGCGTGCAAAATGTCCATCGCCGGCTCAGGCAGGCGGCGGGTGAGATAGATTTTTGGAGCGGTCATAGGCGCTTTCCTGGAACAAAGGAACAAAGGAACCAGGGAACAAAGGAACAAAGGAACAAAGGAACAAAAGAACCAGGGAACCAGGGAACAGAAGACGACGGACGACAGCCACTTTCCGGCTTTGGTCCTTGGTCGAACTGCCGAACTGTCAGACTGTCGAACCGTCAGACTGTCGAACTGTCAGACTGTCGAACTGTCAGACTGTCTTTCGGTGTCACCCCGTGGCCGGCCGTAATCTGCGCCAGATCGAGCCGATCGCCGGTTTGTTGGAAACCGCCGTCGAACGGGTTTTCGGCCATGAACATCGGGGTGTCGAGATCAACAAAGCTGAAGCCACCCAGTCCGGCGGCAAAGTGGGCCGACATCGTCATCGCCAGGATCGACTCGACCATCCCGCCGATCATCAGGCCCAGCCCGGCCGAACGCGCTATAGCGGCGATATCGAGCGCTTCGGCGACGCCGCACTTCATCAGCTTGATGTTGATCACCTGGGCGGAACGTTCATGCGCGATCCGCAGCGCAGCGCCGCTATTGGCAGCCGACTCGTCGGCAGCGACCGGCACGCCGGCCCATTCGGCGAGCTGGCGCAGACCGGCCCAATCATCGGCGGGCACGGGTTGCTCCAGGAGGGCCGGGCGAATATTCTGCACGTGCAGTGCGCCGAGCAGTTCCAGCGTAGCATCGGCGTTCATCCCGCCGTTGCCGTCGAGGATCAGCGGCGCATCCGGCGCGACAGCGTGAATGGCGATGATGCGCTCCAGGTCGCGCGCCAGAACGCTCCCGCCGATCTTCACCTTGATCGTACTGATGCCCCGCCCAAGAATATCCAGCGCTGCTGCTGCGGCTTCGTCGGTACTGCCGGTCGTGATCGTCATATCGGTGTGCAGGCTGGTGCCGGCGCCGCCAAAGAACGCATAAAGCGGCATCCCATAGTGGCGTGTCAGCGCATCAAGCAGTGCGGTTTCGATCGCGCAGCGAGCCGATCCGGCGCTATAGATCGCCTCGCGCAGATGGGCCGCGATTGGGCGCCAGGCCCGCACATCGGCACCCTCAACGCCGGCGCGCACCACGTCGATCGCCGCCAGAGTGCCGGCCTGCGTCTCGCCGTTGAAGGCCGGGAACGGCGCCGCCTCGCCATAGCCACGCGTTCCATCGGCCAGCGTAACCGTTACGAGCACATTCTGCGCCACGGCCTGTGCGCCGCCCGCGATACCGAAAGGCGTGAATAACGGGATGGCCAGCGGCGCGGCGGTGAGGGAAATAATTTGTGTGGGATTCATATTTTTTCGAGGTTGGGGCGCGTTGCAACGCGCCCGAATGGCGGCGGGGCGTGCCCGTAGGGGCGGGCCAATGTGTCCGCCCGTAGACCAATGTGTCCGCCCGTAGACCAATGTGTCCGCCCGAATGGGGGACCAAATCGTATCCCCGCGGCCCCTAAATCCCCAGCGAAACGTACTTCACTTCGAGATACTCATCGATCCCCTGCGGGCCGCCTTCGCGCCCAATGCCGCTTTGCTTTACGCCGCCGAAGGGCGCCTGCGCCGTAGACGGGATCGGGTCGTTGATGCCGACGATGCCGTACTCCAGCCCCTCAGCCATGCGCCAGACCCGCCCCACATCGCGGGTGAAAACGTAAGCCGCCAGGCCGAAGGGGGTGTCGTTGGCCATGCGGATGACGTCCTCTTCGGTCTCGAACTCCATGATCGGCAGGACGGGACCAAAGGTCTCTTCGTGCATCACCAGCATGTCCGGCGTGGCGTTGCCGATGACGGTCGGCTGATAGAACCAGCCGCTGAGGCCATCGAGGCCGTTCTTGCCGTTGCTGCCGTTGGTCTCGGGGGTCAGATGCGGCTTGCCCCCGGCGAGGACGGTGCCGCCCTTGGCGACGGCGTCGTCGACGTGCTCTTCGACCTTGCGGAAGCCCTTTTCGTCGATCAGGGGGCCGACGTTCGTGCCGTCGGCCAGGCCGTTGCCGACCTTGAGCTTCGCGGCCAGCTCAGCCACCTTCTTGGCCAGGGCCGGGGCAATCGCCTTCTGGGCATAGAGGCGATTGGTGCAGATGCAGGTCTGCCCGGCGTTGCGGAAGCGACTGGTGACCACCGCCTGGGCGGCTTTGTCGATGTCGGCGTCGTCGAAGACGATGAACGGGGCATGGCCGCCCAGCTCCAGCGAGACGCGCTTGACCGTTCCGGCGCACTTGGCCAGCAGCTCCTTGCCGACTTCGGTCGAGCCGGTGAAGGTGAGCTTACGGACGAGCGGATTCGTGGCCATCTCGTCGCCCATCTCGGCCGAGCTGGTGCCGGTGACGAGATTGATCACCCCCTTGGGGAAGCCCACTTCGTCGAGGATCTTGAAGATGGCGACGGCGACGAGGGGCGTCGCTCGCGCCGGACGGAAGACGACGGTGCACCCGGCGGCCAGGGCCGGCCCGACCTTCCGCGTCACCATGCTGGTGGGGAAGTTCCAGGGGGTAATGGCGGCGACGACGCCCACGGGCTGCTTGATGGTCAGGACGCGCCGGGCGGGATTATCCGTCGGCACCACCTCGCCGTAGATGCGCCGGGCCTCTTCGGCATTCCACTGGAAGAAGGCCGCCGCGATCTGCGTCTCGCCGATGCTCTCCGCGAGGGGCTTGCCGTTCTCCTGGGTCAGCAGGCGGGCCAGCTCGTCGAGGCGCTCGGTCATCAGCGCCGCCGCTTTGCTTAGCAGCTGGGCGCGCTGTCCAGCCGGTGTGTCTCGCCAGGACGGGAAAGCGGCGTTGGCCGCCTCGATGGCCTGACGTACTTCCGCACGTCCGCCGTCGGCGCAGCGGGCCAGCACCTCGCCCGTCGCCGGGTTACGTACCTCGAAGGTCTTGCCGGCGGGGGCAGTACGCCACTCCCCGTCGATGAACAAGCGATGCTCTGCAACTGTCCCGGCCTGTCCCGCGACAGGTCGATCCACGGTCGTCGCCATAGTCTGTTCTCCCTCTTGTGCCTGGGTCGCAGACGACGCACGCGTCTGGATCGCAGACGACCCAGGGAGTCTAGCAAGCGGAGGGAGACTAGCGAACCTGGGCCATCAGCGGGTCGCTGGCCAGTGTTGCACAGACTCCCAGCAGGAAGACCACGAACACCAGGGCGAGGAAGCGAATGTCGCCGGCGCCGGCGCGATGCATGAAGTTGCCTCTGATCCAGATAATGCCAGGGAGCGCGTC
>JBBRUG010000330.1:0-6579 GCA_038247995.1 Chloroflexales bacterium | reverse complement strand
GGTTGTTGCACCCTGCATCGTACCAGACCGATGGCGCGCCTTCACAAAGCCTTTACACGTGGACGCTTACGACCCAAAAACCCTACACCTGAAAGCCCGCACCCCGCCCCCTAATTCACCCGATACCGCTCCAGCACTGCTTCATCCAACGTTACGCCCAGGCCCGGCTCCTGCGGCACCGCGACAAAACCATCAACAACGGCGAACTTCTCACGCGTGAGCGTCTGGCGCAACGGCCCCTGCTCCACACAATACTCCAGTAGCGAACTGTTCGGCAGCGCGGCGAGGAAGTGCAGCGAGGCGGCGATGCTGACGCCGGTTTTGTAGGAATGGTTGACGCAAAGGCGATGGTTGCGCGCCGCGAGCCGTCCGATCTCCACGGCCTGACTCGGCCCGCCGACCCGCGCCACGTCGGGCTGCACCACGGCCAACCCCGCATCCAGCAGCGCTTCAAAACCCTGGATGGTGGTTTCCTGCTCACCGGCGGCGATGCGGATCGGCGAAACGGCGGCCAGCCGGGCGTAGCCTTCGATATTGTCCGGGTGCAGCGGTTCTTCGAGCCAGAACGGGTGAAACTCGGCGAATTGTTCGGCCCGTTTGATCGCCGTGACTGTGTCGTAGCAGATGCCGGCGTCGATCATCAAGTCGAGTTCGGCGCCGAGGCCTTTGCGCGCCGAGCGCACCTGCGCAATATCGCCGGCTTCACTCTGGCCGAGCGGCCCCCAACCGAACTTCGCGGCGCTGAAGCCCTGCGCGGCCAGGCTGCGCGCAAGCTCGTACGTCGCCTCGGGCGTGTCTTGAAACAGGATCGAGGCGTAGGCGCGCAGTTTTGTACGAAAACCGCCGCCGAGCAGCCGGTAGACCGGCTGGCCCATCACTTTCCCGGCGATGTCCCACAGCGCCATATCGATCCCGCTAATCGCCTGCTGCGCCGCGCCGCCGCGCCCGAAAAAGATCGAACCCTGGTACATTTTGTCCCACAGGTAGGCGATATTCAGTGGGTCTTCGTCGATCACGCAGAGCCGCAGCCCGCGCGCAATGCCGTGCGACAATGGTGCCTCGATGATCGCCTTGGCAACCATGGGCGACGAATCGACCTCGCCGACACCCACGATTCCCGCATCGGTATGGACGCGCACGACGAGCGTATCTTGGGTGCCGTCGCAGCGCTCGTCGATTGTGGGCAATTGCAGCCAGATCGCTTCAACATCAGTAATTCGCATGGAACCTCCAACTCAATCCAGGCTAAATGGGCGGACGAGCGTGGCGACACAATCGCCCTGACGGCTCAGCGGAAAGGCGCGCCGGCTCATCAGCATACCGCTTGTGCGCGCCGGCACCGCAAACGGCGCCGCAAACGGCTGTTCGACTAGATGGATCTGGCCCACCGGCTGGCCGGCCTCCACCCAGGCGCCCATCTCGTAAAACGGCTCAAAGATCCCGCTCACGGGGGCCATGATGTAATCTTCGTACTGGTCGGCGGCAACCACTTGCGCCGGAGTCTCCGGTGCATCAGCCGGGCGATCGACCAGAATGCCGGCGTGGCGCAACACATTCCAGACGCCGCGCTCGGTGATGCCCTGAATCGCGGCGCCGAACTGGCTGGCGCTGCCCATCTCGGTGCCAAGGGTTATTTTGCCCAGCCGTTCGGCTTCGCCCGGCAACAGGCCCACCCCGCCGACATCACGATAAATAAACACGTACGGCGCGCCCCAGGCCATGCCGGCGGCGATCATCCGGCGCATCTGCTCGGTGTCCGCTACGTGATGCATATTTACCGAGGGCAAAAAATGCGCCGAGCGCCCGCCGGAGTGAATATCCACCACCAGATCAGCCAGCGGGAACAGTTCGCTGCTCACGTAATGCGCGATCATCCCGGTAATACTGTCGTCGGGACGACCCGGGAAGGCTCGGTTCATGTTTTTGCCGTCGAGCGGCGAGAGGCGCGTGCCGGCGGCCACGGCGGGTCGGTTGAGCATCGGCACCACGATCACCCGCCCCTGTAACTGATCGGCGTCCAGGGCGCGCACGAGCTTCATCAGCGCTACCGGCCCCTCGTACTCATCGCCGTGGTTGCCGCCGAAGAGTAACGCTGTCGGGCCGGGCGCGCCATTAAACACCGCAAGCGGGATGTACTCGGTGGCCCAGCCGGAGCTGTTAGTCGATTGGGGCACGGCCAGCGCGCCCAACTGTTTCCCTGGGCGAGCATAATCCACATCGGAAACGAGAATACTTGCGCTCATAGAGCCTCCAGCGCCAGGGCGGCGGCTTCAATCGTCTGCTCCAGACAACCGGGCAAGAAGGGCGATTGCTGCTCCTGATACAACCCGCTGCCATAGGTGGCGCGCGGCGGCAGATAGCCCACCGTGCCGTTCGTGCAGCCCAGCACGAGCACCGGCTGGCGCGGGAAGCGGGCGCGCAGTTCGGTCTGCATCTGCGAGTAGGCCTCATTGGGGCAGGCCACCAGCAGCGCGTCACCGAGGCGCCAGACCCAGATCGGCATCGGATACACCGGATCGTCGCCGAGCGCCGCCTGAATGAAGGTGCGCCGCAGCGCCTTTTCGGCCTCGGCAATCGGATCGCCCTCCGCGTCGGGCGGATCGACCGGGGTGAGGTTGGGTTTGCGCTGGAGCGGGATGTGGATCAACTGCTGAGCGAGACGGGCGCAACGCTCTTGCGCCGCCCGGTCGATCGGCTTGTAGGCCCAGGTCGCCAGGTTGGCCCCCGACGGAACCACACCGGTGTAGACCAGGTGCGTTGCCGGCGGCGGTAGCCCTTCGATTGCCGCAGCGGCGGCATAACCAAGCTGACGCCCATTGCGATCCGCGACAGCGGGATCACCGACAAAACCCTCGCGTGGGCCAAGTTCACCGGCAGCACCATAGAGAAATAGACACGGCGCGCCATAAATCCCCTCCAACACCTCACGCGTGGCGCCGATATAGTCGGGCGAGAGCAGCCGATTGGCCCAGGCAAGCGTCGTCGGGTGGCAGGCATAGTTCACCAGCGTGGCCAGCACGGTGCCGTCGTCGGCGGTAACACGCCCCACCAGCACCGTGTCGTCGGCGGGGCCGGCGGGGTTGTACCCGCAGACGTAGCGCCCAATGTCGGCGGCCCAGAGATCACGATTGGCGGCTAATGAACAACGGCCATAGCCATAGGTGATCCAGGCCGGGGCGACGCGTTCGCGCGCAGTGTTGATCGTCACCGCAACTTCATCTACCAACTGGTCGAGGTACGGCCCGACCAGATCGCCGCCGGGACGATCGGCGAGTTTGGTGTTCACATTCGCCCCGCTGTGCGTATGCGACATGTTGATCAGCAGCGCCGTTTCGTCGAGATCGGTAGCAGCGAGAATAGCACCCCTGATCCGCTTCTCATCGGGGCGATAAGGGAACCAGCCGATATCGAGCGCAACGAGCACCAGTTCCGGCCCATCGTCAGCGATTGGACGCATGACGGCGGCGCTGGCGGTAAGCGGGCGATGCACGCCCTCGGCGCGATCATGGCGCGCGGCGCCCCAGGAGCGGGCGTAGATTCCGACCGGCGGCGTGATGTCACGCACGGCGACACCGACGGCGCAGCGCGTGAAGCCATGGGTTTGATGGAGGTTCATAGGTGTTCCTGATGGCTGATGGCTGATGGCTGATGACTGATGACTGATGACTGATGACTGATGACTGATGGCTGATGGCTGATGGCTGATGGCTGCTGACTGCTGACTGCTGACTGCTGACTGCTGACTGCTGACTGCTGACTGCTGGCTGCTGGCTGCTGGCTGCTGACTGATGGCTGCTGACTGCTGACTGCTGACTGCTGACTGCTGACTGCTGACTGCTGACTGCTGACTGCTGACTGCTGACTGCTGACTGCTGACTGCTGATACGTGAACTCTATCTCATGTCGGCGGGAGCGGACTGGTAGGCGGCGTGGCGTGGTGGCTGACCCGCGGTTCGCCGGTGTAGGCCTGGAACTCGGCAACCCAGGTGAGCAAGTGGCCAACGGCCTCAGCGAGGATGCGGGCGCCCTTTGCGGCTGTGGCGAGCGTCGGCTGGCCAACAACGCCGCTCGGCGTATAGCTGCTCGTCCACTCGACAAGGCGCACCGGCCCAGCGCCGAAGGCATCGAACCAGCGGAAGCCGGTGGCCCCGTGAACGTTATGAAACGTCAGCGTGTCGTCGGCCTTGTCCATCTGCACCAGATCGGGGCGTAAGTGCAGGTACAGCGAAGTTTCAATCTCGCAGGCATGGGCAGCGCCGCCGGGAAAGGTTGATTCGCGCAGCGCCGGCAAGAAGTTTGGATCGACGCGGAGCATATTCCACCACATAAAAGAGGCAACGAGGGCATCGGTTTCGAGGATGGCGCGGCGACCGACAAACTCCAGCAAGTTCTCGTTTGAGCCGTGGCCATCGACGATCACAATGCGCTTGAAGCCGTGGTAGGCGAAGCTCTTCACCACATCCAGCACATAATTCACAAAATGCTCGGAGGCGACATGGATCGTGCCGGGAAAATCCATGGCGTGAATATTAAAGCCATACGGGATCGTCGGCGCAACCAGGATCCGTTCCGGCTGCCGTCGGCCCGCTTCCAGGCAGACCCCGGTAGCCAGCAGGTTATCCACATCCAGCGGCAAATGCCGACCGTGTTGCTCGGTTGAACCGACCGGCAGCAGGATCACTTTATTGAGCGCGACAGCATCCTTTACCTCAGGCCAGGTAAGATCGGCGTAGAGGTATTTGGCAGAGGCAGACATAGACCCTCCAATATCGCGTAAGGGCGCCTCGCGACGCGCCCTTACGTTGCGCATGCGTATCCCCGTTCCCCCTTTACCCGCTCACCTCAGCAATCCGGCGGCGCAGGAAATCGATCGACTGCTGGTCGATCGTGAACACGACCGTCACAATCGGCTGAGCCAGGCCGAGGGCGAGCAAGCGTTCACGACACGAGCGGGTGACAACGATGGCGTCGGCCTGGGCGACGACACGGTACAACTGGGCCACGTCGTCGATCAGCGTGGGCAAAATGATGGCCGCCGGGTTATAGGTTGAAATGATATGGGTCAGGCTCTCGATCGTACTCGGCGCATCGCAGACCAGCCCAAAGGTTGCCACATGCAGCCGTGACAGATCGAGCAGCGAGTCGTGGGTGGGCGTAGCCAGGAGGCCCACCACATTGGTGCGGGCGGCAGCCGGCACGGCCTGACGCATCTGGCCAAGATGCTGGAAGGTTGTCACCAGCAAGTCATAACGAGCAGCGTATTCCTCAGGCGCGCCGATCACCGCATCCAGCAAGGCTAGTTCAAGCCCGGCGCCGATCAGCCCGCTCAATTCGCTGCCCAACGCGTCTAGATCTTGCAAGTTACACTCAACAAACAAGACCCGCGGCACCGGCGGGCCAAAGACCTGCTCGACAGCGCCGGCGACGCTTTCCAGTACCTGGACACGGCTCAAGCCATTCTGTTGCGCCGCATAAACCAGTTGCGCCATTTGTTCCGGCCACGCGGCGGCGGCGGAAACCAGGGGACGCACAAAGGCGCCGCGACCACGGGCCAGATCGATCAAGCCACGGCGTTCCAGGGCCTGATACGCGCGCGCAGCCGTATTTTTATTCACCCGGTACTGCTCGGCAAGCTCACGCACAGTCGGCAGACGCGCCCCCTCGGCATAATCACCGCTGCGAATCTGCTCTTCGATCAGGCGCTCAAGATCGTTCGCCCGCAGGTCACGACCACGATGCGCCGACGCCGAGTCGGAATATGCCATAGCTAGGCCTATACCAGGATTCAGGAGCCAGGATTCAGGAGCCAGGATTCAGGAGCCAGGATTCAGGAGCCGGAAGTGCGCGGCGCATCTGATCGGCGCAGCGCTCCAGATCGATCACAACTGGGACGCACAACCACCGGAAATAGGGACAATATTCATACAATCATGGTTCGAGTGACGCTTACTATAGCAGAATCGGGTAGGACTGTCAACGGACATACAGACAATCTATTGACAAGGCCACAATCTTTTGTTACCATTGCTCTACTATTCCAAATTGTCTGAAACATGTCCTGGTTACAGCGCACGTGAGTGCGTCGAGGTTTTGTGTTGCAGGCGTGCCCAATGCGAATGGTTGTCGATGGGATTGCCGACAACCTGTGCCCAATTGAGGTGGCGCTTCGCCAGATAGCCCTTCGTAGCGATAAGGAGTGCGCGCAAATGGATGAACAGAAACCAGACCAACCGCCCCAGTCTCCCCGCCGGACCAACCGCCGCGACTTTCTGCGCCTGACGATGGCCGGCGGCAGTTTACTGGTGCTCCAGGCCTGCGGCAGTACGCCGGCGGCCCCCGCAGCCACCAGCGCCCCCGCCGCGCCTGAAGCCACCAGCGCCCCCGCCGCGCCTGAAGCCACCAGCGCCCCCGCCGCTCCCGAGCCGACAGCCGAGGCTCCGGCGGCAAGTGCCCCAACGGTCTTGACCTGGGCGATGCTCGGCGATCCGGTGTCGGTTGAGCCGTACGGCATCAACACCACCGGCCAGTTTAACTATGAAGCCCGCGAGCCGGTGTATGACTCATTGTTGTATTGGGACC
>JBBRUG010000329.1:0-6612 GCA_038247995.1 Chloroflexales bacterium | reverse complement strand
CTTGCAGAAGGCCAACCCGAGCCCCGAGCTTCCGCCCTCGCTACGGCCGCCGCCGCGCACGTAGCGCCCGAAGAGCCGCGGCAGCAGCGCTAAGGGGATCCCCGGCCCGTCATCCGTGACGGTCAGCACGGCCCAGGCGCCAGACTCATCGCGGCGCACCGCCAGCCGAACCGTCGTTCCCTCTGGGGTGTGCTTGAGCGCGTTGCTCAAAAGGTTCGCCACCAGGCGCCGCAGCAGGTCGGGATCGGCGTGAACTGGCGGGAGCGCTTCCGCCGGATCGACGATAATGTCCTTGCCCTCGCGCTGAGCCCAGCCATAGTACTCTTCTGCGCTGAAAGTGAGCAGTTCGGCCAGATCGACCGGCCGGCGCTCCAGAGGCAGGCTGCCGTCCTGGAGCCGGCGCAAATCGAGGATCGTCGCGATCAGGCCGCTCATGGTGCGGGCGCTGGTGATCGCGGGGCGCAGCAGACTCTGATGCCTGGGATCGGGGTCGGTCAGGCGCAGCAGATCCAGGTAGCCAACGATCGCCGTCAGCGGGCTACGTAAGTCGTGGACGATCAGGCTGGTCAGATCCTCGCGCGCCTGCTGGAGTTCCACCAGGGCGCGATTGCGCTCACGCAGCTCGGCCTGCTGGGCGGCGACGACGCGCCCTGCCCAGCGCAAGCCTGCGAGCAGAGTGCCCAGGAGCACGCCCATCAGCAGCACGACAAGCCCGGCGATCGCCAGTTGCTCACGCTGGAGTTGGACGAGGATCGGGCTCAAGTCCTGCTCAATGGCGAAGGCGCCGACAACCGGGCCGGAGCGCGCCGAGCCGGCGGGATAGATCGGCACGTAGGAGGCGAGCACGCGCTCGGAGCGCCGTCCATCGGGAAACGTCGCGCCGAAGAATGTCGACATCGGCTGGCCGACGAGGGCTGTGGCCAAGCTCGCTGCGCGCCCGGCCTGGGCGCGCTCACCTGCGTAGATGCTCTGGGTAGTATACACCTCGCGCCCCGTGCCGTCGTAGATTGCCAGGCGCGTTACATCCAGGCCGATCAAGATGTGGCGCACGGCGCCATCCAACTCGGCCGTATCGGGGAGCGAGTTACCCGCCGGAAGCTGGAGCAGTTCGGCAAACTCGGCGAAGAGCACATCGTTGAGATGGAACGCCAACTGGCGGGCGTAATCCTCGTTCTGACGCACGATGTAGCTCTGGGTGCGCCCAACCACCGCCAGGCTCATCAGCACGGTCACGGCCACGATAATAATGACGGCACCCATCTGTACCCAGCGCAGTGGCGTCGCGAGCGCCCCTGGTTGCGCTTGCGGGGGCGTCGTGCGTAGCGGAGCCTGCGGAGCGGGTGTAATCATGGCGCGATCCTTACGCGATAAACGACGACGTTGTCGGGGTGCGAGTGCAATGCAATTCCGGGTGTATGTTATCTCTACTTTACGCCAGGGCAGGTGCGCGAACTGTAAGCTCCTTCACAAAACGCCGCGAACGCCGAACTGTAAGCTTCTCTACAGACACACGCGAGCATGTCCACTATGCTCAGGATAGCGACGAGCCGTCGCGTTGCCGGTCAACTGGCCGGCACGAATGCTGGAGGTGCACAATGCAACAGCGTTTCCACGTGGGGCGGCTCGATGTGGCCCATGAAACTGTAGCTCGTGCCAAGGCCGCCCAGCGCCCCCCGCGCGACCAGTTCGTTCCCAAGGGCCAGCGGGAAGAGAATGTTCAGGTCGCGCTCGGCGTCGCGGTGATCGTAGTAGTCGTGGGTAATCATCAACTGCTCGGCGGGAGTGTCGGTCGGGATGGCCCGGAAGGTCGGGTCGCCGCGCGAGTCGTCCATGTCGAAGGGCGGTTGGGTGCGTAGGTGTACGCCGCCGGTGGTGACGAGGGCGAGCCGGCAGGCATGCAGGGGCTTCCGCAGGCGTACGAACGGCACATGGTCGCCGGCGCCGGCGTCGAACTGCTTGCCCCAACGGCGGGCCAGGGCCGGGAAACGGGTTAGAAGCTGCCCATAGGCGCGGCTCACGCGCTGACGGAGCCGGTCTCGTTTAAACATACTACGTCCTTTCAAGGCGGCGCTGGCCTGGGGCCAGGACGCCGGCGGCACGCGGCAGGACGCAGGTCGCATGCGCGGGCCAGTGTGGTGCGCATGCGCCGCATCTCCAACGCGGTCGCTTGTGGATGCACGAGGGTAGGAGGCGCACGGCAGGGCGCAGGCCGTACTGCGCTGCGCGCGCCGGAGGAGTTGCTGCGCAGCTCGTTCAGGAGCAGGGCCTGCCCAGCGTCGGGAGGAGTGGCCCCATACCGGCTATCGGCGTGGTTACCGCCTCGGCGTCGAGGCGATCGAGCAGGGTTGCGAGGGTCGGGTTGCCCTGAGAAATGATGCGCTCGCCGAGCACATAGGTTGGGGTGTCGAAGACAAAAGTCGGCTTCACGGCGTCCGGTTGGTCAAGATCGACGAACTCCACCGGGTAGGCGGGCCGCTGCGCGCGCACCTCGGCGACGAGTTGGCGGGTACGGTCGCAGACGAAGCAACTGGCGGAGACGTAGACGCGCAGGGGCTTCATGGTCAATATCCTGGGTAGTGGTGCGGGGCAGGATGGCACATACGCATCACGTTAAGGATTTCCGCTGGGTCAGCCCGCACCCCCAACCCCGCTCCCTGAGCGGGAGCGGGGCTTCTGAGCGCATCAGGACGATGCATCTCTGGCGGCTCCCCCTGCTCCACGCAGATGGAGCAGAGAGCTAGGGGGATGCGGTGTTTCGGGCGTTGGGACGCGATCTGTGCATCTTCGGGCAGACGCATGCTGTCGCTTACCTTGATGCGTATGGGCAAGATGGCACCCGCCCCGCGAGCAAAAGGATCGCGTGTGCGCTGTTATCAGCGCCGGACAAACCAGGCAAAAACGAGGCCGGTGACGAGGCCGTAGATCAGGTGGCCAACGAGGCTCATCAGCATCGGGCCGCTGAGTGCCGCACCGAATTGCAGGCCCATGCCCATCATCAGGGGCATGATCACGAGCGGTCCGAGCACCCACCAGATTGCCCCGTAGATCAGCCCCCAGACGGCGCCCTGGCTGAAACTCGTGCTACGAGCGCCGAAGAGCACCCCGAAGCTTGTGCCAATCACCGCGCTGATCACCAGATGCACCAGGAAGCCGACCACGGCTGAGGCGCTGCCGACCAGGCCGGCGATCATCGGCAGCATGCCCATCATCGCCATCATCATGCCGAAGACTACCCCGCCCGCCAGGCCGCCGACCACGCCGCCGATTACCTTTTGATTCATGCCGCTCTGGGTTCGTGCTACAGTCGCCATGCTGCTTCCTTCTTTGTTGGGGCGGTTGCCCGGTTTGCTTGCTCGCTGCCACCAGTGTAGGTCTTCGCTGTGGCGCGAACTGTGAGCTTGCACACATAACGGATGCTGCGCGGCGGCTATGGCTGGTAGATCCGCGTTTCGGGCTTGAAGGCGGCCCAGGAGAACCAGAAGTGGTTGACGGCTACGACCGGCTGGAGCCGCGTGCCGGCCAGGGGGCCGTCCACAGCGCGGCCGAGCACATCCCAGGCGCTGCCGGTCTCCGCATCGACCAGCCGCTCACCGTCGCGCTGAAAGGTCAGGCTGCGTCCGTCGACGATGCGGCTGTAGGCGGCCGCTGCGCCCACATCGCGTCCACCCGCCACCAAGTCGGCATCCAGCGCCGAAGCTGTGCCGGCCTGCCAGAGCACAACGAGCGGCTGGCCGCCTACCGTATCGTTCACTGCGCCCGTGTCCGCCAGGGCCGCGTAAGGATAGGCCACCGCGTCACCGCCCAGGTCGACCGTCAGCACGCGGGCGGTTGCGGGGAGTGCGTCAGGCGTGGCTGGGCCGTCGTAGAGGAACGGCGGACGGTTCACATTGTCGTAGCCTTCGTAAGGGTTGCGCCCATAGTTCCGGCTGAAGCCTGTCTCGCGCGAGAGCACCTGGCCGTCGGGGTAGGTTGTGAAGAACTCCTCCCAGGCGATAATCGCTGTCGGCAGAAAGGTCAGTTGCGCCCCGGCGAACGCACCCACAATTGCGTCGCCCGTGGCCTGCTGCCACCAACTCTCGGTCTGCCGGTCGTACATGATCAGGTTGCTGTAGCGCAATCGCCCGGTGGCGCCGAAGTCGAGCACGCGCTCGCCTACCCGCCGGTCGAAGACGATTGCGGTGTTGCAGAGCGGGCAGAAGGTGACGGCCACGGGCACGCCGCCAACGGTGTCGTTGGCGATTTCGTGCCACATGAGGATCTGGATCGGGTAGGCCCGCGCGTCGCCGTCGATCTCCACCAGCACCACCGGTTCCTGGGGTTGCAGCCAGACGTCGGCAGCGGACACACTCACGAACTGCGGCGCGTCGATGGCAGGGATGCCGTCCTTGGGCGGCCCGCCCGATCGGATCTCGCTGTAGGACACGGTCTGGCGGCTGAAGTCGGTGGTGAACTGCGCTGCGCCGTCGGGGGGCGGTTCAGCGGGCAGCAGCGTCGCCTCCGGTGAATCGGCCGGCGGGGCCGCAGCGGTTGGGGGCGTGACGGCAGTGGGTGCGGTCGTGACGGCGGTGGGCGCGGGGTCTGCCGTCGGCGCGGGGGCGCTACAGGATGCCAGCAGCACGCCGGCGAGCCACAGCAGTAACACAGCTCGATCCATGATGGGTTCCTCGTATGCTCATGGGGTCTCGGCCAGAAGCGGCGCCACCGCGTTGGCGAGCGTCTCTTCGCTCAGTGGGCCGCCGAAGAAGATCTGTCGGATCACGCCGCGCCGGTCGACGATGAAGGTTGAGGGCAGCGAGCGCAGGCGGTAGGCGCGACTCACCGCGCCGTCGGTATCGAGCAGGATTGGGAAGGTCAGGCCGTGCTCTGCGACGAAGGCCCGCGCAGCCGCCGGACTGTCTTGCACGGTGCTGTTCACGGCCAGGATCTCCAGCCCACGGGCGCGCTCGGCGCTATAGAGCCGCTGGAGGGCCGGCATCTCGGCGCGGCACGGCCCGCACCAACTGGCCCACAGGTTGATGATCACCACCTCGCCGCTCCGCTCGGCCAGGCTGAGCGTGCCGCCATCCAGGGTCGCCAGTTCAATCGCGGGGGCGCGGCGGCCCGCACGGAGCACATCGTCGCTCCGGCCGGGCAGTTCGCCGTTGAGGCTGAACCAGAGCCCGCCAGCGAGCACGGCCAGCAGCAGGGCCACCATGCCCCACTGGCGCGGCGTCCCGCCAATCTGGATCATTGCGCCCCTCCCCCGAAAATCTGCTGCCAGAGGGTGATCGCGCCCTCGTCCAGGCGCACCTGCAGGTTGGCCACCGCCCCATTGGTCGCCAGCATGGCCAACGAGTCCGTGAAAAGCAGGACGCCGATACACACCAGGAAGCCGCCGGCCAGCGGCCCGGCGTAGCGGCGCAGGTTGCCGTAGCGGCGCAACCAGGCGCTGAACTGCCCGGCCCACGCGGCGGCGATCAAAAAGGGAATGCCCAACCCGATCGCGTAGGCTACCAGCAGCCACAGGCCCCGCCCCAGGTCGTCGGCGTTGAAGGCCAGGGTCAGCACCGCGCCGAGCACCGGCCCGACGCAAGGCGACCAACCGGCCGAGAAGAAGACGCCCATCATGGCCGAGGAGGCGTAGCCGAAGCGCCCGTTGGGCGCACGCTGCACCCTGGTGTCCATGTCGAGGAAGCTCAAGCGAATGAGCCCCATCGTGTGCAACCCGAGGATAATGACCACCACCCCGCCGACTCTGGTGAGCAACCCGCGGATGTCGAAGAGGAAAGCGCCGAGCGCAGTGGCCGTCATTCCCAGGGCGACGAACACCGCACTGAAGCCGAGCACAAAGGCGAGCCCATGGCTGAAGGTGCCCCAGCGACTTGCCGTTGCGGAGCTGCCGGGCGTAACAGTGCGGCTCCCCAGGTAGCCGAGGTAGACCGGCACCAGGGAGAGCACGCAGGGCGAGAGAAACGAGATCAGGCCGGCAAATAATGCCAGACCGAAGCTCAGGTTGTCGAAGACCATTAGCAACCTCGCGAATCAGGCGGACAGCTCCCTGCCCCCACTGTACCCGAGGCGCCGACCGGCGTTTGTGGGCGAGCTTACAGAAGAACGACTAGGTCGTACATATGCTCACCCATGCGTTGCCTCGGTCATTATTTGGTTGTAAGAATGATTACTGCTCAGCGGCAAGCTGCCGCCAGACCCGCAGCACCTCGGCGACGCCCCAGGTGCAACGCCTGTTCAGCGATCTTCACGTACATAACCCGCTGTTTCAGCAACTCTGGGCCGCCCGCGATGTCGTCGAGCGCACGCCGGGCCGGAAGGTGATCGATCATCCCGAAGCCGGCCCATAAAAAGACTCCTTCTTTGTAGCGCGTACGGCAGCGCCACGGCGCGGGGACTACCTGCTTTAGCTGGCGGGGGAAGCGCCGGTCTTGGCTTCCTATTGCGGAAAACCGCGATATGTGGTACACGTATTCTTGCGTACCACCGTCCCGTGTTCGTTCCTACGGAGCCGTCACTGGATTCCTTTTCTGGCCTTCGTGCCAGAGCGAATACGGATCGAAACGGAATGAGTACCATGCCGGTTGGGGCAAGGGGAGCCGTAAGGCCCGCGATCTGTACCCT
>JBBRUG010000328.1:0-6637 GCA_038247995.1 Chloroflexales bacterium | reverse complement strand
GTACCGACGCCGTGCTCGCCGGTGTGCCAAGCAAACTTATGATCGAACTGCGCCAGACCGATGCTGGCGAGGGCTGGTAGGAGCGCTACCCTATGTCGATTCCGATTACTGAACAATTTGTCCCCGATGCCCTCGACCAGCGCCTCTTTGAGGCCTTCCCCGGCCTGGTGATGCGCAAAGATCTGACCCAGGCCATACGCGGCATGAGCAAAGCCCCGTCATACGTGATCGAATTTATGCTCGGGAAGTACTGTGCTAATCTCTTTGATAACCGTGACGTCCGCGAGGGGCTGGAACTGGTACGCGAGGAGGTTGCCGCCTATATTCCGCGTGGCGACGAAACCGAGGTCATCAAGGCCAACATTCGCGAGCGGCCGCCGCGGCGGATCATCGATATGGTCAAAGTCGAGCTGAACGAGAAGCTCGACAGCGGCGTGTACTGGGCAACCCTGGCTACCGCCAACATCCGCAACGTGAACATCCGACCGGAGCTGGTGCAGAAGTACGAGCGGCTGCTGATGGCGGGCGTCTGGTCGAACATTCTGGTTACCTACGACGACACCATTCGCTATGGCACCAAGACCTACCCATTCGTCATTACGCGGCTCGAACCGGTGCAGGTAGGCCAGGTGAGTCTCGACGACTATTGCGCCGCCCGCGCCCGCTTCAGCCGCGACGAGTGGATCGACGCACTGATTCGCACCATGGGCTATGAGCCAAACGACTCGCGTCTCACGCAGCGCGTGAAGCTGCTCTACCTGGTTCGGCTCATCCCCCTGGTTGAGCAGAACTACCATATGATCGAACTCGGCCCGCGCCAGACCGGCAAGTCATTCTGCTTTACCGAGTTCAGCCCCTACGGCACTCTGCTCGCCGGCGGCCAGGTGACGGTGCCTAAGCTGTTTGTCTCCAACGCCAGCCCGCCGCGCCCGGGGCTGGTCGCCCAGCGTGATGTGGTCGGCTTTGACGAGATCGCCGAGAGTAGCTTCAACGCCGACGATGACAAGAACCTCTACAAAAACTACATGGAGGCCGGGCAGATCAATCGCGGCCTGATGACGGTAACCGGCGAGGCAGGCTTTGTCTTCAACGGCAACATCAACTTCGACCCCCGCAGCGGCGCAGTTGCTGACCACCTGTTTAAACCGCTTCCGCCCAGCGTTGCCGACGACACCGCCTTCCACGACCGTTGGGCGGCGTATCTGCCCGGCTGGGAGTTGCCCAAGTTAACGCCGGACCTGATCACGGGGCATGTGGGCTTTATCCTCGACTATGTCAGCGAGTTGTTTCATCGCGAGATGCGGCGGATCGCGCGCTACGGCGCCCTCTGGCAAGAATGGTTCGAGGCCCCCGGTCGCGAGTGGAGCGCCCGCGATATGCGCAGCATCAACCGGAGCTTCTCGGGTCTGACGAAGCTCATCTTCCCCGATGGGCGCATGAGCAAAGCAGATGCCCAACTGCTGCTGGAGCTGGCGATTGAACTGCGCCTGCGCGTGCGTGTCCAGCTTCATCGCATCAGCCCCCAGGAATTCCCGCTGACCGAAATGCACTACATTGATCTGGCAAGCGGAGAAATGATCACCGTTCATCTGAACGACGCTTGAAACTGATCGCCGCGTGCGCCCGCTTCAGTTGCGGCGCTCTGGCGTAGGCTGCCACGCGGTATCGGCATCTCCAAGGAGCCTCCTGTGAGCGACCCACGCCCGACAATAACTGACACCACACACACTACCCCTGCCGGGGAAGGCGGCGGGGCGCAGGACGCTCACGCTGTAACCTGGCCGCCAATGCCAATTGACGGCAAAGCCTTCGTGGTCATTCACGGGCAGGATTCTCCATCGCAGAGCTACGGCCAGTCCTACGCGTTTACCACCGACGCCTCTGGTGAGCCAAAGCGGCTCGCCTCAGCACTTCAGGCCTTCCGCTCAGGTGGCCCGCCGGTCTACCTGGTGATCTACCGCCCGGGTCCGGCGTACGCGTTCACCGCCTGGGCCAGGGTGCATGAGGTTTATGAGGAACCGGGCGAAGAGAACGCCACCCGCTGGACCATGCACCTTGAGCACCACGAGTTCCCGGCGCACCTTGAGCTTAGGGGCAACGCGCAGACCCTGGTGAAGCAAATTCCGTGGCTTGCGGAGGGGCTAAAGAAGGCCTTCAACTGGTATGCCATTCGCGAGATCGAGCCGGCTCATTTTCTGCCGATCATCGCGACGGCCCAACAGCTTGCGCGTGAGCAACCAGACCCCGATCTTGCACCGGAACCCTGGCATCCGACGCTCTATGCCGCCCCGGATGCCCACTTCTGGCGGATCCACTTCCCACGGAGCTTCTGGCCCGATGCCTTTCAGCAGCGCACAATCGGCGTTGATTTTGATGAGGGATCGACGGATCAGAGCCTGAAGCGCTTCCATCGCATCAAAGCCGGCGACCGCATTGTCGCCTATGTCCAGGGCGGCACGATCGGCAGCATCGGGGTTGTGACCGAGCCGTTCCGGGCTGATCAGCCACCCACGGGTGCGGCGGCCGCACTCTTTGGCGGTGCGTACCGTCGGCGCCTCGGCGTGGCCTGGGCCGACAGCCCCGATGCGCCGGTGCGGCTCCTCGACGAGCTCAAGCAACCCGACCACACGACACTGTACAACCGGCTCAAAAACCCCCAGACGGTCGCACCGCTCACGCGGGAGGACTATGCAGAGTTGCTGACGCTGCTCGGCGTCGATGATGTCGGAACCCCGACGACCGAGACGCGCCTGCCCGCCGCCTGGCAACGGCTCGGCGTCTATTGCGCGTTTGCCCAGCAGTTAACGCCGACGCTGATCAGCGCCGCCGAAGTGCTGGCGGCGGCACAACGCCACGACGCCACACTCAACCCGCTGGTCGATATTGACGGTCTGATCGAAGATCTGCGCCGCCTGCGCCTCCTCCGCACGCTTGGCGATGACCAATATGTGCCCTGGGAACACACCCAGGGCGATCGAACGGCCCTGCGTCGACTCGCCGTTCTCGCCCTGCTGATACCGGTTGAGGGTTCGGCAGATACCTACACGCTGCCGGCGCGCACGATTCTTCCCCGGCTGCGCGCGGCAACCGCCCCGCAGCCAAGCAATACATTTGCCCCGGAACTCGGCGACGATCAGTATCGGCTCTTGGCCTGGTATCGTGACGCCGGACTGGTGCAGTACGACGAAGCGCAAGGCACATGGCTCGGTAGCGACGGTGCATTGGAGCCGCGTCCGGCCACTGATCCGGCAACGCTGGCGCTCAACGCCTTTCTGCACACACTGATCGCAGAGCTGGAGCAAAACCTCAAGACCGACCTGCATCCCGCTCAGGGCCCGCTCCCCGCTTCCCGCGATCTTGATGCTGCACTTCGTGCGCTTAGCCGGGATCTGCTCATCGATCCCCAGATCGTCCGCCGGATCTATCGTTCGCTTATGGCCGGACGCCATGTTATCTTGAGCGGCCCGCCGGGGACCGGCAAAACGGAACTAGCACGGCGTCTGCCGCGCCTGATTTGGGAAGAGGAAGAGCAAGCGTTTACGCGGCTTACGAGCCATCTCGATCAGCCGCCGGCCTTGGTGACCCGTGAACAGCGCCACGGCTATGCGGCCCTCGTAGTGACAGCGACCGAGGACTGGGGTGTGCGCGATGTTGTTGGGGGCATCGCCCCCCAACTCGACGCAGACAAGAAGCTGAGCTACACAATCCAATATGGTGCACTCACACGGGCGATCCTGCAACACTACGAAGGTACCGACGCCGGTCGACGGCTCCCATTGCAGGCACAGATGCCGCGACGGGTGGACTACCGCAACGAACAAGCGCGCTACCGCGGGGTCTGGTTGGTGATCGATGAATTCACTCGCGCGCCGGTCGATGCCGCCTTCGGCGGACTGCTCACCACCCTGAGCGGCGGCGAGCATGCCGTCCTTTCCGTTCCGATCGCCGATGGAACGACCCGCGATCTGCCGCTGCCCCCCGACTTCCGCATCATCGGGACACTCAACTCCTTTGACCGGCACTTTCTCAACCAAATGAGCGAGGCAATCAAACGGCGTTTCGACTTTATTGATGTTCCGCCCCCCTCGCCGCTCCTGGCGTTGCAAGAGCGCGGCATTGCCGCAGCTCAAGCCCTCAAGCGGCTGGCGGCCCAGCAGTTTACTGCGATTGACGTTGCCGGTGATCCGCCTGCCTATCGCTGGGCGCAACTCCATGTGCATCCTGGGGAGTACAACGGCGCTCCCGGCTACGCGGTCGATGCGCCGGCCGATAGCGATCCTGCCATCGCGCTGGACAACCTCTGGCGTCTCTTCGACGCAATCCGCGTCTTTCGCCAGCTCGGCACGGCCCAGCTTGTCGCGCTCCATACCAACATGTTTGCGGGCGTCCTGGTGGGTATGCCGTGGGAAGAAGCCCTCGACACTGCCCTCGCCGACGCTCTGGCGGATCAGCTTCAGGTGCTTACCGGCGATGAGCAACAGATCATCGAGGCCTACATCGATCATGCGGAAAACGCAGAGCAATGCGCAACCGCCGTGAACACATATCTGGCTGATCTTCAGACTCCACGCCGTCTGGCGCTCCGGGGAGCGTTGCAAGAAGGGGAACGGCAGCGCAGCGCCACGCGCCGGGCGACCATAGCGCGTGATGAGACGCCGCTGAGCGCTGAGCAAATCGCGCGGGTCTTCGCCTGTGGTGCACCGCTTACGCTCGGTGCTGATAGTGTGTTCCGGCGGCGGCTACGCGATCTCATCGGCGAACGAGGGTTATAACATGGGCGCCGTCACCCCCCGCGAGCGCGAAGCATTCCACGTGATGCAAGGCCGTCTGGTGGAACTCCTCCTGCGCTATGATGCCCCGCGTTTTGGAAAAACGTTCGCTGAGCGGGTTGCTGAAGGGCTCGATGATCCACGGCTGCGCCGCTATCGTGAACTCGCCGTCCTGTTTTACCTGCGCGAAGAGCTTTTTGCCAGCATCATCCCCCGCATCAAGCGTCGACTCAGTTTCGTAGCCCCCCGCGAAGTGCATGTTGAATCGCTGCCCCCACGGGGCCGGATCGACTGGTCGCGAACGTTCAGTACCAGCCTGCGCAATCATCCGGGTGAGCCGCCGCTCGAAGTGCAAACTCGCCAACGCAGACGCCACTTCGCGACCCCGGAGAACCTGCTTGCCGTTGTAACACTTATTGAATACCGGGCAGCAGTGCAGCGTGTGCTCGACACTGAGGCGACCCAGGATCGCGCCCAAGCGCTGCGCCACCCCTTGCAGGAAATTATTGGAGCCTGTACTCGCGAACTTGTGTTCCCGCAATTTGCCGGGCTGGAGCGAGCGTCAAGCGAGATCGTCGAGGGGCGAGTCGGCACTACCCCATCCGAACTTGAGCGGCAAGTTGCTCGTGGGCTCGTTCCAGGCCGTAACAGCGCCTACGATGACCTGCTCGCATGGCGTCGGCGCTTGCAGCAGCTCACCCTGGGCCAACGTGACGCCCCGGCGGTACATACAACAGCGTTCGGCGCTGACCCGGATGCCGACAATCGGCTCTACCAGCTCTGGATCTTCTTCGAGCTTGCCGATCTGTTGCGCACCGAAGGGTGTTGTGGCCCAGAAGATCTCGCGCTGCGACCGCTGAGGTTACGCTTTCAGTGGGAGGGATGCAGCTATGTGCTTTACCACGACCAGGCCGTGCCGCAGCCGGTTGCGGCCTGGAGCGTCCAGCGCGGAGACGCGCGTCGGGTGCCGGGGGTACGCCCAGACTTCTATCTCTGGCGAACCGACCCACCGCGAGCCAGCGTCCGCGACGGGGATACGGAAATCTGGCGCGAGCCGGGGGTGATCTGGGACGCCAAGTATTATCGTGAGCGTGAAAGCGATACCGCCCCCGCGACACCAATCAAGCGCATGATCGCCGACTTGAGTCTGCTGGGCGAGGCCTATGGCGTGCTCCTGTTTGCTTTTCTCAAAGAACGGAGTGAGCTAACCCCGGAGTATCTGCTGGCCCCCGATCCGGTGCGTAATCAAACCCTCGTCCCCGATCAGCAGGTACACGTCGCTCAGGTGCCGCCGGCACTTCCCGGTGAAGAATCGAAGCTGCGCACAACGCTGCTGGCCCTGCTCACTGATGCCCACCAGCGCCTCCGTACGCCGGCCGTGATCCGTTGCCACGGCGTGTTTCTCGATGGCCTGACGGTCAACGCCCACGGTGCACTTGCGGGTATGGAGGCGCTACGCCATCGCGATGGTTCCGCCCTTACCCCGGCTGATACGCCCGCAGAGACAGCGCTCGATACAATGCTCCTCTGCCCAAAGCCGCACATCGGCCCCTGGCGGGTCGATATCGTCAGCTTGGAGCGCGACTGTTGCCGGAACGCCCAGCTATGTCATATTGTAGGCGCCGGCACGCCCGACATCCAGCGGCCGAGCCGACTGACCCGCCTGGAAGATATTGCCAAGGCAATCCGCACAGTCGACGACGCTGAGCATGGCGAACGTGCGGAGGCGGCAACTCGTCAGGTGCGCCTGATCGCCCAGCGCTACGCTGACCTGATCCAGCCCAACCTTGCGGAATTCACCGCCTGGGTACGCGATGAGTTGGATGTAGGCGAACAGTTTGAACAGTTCCCCTTTCTCACGCCGATTC
>JBBRUG010000327.1:0-6644 GCA_038247995.1 Chloroflexales bacterium | reverse complement strand
TCAGCGATCCGGCCTACCGCACCCGCGCAGCGGCCGTCGGCGCACGCGTGAGCAACGAAGATGGCGTAGGCACGGCCCTAAACCTGATCGAACAGGCTGCCATTAGTAAGGGCGGACCTACCTATCCACCCCGATGGCCGGTAAGGGCAGACCCACCTATCCGCCCCAATGGCGGATGCGCATGCGCAGCGTACGGGCGGACCCGCGGGTCCGCCCCGATCCTACCTATCCGCCCCGATGGAGAAATTATGACCACCGACTCCCGCCGCACCATTCCCGCTGCCGCCGACGAATACACCACCCTCGACGCCTTTCTGGAGTGGCACCAGCAAACTGTGCTGCTCAAGATCGACGGCCTGAGCGAAGCCGATCTGCGGCGTTCGCTCGTGCCTTCCGGCGTCACGGCGCTGGGCATGGTCAAACATCTGGCCTATGTCCACCGCTACTGGTTCCGCAATATCTTCATCGACGAACCTAATCTGTCGCTGCCCTGGACCGAAGCCGATCCCGACGCCGATTGGCGCGTTGAAGTCGATGATACAACCACAGCAATCATCGCGTTATATCAGGCCGAAGTCGATCAAGCACGGGCGATCAGCGCAGCAGCGAACCTCGACGACATGGCGCGCAATCCACTTCGGCCACGTTCACTACGCTGGATCATGGTTCACATGATCGAGGAGATCGCCCGCCATAACGGCCACCTAGATATCATCCGCGAACTCACCGACGGCGTAACTGGGGAGTGATCACATGCACGCGTACGGGCGGCTCGCGAGCCGCCCCGACAGTTATTGAAAGGCACACCCATGACGACACCCTATGATGCCGTGATCATCGGCGGCGGACACAACGGACTGGTAGCGGCGTGCTACCTGGCGAAGGGCGGCAAGCGGGTGCTGGTGCTAGAGCGCTACCACACTGTCGGCGGCGCGGCGATCACCGAGGAGATTCACCCCGGCTACCGCGTCAGTGTGGCCTCCTACTCGATGAGCCTGATGCGGCCGGAGATTATTGACGAACTACGCCTGTCGGAATACGGCTTTTCGGTCTACCCCAAGCAACCCTCGTACTTTATGCCCTTCCCCGACGGGCGGCACCTGCTCCTCTACGCCGGCGATCGCGAGCGCAGCAAAGCGTCGATCGCCGCCTTCTCGGCCCGCGACGCAGTAGCCTACGACGCCTGGGAAGATTTCTGGGATCGCTGCTGCGACATTATCGAGCCGACGCTGATGCAGCCGCCGATCAGCCTGGGCGAGTTGGGCCAGCGCTTCGAAGACGCCGGGTGCGCCGACGACTGGCGCCGCCTCATGCTGCTCTCCATGCGCGATCTCCTCGACGAGTTCTTCGAAAGCGAATATGTGAAGGCCACTATGGCACCTCAGGCGCTGATCAGCACGATGGCGAGCCCGGCCACGCCCGGTTCGCCCTATGTCTATCTGCTCCACGCCATCGGGCGGGCGATCCAGGGCCGCCGCGGTGTCTGGGGGTATGTGCGCGGCGGCATGGGCATGGTCACGCAGTCGCTCGCCGCAGCCGCGCGCGACCTGGGCGTCGCGATCCGCACCTCAAGCGCTGTTGGCGCGATCCTAGTCGAAGACGGCGCAGCCCGCGGCGTAGTGCTGGAAGACGGCACAACCATCCGCGCCCGCACGGTGCTCTCGAACGCCGATCCGAAGCGCACCGTCCTCGGCCTGACGCCTTCCGGCGCCTTGCCGGAGAAGTTCCGCCAGCGGATCGAGCGCAACTACCGCATCGGCGGCACCGTGTTCAAGCTCAACCTGGCCCTGCACGAACTGCCGCGCTACACCGCCGCACCGCCCGATCTACCGCCCGAGGTGGTTTCGCGCGGCACTGTCGATATCGCCCCCTCGCTGGCCTACCTGGAGCGCGCCTACAACGATTTTAAGGCCGGCGAGCCAAGCCACGAGCCGTTCATCGAGATCTTCTCGCAAAGCCCTACTGATCCAACTATGGCGCCGCCCAACGGCCACGTACTCTCGTGCTTCTGCCAGTACTTTCCCTACGCGCCGAACGGGCGCACCTGGGACGACGGGCTGCGCGAGGAGATCGCCCAACGCATTCTGAACAAACTAACCGAATACGCACCGAACATGCGCGATGCCGTCATCGCGGCGCAAATGCTCAGCCCGGTCGATCTGGAGCGGCGCTTCGGCTTAACGGGGGGGAATATCTTCCACGGCGAGATCACGCCCGACCAGAGCTTCAACCTGCGGCCCCTGGCCGGCCACAGCGACTACCGCACACCGCTGGCCGGCCTCTACCTATGCGGCAGCGGCGCGCACCCCGGCGGCGGCGTGACGGGCATTCCAGGGCATAACTGTGCTCAAGTGGTATTGGGGGATTTGTAATAACGTATGGTGGGCTGAGTTTCGCTGCGCCCACCATACTACCCAAGCGTCCGTTTGATCACCACCATCGTGATGTCGTCGGATTGGCTCTGGCCCATAGCGAAGACATTCACTGCGGCGAGCACCGCATTGATCATCTCCTGGGGGCTACGGTGGTGGTTCTGGCGCAACACAGCGGCAAGCCGCTCGTCGCCGAAGAGTTCGCGCTGCGGGTTCATCATCTCGGTAACGCCGTCGGTATAGAGCAGCAACACATCGCCCGGATCGAGTTGAGTCGCGTGCTGTTCAAACTGCGGCTGCGGAATAATGCCCAACACAATCCCCTGGGCGCGCAACGAGCGCACCTCGCTGCTCGCCGTAGCGTAGTGCAGCGGGTAGTTGTGGCCGCCATTGGCGAACGTCAACACACCTGTATCGGTTTCGAGGATCGCATAAAAGCAGGTCACAAACAGGCCCGAGCGCGAATCGGCGAGGATGAGCCGATTTGCCCGCTGGAGCACTTCCGCCGGGGCGCGGCCGTCGATCGCCGTGGCGCGCAGCAGCGTGCGCGAGAGGGCCATAAACAGCGCCGCCGGCACGCCCTTATCGGTCACATCGGCAATAACCACGCCCAAGCGCTGCGCTTCGGTCAACGGCTGCGGTTCAGGCGCCACCAGCCGCCCGCCGCGGAAGACGATCTCGGTACGGCGCACCGACGGGGTGGCCGGAGGCGGGCTGCCGGGCGGCGGTGGTAGTTCAATAAAGTCGTAAAAATCGCCGCCGACCTGACGCGCTGCCCGGTAGTACGCTTCGATCTGATAACCCGGCACAATCGGGCAGCAACTGGGCAAGAAGCTGGCCTGGATCTCACGGGCCAGATCAAGCTCCTGCTCCAGGCGCTGGCGAGCGAGCGCTTCCTGATTCAACCGTTCGCGCTCAAGCGTCTGCGCAAGCTGGCTGCCGAGCAGGCCGAGCAGTTGGGCTTCATCGTCGAGAAACTGGCGCGACGAGCGCGTATTGACCATCAGTGTGCCGACGGGCGCACCGCCTAGCTCGACGGCAATGCCGAGATGGCCGGCAAAACCTTGCTGGGCCAGCAGATTGGGCAGATCGATCAGCGTATCGGCGGCAAGATCGGCGCTGCGCTCAGGCAGATACCAGAGGTGCGGACTGGCCGGATCAAGCAGCACCGGCCATGCGGCATCAATGGGCAGGTGCCAGCCGTAGGCGGCGCGCAACACCGCCCGGCCCGTCGCCTCGTCGGCCTCAACAAATGCGCAGGCGTCGGCCTCAAGCAGGCGCGCACCAACCCGCGCCAGGCGTTGCAGCGCCGGCTCAAGCTCTTCACTTACCAATAACTCTTGGGAAAGACTGAGCAAGGCGCGCTGCTCTTGCACCCGGCGCACCTTCACATTTTCGTAGAGGCGGGCGCGCGCAATTGCCGTGCCAAGCAGGTAACCGGCCGCCGAGAGCAATTGCAGTTCTGCGGGCGCGATCCGGCCCCACTGCGTTGTCGCAACATTCAGGATGCCAAGAACCTCGTCGCCGCTGCGTAACGGCACCGAAGCATGTTGGGCCAGGCCGCGCTTATCGCCCACAGCATTGCGCAGGCGTGAACAGCGCACCATATTCACGGCCTTATCGAGCCGATCGCTCTGACAAAGCTCCTGACAATCGCAGGTATCTTCCCAGGCCGAACCGGGATACCCGATGGCCGGCGGCAAATTATGCCGCGCCGCCAGCGTATAACTCTCGCCCTCGCCCTTCAGGAAGATCCAGCCCGTGCTCAGCCCCATCAACTCAACAATATGCGCCAGCGCCGTATCCAACGCCTCGCGCAGATCCAGCGCACGGTTAAGCGTCTGCGCCAGAGCATTGAGCGTCGTTAGTTCGCTGATTCGCTGTTGGGCGTCGGTGGGCGGCATACCAGATCGCTACTTCTTCCGACAAATCGCCACACCGTCGCGGAGCGGAATGATCACCGCCTCGATCCCAGGGTGGTGCATCATCGCGCTATTGAACTTCTGGATGCCGCGCACAAGCGGCGGAGCATCATCCTCAAGCACCTGCGCGCTGCACAGCACATTGTCGACGATCAGCACGCCACCTTGGCGCAAAAGTGGCACACAAAGGTTCAGCGCCTCGGTGGCCTGGCCTTCGTTCGCGGCACTGCGCAATACATCAAGGAAGATCAGATCGAAGCCATTCTCCAGCTTCGGCATAATCTCCATCCACTCGCCATGGTGCATCGTAATATGCTCGCTGAGGCCGGCGGAGGCGATCACTTCGGTCGCAATCGCGATCCGATCCGCATTGCGCTCAATCGCCGTCAGATGCCCACCCGTCTGCTGGAGCGCCTTGATCAAATAGATCGCCGCATAACCCGTGGTGATCCCGACTTCAAGCGCCTTACGCGCACCCATCATCAGGGCCTGCAAGTAGAGAAACTGGCCCTGCACCGGCCCCACCAACGAGAGCCCCTGCGCGAGGGCACGATGCTCAAGCTCATCCAACGCGGCCTCGCGCGGCGGCATCAGATCCTGAAGATAGTCCTCGATAGCAATATTGGTAATGTCGTAGCGCATCTACTCCCCCTCGCTCCCTGCGGCAGAGTGCGAGGACGAAGATCAACTCGGCAGTTTGCAGTTGATGTTTCCTCGCCTCGCAACTCGGCCTCTGCTCACAATCACATGCTCATCTATCCGCGCTGATTGTATCATAAACGCCGCCCTTCCTGCTGCAACATGCTTGGCGCAGCACCCCCAAATGCGAGCTAGATTGGAGGGTTTGGCGGCACAGCCGGCACCTATCCCTCAGGAGCATCGTGAAGCGGCGCCGCCGTCCCAACGCCAGCATTGCCATATAGCTTTTGCCTATGGTATTATTCGGGACAAAGTGTAACGGATTCAGTTTGTGAGGCTGCCGTGGCTGCCACCCGGATTTTGATCGCTGAAGATAACGATTTGGTTTCGCTTACGCTGGAAGAGCAGCTCAAGGGGCTGGGCTACGATGTGATCGGCATCGCCCGTACCGGCACCGAGGCAGTGAGCCTGGCGGGGCGCTTAAAGCCGGATCTGATCATCATGGATATACGCATGCCGGAGATGGAGGGCACCGAGGCAGCTGCCCGCATCCGCGACCAGATGGCTCTGCCGATCATTATGCTTACGGCCTACGCCGATAAAGATACGATTCGCAAGGCCGAGGCCGCCGGCGCACTGGCATACCTCGTTAAGCCGGTCAACGAGAATGAACTGCCCCCCGCGATCAATATCGCGCTGGCCCGCCACCGCGAACTCCAAGCCCTGCGTAGCGAAAACATGGATCTGCAAGATGCCTTGGAAGCGCGCAAGCTGATCGAACGCGCCAAGGGCATTCTGATGCAACGCCTTGGCCTGAACGAGCGCGACGCCTACGAGCGCTTGCGCCAGCGCGCCCGCGATAAACGCGCCAAGATGAAAGACATTGCGCAAGCGATCATCGAAGCGGAAGAACTCCTCGGCCCCCAAGGCTGAGTTGAACGCTCCGGCTACTCGTGCTATAATTGCTTCTCGTTGGCCGGCGCCGGGCGTCGGCCTTTATGTGTGGCTGTGGGAGTATTGTGCGGAACGCCGCACGAGATGAGGAACAGCAGTATGTCCACGGTAACAATCGCAGCGCAGAAGCGCGCCATTCTCGGCAAAAAAGTCAAGCAACTCCGCAAGCAGGGCCTCTTGCCTGCCACCGTCTACGGCAAAGGTTTTGAGCCCGCATCGGTTCAACTCGAAGAACGCGCTTTTAACCAGACGTATCGGAAAGTTGGCAAGACGACTCTGATCGATCTGATGATCGACGGTGTCCTGGCATCAGTCTTTGTGCAAGAAGTGCAGCGCCATCCGGTCACGCGCAGCATTCTACACATCGATTTTAAGATCGTCGACTTGAAGCAGGCCGTCTACGTCGAGGTGCCGATTATCGCCATCGGCGAGTCGCCCCTCGTGGCGCGCGGCGATGCCATGGTTAACCACGTGATCAACACCGTAATGGTTGAGGCGCTGCCGGCTGAATTGCCCCAGCATATCGAGGTCGATGTGAGTGTGCTCACCGGCTTTGATAAGAGCATCACCGTTGCGGATCTGGCGATCAGCGGAACCTACAAGGTTCTTACCGATCCTGAGCAGGTCCTGCTGTCGCTCACCCAGATGCGCATCACGGCCACCGAAGAAGAAGAGGCTGAGGCTGAAGCAGCTGCAACGGAAGCGGCTGAAGCGGCTGAAGCGGCTGAAGCATCCGAAGACAAAGAATAGGCCAATC
>JBBRUG010000326.1:0-6649 GCA_038247995.1 Chloroflexales bacterium | reverse complement strand
GCCGTGCTCCCCGCCGGGTGATCGGCGAACTCACTGCCGGAAACGCCCCCGGCCAGGCGCTTGGCCCCGGCATGGCGGCCCGAATTATGACCGGCGCACCGATGCCTACCGGCGCCGATGCGATGATCCCAGTTGAACTAACCGCCGAGCACGACGGCATGCTTACCATTCAGCGCGATCTGGAACCCGGCGCGTATGTCCATACGGTCGGCCAGGACATTGCTCAGGGCCAGCTTGTGCTCGCACAGGGCACCGTGCTTGGCTCGGCTGAGATCGGCCTGCTGGCGACGATCGGCGTGACCCGCGTTGCCGTTTACCGCCGCCCGCGCGTGGCGGTGCTGGCTACCGGCGATGAAGTGAGCGAACCGCATACAACTCCGCCGCCCGGCGGCGTGCGCGACAGCAATCGTTATGCCTTGCTCGCTGCGGCCCGCGAAGCCGGTTGTGAAGTGTTCTCGCTCGGCATCGCCCGCGATGATTATGCAACTCAACGCGAAGCGATCCGGCGCGGCCTGGAATTGGCCGACGTGGTGCTGACGAGCGGCGGCGTGAGCATGGGCACGCGGGACTTGATCAAGCCCATTCTGGCCGAACTCGGCACGATCCATTTCGGCCGCGTGAGCTTTAAACCCGGCAAACCGACAACATTTGCCACCATCGGCGCCAAACTGGCTTTTGGACTGCCGGGCTACCCGGTTTCATCGCTGGTTTCGTTCGAAGTGTTTGTGCGCCCGGCCCTACGCGCGCTCCAGGGCGCTGCGCAACCTGAACGGCCCCGCGTGCAGGTGGCCCTGGAAACGCCGATCAAACCTTCGCCCGATCGGCCCGAGTATCAACGCGTCACCGTGCGCTTCCACAATGGGCGGCTCTGGGCCGGCAGCACCGGCGGCCAGGGCAGTTCGCGCCTGCTCTCGCTGCGCGACGCCAACGGCCTGCTGCTCGTACCGGCCGGCGCCACCGTTTATGCTGCGGGAAGTGAGCTTGAGGCGTTGTTGACGGCGCCAATCTACCCATGAGTGCCGTCTTGCTGCTTAATGCCTGACTCAGCACCCTTCAATACGGCTCGCGTCCTACGCGGATTAGCCTTGACACTCGTCACTCGTCACTCGTCACAAGGATGCCAATGCATCATTCGCCGCAACACATAATCACCCTGTCGCTGCTCGCCGGTTTCGTCGCCCTCGCCGCACTGTTCGCGCCGACGCCGCGCTCGGCGCTGGCCTGCACGCCGCCCCCCGGCGGGCTACCGACAATCAGCATCGCGGAACGAACTCAGGCCGCCGATCTTGTCGTTGAGGGCCAGGTTATTGCCCTGGCCGACGCCGACGGCATCCCCGGCGCGACGGCGACGATCGCAGTGCGCCAGTACCTCAAGGGCAGCGGATCGGATGAACTCACGGTTACGGGTTATGGGCCGGCTTCGGTGTGCCGTTCCGAAGTGCAAACTGATGATGTGCGCGTGTTCTACATTGTGAATGATGGCGCCGGCGGCCTGCGGGCGCTCTATCTCAGCCAGTTCGACGCGGCGGCTCCGGCCACGGCCTTCCTGATGAGCCAGGTGAGCACAGCTGCTGCTGCGCCGTCGCCGATCGCGCAGGCGGCCCAGGCCCAGCCTTACCCTTACCCCTACCCAGAACCAGCTACACCAACCTCTCCAGTGCCCACCTTGCCCCCGCCGACCTTTCTGCCGCCGACCTTTGCCCCGGCCACGCCGACACCACCGATTACGGCCCCCACATTACCCCCGGCGCCATCGGCCCTACCAACCACGCCCTCGGCACCGCCCGGCGCGCTGCCCACGATCGGTTCGGCAACTGCCAGCCAGATCGGCGTGCCCGTGCCGGCCACAAGCACGGGTTTCGGTCGCAGTGTCGGGCCGTTCAGCTTCATCATCGGCGCTCTAGCGCTTGCCGGCACGATCGCCCTGGTGCGGCGCCGCTTTGGCCCCCGGGATCACTGAGCACACTGAGACGCTGAGCACACTGAGCACACTGAGACGCTGAGCACACTGAGCACACTGAGACGCTGAGCACGCTGAGCACACTGAGCACACTGAGACGCTGAGCACACTGAGCACACTGAGCACACTGAGCACACTGAGCACGCTGAGCACACTGAGCACACTGAGACGCTGAGCACGCTGAGCACACTGAGCACACTGAGCACACTGAGCACGCTGAGACGCTGAGACGCTGAGACGCTGAGACGCTGAGCACACTGAAAACGCTGAAACCGAGGAGTCTGTGACGCATTGACGTACCATCTTCTGCTCCTGATTGCCCAGACAACGACATCGCCCAGCGCCGGGTGGCCGGGCCCGCTGACGTTTGTTGGCCTGGGCTTGCTGATCCTGGCTGCAGTGATCTACTTCCTCAGCCGCAATGCCCCACCCGACGACAAGGAATAGCGCGGTGAGCATCTTCCAGAATCCTGCGCAGCGCGTCCTCGCCCTGTTCGCCCTGATTGTCTGCGCTGTCGCGCTCGGGTCGCTCACCGGCGCTCTGCACTGGCTTGGCGACATGCTGGCGATCGCAGCCGATTATTATGTCGTGTTACTTGGGCTATTGCTGGCCGGCCGTTTACGTTCGTCGGCGGGCACCCGTGGCCGCCGCAGCCGCGCTGGGGCCAACTGCACCGCGATTCAGATGGCCGACATTACCGCCGTTGCCGCGCAAACAAGCGGCCCGCTGATTGTAGCCGGCGACTTCAATGCTGCGCCCTGGTCGTATGTGTTGCGCGATCTCGCCGCTCAGGCCGAGGTAAGCCATGTATGGCCCGCGTTCGACTGGACAAAAACCTGGCGTCCGCTGCCGTTCTTCGGTCTGCCGGTTGATCATATCCTATTGTCGGAAACCTGGCAGGTACACAATTATCGGTATGGCCAACCCGGCGGCTCGGATCATGCACCCGTGCTTATTGACTTATTTTTACCATCATGAGCCTGACTGTTACTACCACTACCACCACCTACCCGGTGCTTGTCGAAGCCCACGTCCTGGATCGGTTGCCCGCTCTGCTCAACCAGTTGGGCCTGCGCGGGCGGCTCTGGCTGATCGCCGACGCTGCGCTTGATACCCTGTACGCTACACCAATTGCAGCCCAACTCAGCGCCGCCGGCTGGAATATCGAGCGTGTTACTGTGCCGTCCGGCGAAGGCAGCAAATCGACCGAACAGCTCGGCGCGCTCTACGCCTGGCTGATTGGCGGGGGCGTCGAACGGCGCGACATCGTGCTCGCGCTCGGTGGCGGCGTGATCGGCGACCTGGCCGGCTTCGCCGCCGCAACCGTGCTGCGCGGCATTGCCGTGATCCAACTGCCCACCACGCTACTAGCAATGGTCGATTCAGCGGTGGGCGGCAAGACCGGAATCAACCATCCGCTCGGTAAAAACCTGATCGGCGCATTTCACCAACCGCGCCTGGTGCTCGCCGATACCACAACCCTGGCCAGCTTGCCGCCACGCGAACTGCGCTCCGGTTGGGCCGAAGTGATCAAGCACGGCGTGATCCGCGACGCCGGCCTATTTGAAGCGCTTGAACTGCATCCCGATGCGCCAGATGACGCCGAAACATTCGCTACGCTGATTCGACGCGCCGTGGCCGTGAAGGTTGCCGTGGTAAACGCCGACGAGCGCGAACAAGGTGAGCGGATCATCCTTAATTATGGTCACACGATTGGTCATGCCGTCGAGGCGCTGGCAGGTTATGGCGGCCTGCTCCACGGCGAATGCGTAGCGATCGGCATGCACGCCGCCGCCCGGATCGCCGTTGCCCTCGGCCTCTGCGATCCTGCGCTCGTGACGCGCCAGCAAGCGCTCCTCGCCGCCTATGGCCTGAATCCGGCCATGCCGCCCGGCCTCGACCCCGACGCAATCCTCGCCCTCACTCTGCGCGACAAAAAGGTTCAGGCCAAACGCGTGCGCTGGGTGCTGCCCACCGCTCTCGGCAGCGTGGTCGTGCGCGACGATGTGCCGGAGGAAACGGTACGCGGTGTGCTGCAAGCGTAAATGCGGCAGAACCAAAAACCACCGACCACCGATGACCGATCGCCGCTGGCCGGCGTAGTAAGGCTGAAGCAGGCTTCGGCCCTACAAGCGTCGATCACGATCCGACCTCCGTCCTTCGTCCTCCGTCCTTCGTCCTTCGTCTAACGTGGCATCATGGTAGAATGACACCAGCGATCTGCTGATCACACAACCATTCCGCTTCCATACTGGAGGCGCCTAAGCGTTGCTACGAGGTTCGCATTGGAACATGTTCAACAGTTCGCCGAGCGCATTTTTCAGAATGTCGAACAGGTCATTATCGGCAAGCGCAAGGCGGTTGAGTTAGTAATTGTCGCGTTGCTCTGTCGCGGCCATGTGCTTTTGGAAGATGTGCCCGGCACAGGCAAAACCGTGCTGGCCAAAAGTATCGCCCGCTCGGTCGGCTGTAGCTTCAAGCGCATTCAGTTCACCCCTGATCTGCTGCCATCAGACGTAACCGGGATCTCGATCTTCAATCAGCAGAGCCGCGACTTCGAGTTTCGGCCCGGCCCGGTGTTCGCCCAGATTGTGCTTGCCGACGAGATCAACCGCGCCACGCCGAAGACGCAGTCGGCCTTGCTTGAAGGCATGGAAGAGCGTCAGATCACCGTTGACGGCATAACCCATCCGCTGCCGTCACCCTTCATTGTGCTGGCCACGCAGAACCCAATCGAGTATGAAGGCACCTTTCCGCTGCCTGAGGCACAGCTCGACCGCTTCTTGCTACGCATTCATCTCGGCTATCCGGAACGCCTCGACGAGATCGCGATCCTCAAGCGCCAGCGCCAGGCCCATCCGCTCGACAGCCTGAGCACCGTCGCCGGCATCGAGGACCTGCTGGCGATGCAACAGGCGATTAAAGAGGTTTATATCGACGATCTGCTCGAAGAATATATTGTCGCTCTGGTTACGGCCACGCGCCATCACGAGGACATCTACCTTGGCGCGAGTGCGCGCGGCTCGCTGGCCTTGTATCGCACGGCGCAGGCATGGGCGGCGATCCATGGGCGCGACTTTGTTACCCCCGACGATGTGAAGGGATTGGCCGGCAGCGTGCTTGGCCACCGGATTATTGTTAATCCGGCAGCGCGCATCCGCAATGTCACCGCCGAAGCTGTCGTCGAAGAGATCCTAAGCAGCGTCGCCGTGCCGGGCGCCCGTGCCGGTCGGCGCTATGAACGCGATGGCGCAGTGCGAGCACGGTGAGCAGGTCACGATATTGTTGGCGAATGTCCGGATCGGAGGGGCTACCCGATGTGGTCGCCCTGGACACCCAATGCATGTGGTCCGTGCCTGGGCGTATCCCACCGACATCCGGGCGCATCCCACCGGCATCCGGGTGCATCCCGCCGGCATCCGGGCGGATACGTTGGTCCGCCCCCACGGGCGATGGGATGTGAATCCATACGTCTCTGTGATGAACCAAATCAATTCGCCAACAATATCGTCTGGTAACGCCTATGCCGAAGCCTGATTCATACCAAAACCTAGCCGTCCGCAAGCTCGTGCTACTGCGCGAAACCGGGCCGAAGAGCACCGCGTGGCATCGTGCGCGAGTTCAACTGATCTGGCGCTTACACCGTCAGATCGATCAGGACGCCCGCGCTGCCGCAGCGCCGGAAGATACTCAGCCGATCCCTAACCCGCCCGGAGCGTGGGCCGAGAGCAAATGACCTATGCCTCCATCGGTGTTGCTGGAGCCGGTTTTCACAACCCACGGCGATCAACTTTACCGCGTTGCGCTACTGATCACGCCCGACGAGCGTCACGCGGCGCGGCTGCTTCATGCGCTCGCCACCGACCTCACTGCTGCGCCGCCACTTACTACGCCGACCGAAGTTGAATTACTTGCTCGGCTCATGAGCGCCGCCCGCGCCGCTGAAGCAAAACAAGCTCAGCAGCGGCGACCTCCGCGCAACACAGCCGAATCGGCAATCTATCGTAGCTTACACAGCCAACCGCTGGATCAACGCATGGCCTTGGGCCTGCACCTGCTGCTCGGGTATGATCCGGCGCGCCTCGCTGGGGCGCTCGGCGTCGATCCAGATGCGTCTGTTCGGTTACTCGAAAAGGCCATGCGCGCCATCGCCCCGGCTGCCGGGCGCGATATTCCCGACCGCGTCAGTTCCGACCATTGTTATGCTGTACGGGCCGCCCTGATCGACACGACCAGTCGCGAACGCCACAGCGGTTCGATCCGGAGCCACCTCGCCGGCTGCGCTGCCTGCCGTAGCTTCGACCAGCGCTGGATCGAAGTTGGGCAGGTGACCGAGGAGGCGTTGCGTCAGGAATTACGCCCGCGCCAGCTGCCGGCCGAGCTGTTCAACCGGCTTGTAGCCTACGGCACGCCGCGTACCGGCGATCAACTGCGACCCTACCGGGTTGCGATTCCCCTTGTCGCCGTGCTCGCCCTCATCGCCGCGCTGGTGCTGCCCGGCTTTACCCAACGCGCTGTGACGATTGTTGATCGCACGAACGACCCGGTGACTGTCGATCCGAACGCTCTGTTGACCCAGGCGCTTGAACTACATAGTCAGCCACCGCCAACCGGCCCGGCGATCTGGCATGGGCGCTTTGAAACGCTCTGGTATTTCGACGAGCGTACCTTTGCACCATTGCACGCCG
>JBBRUG010000325.1:0-6690 GCA_038247995.1 Chloroflexales bacterium | reverse complement strand
GAGGTGGCCCTTGCAATGATCGACGAACCTGTTCGCCCGGCCCGTCTGTCGCTCTATGACCGTCCGTACATCTTGCTGGCCCTGGCCGCGCTTTTCTGGTCGGGTAATTTTGTGCTCGGACGGGCGGTGAGCAGCGCTGTGCCGCCCATCGCGCTGGCCTTTTGGCGGTGGTTCGGCGGTGCGCTGCTGATTATGCCTTTTGCCCTAGCGTACACCCGCCGCGACTGGCCGGTGATTCGCCAACACTGGAAGATCGTGCTGCTACTGAGCTTCCTGGGCGTAGCAGTGTTTAATACACTCGTCTACACCGGCCTTGGCCAAACGACGGCAATCAACGGGCTGCTGATGCAATCGACGCAGCCAGTGATTATCATCGCCTTTACATTTTTACTCTTCCGCGAAACAGTACGCCCACGCCAGATCATCGCCGTGACGCTTTCGCTGCTGGGGGTGTTGACGATCATCCTGCGCGGCGATCCAACAAGCATCAGTACAATCGGGTTGAACAGCGGCGACTTGATTATTTTTTTAGCCGTGATCAGTTATGCCGCTTACACGGCTCTGCTGCGTCGGCGCCCGCCGATTCACCCCTTCAGCTTCTTGCTCATCACCTTTGGCGCGGGCGCCGCGATGCTTTTACCGCTCTACATAGCCGAGTCACTTGGTGGACGTCCGCTTGAATTTACTCAGGTTACCTTGGCCTCAATCGCCTATGTCTGCATCTTTCCTTCGATCCTGGCCTACCTCTGCTACAATCGTGGCGTCGAATTGGTAGGCGCCAATCGTGCCGGGCACTTCTTTCATCTGATGCCGGTCTTCGGCTCACTGCTGGCAGTCAGCTTCCTCGACGAGCGTTTTCAGTTGTACCATGGGATTGGGATTCTGCTCATTATGAGCGGGATTGTGTTGGCAGCGCGGAGGGATCACTGAAGGCGTGAGGACGTGAGCGCACTGAGCCGAAGCGCGACCTCCAGGCCAGAACCTCACCTCAGCGGGATCACTGAGCGCGTGATAAGGTGAGTGCGCTGAGCCGGTGTTCATATCGATAGCGGGATCACTGAGCGCGTGATAGGGTGAGCGCGCTGAGCCGGTGTTCATATCGATAGCGGGATCACTGAGCGCGTGATAGGGTGAGTGCGCTGAGCCGGTGTTTGTATCGTCGTTACCGATCATTCCAATTTTGGCGATCGTAGTTGCGCAGTAGTATACCAGCGGCACGGCGCATGCCCAGGCGTTCGTAGAAAAGTTGCACGTCGGAATCACAGAGCAGATCGATCGCATAGATCTGGCGCAGGCGGACAAGCATCCGCCGTACAAGTTCGCTGCCGATGCCTTGGCCCCGGCAGGCTTCCAGCACTTCTAACTGCGGCAGATAGGCTGTACTCACGCCAGCGCTAATTGCGGTAAGATAGCCAATCACCTGCTTGTCAACCAACGCAAGCTCAATGGCATAGCTGCCCTGGAGCATGCGCAGATGATCGCCGGGCGCAGGCGGGTTCGGCCAACCAACAACACTGAACCACTGAACCACTGAACCACTGAACCACTGAACCCTGAACCCTGAGCCACTGAACTAATGAGCCGCTGAACCACTGAACCCTGAACCCTGAGCCACTGAACTAATGAGTCGCTGAGCCACTGAACCACTGAACCACTGAACCACTGAACCCTGAACCCTGAGCCGCTGAGCCACGGAACCACTGAACTAATGATAATGAGCCGCCAAGCCACTCAGCCGCTGAGCCACTGGATCACTGATAATTGGATCAGCACGATTGCTTCATGCACCTTGTCACCTTAAAGGAGTACCTCGATGACCGCCGCTACTGTTTCGACGCTTGTACGTGGCGCCTGCCCGCACGATTGCCCCGACACCTGCGCAACAATCACCGAGGTGCGCGACGGGCGTGCAGTGGCATTTTACGCCGATTCCGCGCATGCTGTGACGCGGGGTTGGCTTTGTGCAAAGGTACGGCCGTACCTGGAGCGCGTCTACGACCCGGAGCGCCTGATCTACCCGCTGCGCCGGGTTGGCCCCAAGGGCAGCGATAGGTGGAAACGGATCAGTTGGGAGGATGCGCTCACGACGATTGCGGCGCGCTGGAAGGCGATTATCGCTGAGTATGGCGCGGCGGCGATCCTACCGTATTCATACAGCGGCACGCTGGGCACGCTCCAGATGAGCGTCTGTAACGAACGGCTCTGGGGGCGCATGGGCGCGAGCGGTTTGGATCGCGCGATCTGCTGCGCCGCTTCGCACGCCGCGACGTATGCCACCCTTGGCTTGCGCCACAGCGCCGACTACGCCGACGTAGCGAACAGTAAATTGGTGATCATCTGGGGCCACAATCCGGCCAGCACTGGGCCGCATTTTATGCCGTTCCTGCGCGAGGCGCAGAAACGCGGCACCTATGTGGTGGTGATCGACCCGCGCCGCACGCGCACGGCCCGTTCAGCCGATGAGCATATCTCCCCCCGCCCAGCTACCGACGGCGCACTAGCCTTGGGGTTGATGCACGTCATCTTCAGCGAGGAGCTCCACGATGAAACCTGGCTGGACGCCCACGGCCACGGCTGGCGCGAACTGCGCGAGCGGGCACAGGCATACCCGCCCGAGCGGGTAGCTGCGATCACCGGGGTGCCGGCAGAGACGATTATCAACCTGGCGCGGCGGTATGCGACGACAAAGCCGGCGCTGCTGAAGACGGCCGACGGTATTCAGCGCCATCAGAACGGCGGGCAGACGTTTCGAGCGTTGTTGTGCTTGCCGGCGCTGGTGGGGCAGTACGGGGTGCGCGGCGGCGGCCTGGGCTACAGCACCGGCGGCTACGGCGCGTGGGACAACGAGGCGGTGAGTTATGCAAGCGCCTACGCAGCGCCGCCGCGCATGGTGAATATGAACCGCCTGGGCGCAGCTCTGCTGGGCGAGGTGAATGATCCGCCGATCAAGTCACTCTTTGTGTTTGGGGCCAACCCGGTAGCGTCGAGTCCTAATGCCGGCGCAATTGTAGAAGGGTTGCAGCGCGAAGATCTGTTTACCGTGGTGCACGAGCAGTTTATGACCGACACAGCCCGCTATGCCGACATTGTGTTGCCAGCGACGACGCAACTGGAGCAGGTTGATCTCCACCGGCCCTACGGCCACCGCTCGCTCCAGTACAACCAACCGGCGATTGCGCCGCTCGGTGAGTGTAAGAGCAACTGGGACACGATGCGCGCCCTGGCCGGCGCGATGGGCTACACTGAGCCGTGGCTGCACGCGAGCGGCGAAGCGGTGATCTGCGAGATCATCGATGCGAGCCGGGCGGTGAACCCGTACCTTGCGGGCATCACGCTGGAGCGGCTTCAGGCTGAAGGAACGGTACCGCTGTACTTCACCCCGGAAAACGACGTTCCGTTCGCTGATCGGCAGTTTGCGACGCCGTCGGGGAAGGTAGAACTCTACTGTGAAGCTATGCGTGCGCAAGGCCTGGACCCTCTGCCGGAATATATTGAGCCGAGGGAGTACACGCGCTATCCAACCGACGCGGGCTGGCTGACGCTGATCTCAGGCGCATCGCACCATTTTGTGTCGAGCAGCATGGCGAATCAGGCCAGCCTGCGCACAAAAGAAGGTACGCCCTTTATCGAACTGAATCCGGTTGATGCTGCTGCGAGGGGCGTGAGCGATGGAGCGGAGGTGATGGTAGAAAATGAGCGTGGTTGGTGCCGGTTGCGCGCCGTGGTTACCGAGGACGTGCCGTCGGGCGTGGTGGTAGCGCCGAAGGGGCCGTGGGCGCGCTTATCGCCCGACGGGCGCAATATTAACTGGACGACACCCGATGATCTGGCTGATCTGGCGGGGCAGGCCACATTTCACTCGAATCGGGTGCGGGTGAGGGCTGTGGAACACTAAGCAGGGTAATTGAGCCATTGGGGCGTGGAGGGCAGGCGGGCGGATCAACCTGACCGCCCGCACGAGGTGCTGCGTGACCTGCCGCCTGGGTTCTTACACAGTAATCTGGCGGGCGAGGAGGAGCGCCTGGGCGACTTCGCTCATAGTTTTGCGGCTGTTCATGGCTAGTTGCTGGATCTTGCGAAAGGCCTCGGCTTCGCTGAGCCCCTGTTGATCCATCAGGTAGCCTTTGGCTCGCTCGATCAGCTTACGCGATTCCAGCCGTTCGCGCAGTTGCGTTAGTTCCTTATGGCGGCTCCGCTGTTCCTTCCAGCGCGCCAGCGTAACTTCGATCAGCGGCATCAGTTCGGCATCGCGTATGGGCTTGATCATGTAGCCCAGTACACCGGCATCGCGGGCCTGGGTAACTAATTCACGGCTGCTGTATGCTGTGATCAGCAAGACCGGCGCGATTGCCTCATTATGGATGAGTTGAGCAGCCGATACACCGTCCATATGCGGCATCTTGACATCGAGTAACACCAGATCGGGACGGAGTTGGCGGGCCATATTCACAGCGCTCTGGCCGTCACTGGCTTCACCGACTATCAGGTAGCCTTGCTCCTGAAGCGACTCGCGCAGGTTCATTCGGATCAGCGGCTCATCATCGGCAATCAAAATTCGCGTCGTCATTTAGTACTCCTGGTACTCCGACAACAAAAAAACCCATGCTACACCTTCGCAGGCGTTCGTGGGGCTTCAGTGCAGATACGTTGCTTCGCTATTCAGTATAATCGCGGCTGTAAAAGGCGGGCTACGGCAAGAATGCACAAATCGGGCTGTATATTTCTCGTTCAGGACGCCATGTTATACTAGAGTTACGTAGGGTTGCGGGTCGTGCGGCGAAGCTGTACGACCCGCAATACCACACGATATGAGCTACTACGAAGGCGCACTCTATGACTGAACATCCTCGTCCTGCGCTTGGAAACCGCTTGCTGGCACGTTGGCACTACGCCTGGGGGCTTAGCTTGTGTCTGGCTGGACATCGTACAACGGAACGCAGTTTTTATACGGCCGGTGTTGCCGCCTTTTCGCGGGCGGCCAAGATCTGGCCGACATTTGCGCCGGCGTTTTATCGGCGTGGGGTGATCCGTGGCCGCGAGTTGGGCGAATATCAGGCCGCAATCGCGGATCTCACTCAGGCCGGTATGCTCCAACCGGATTGGCCGGAACCATACTTGCAACGCGGCCTGTTTCACCGCTTTAATCATCAGACGACGGCTGCGCTAACTGATTTGCGGCGCTACATGGAACTGGCGCCAGCGGGCTTTTGGCGTGACGAGGCCGAACGGCAGATTGCCATCCTCGCTCACGATAGTGCGATTGAATAACCGATGGGGAGAAATACGGTGGAACTTTCGGCCTGGTTTGCCGCCCACGATGATCCGAACGAGCGTTATCCGCTCACCGAGATCGTCTATTACTCGCGATCGGGCGGTTTACTCGAAGTCCAGCACGATCTGGACGCACTGAAGCAGCGCAGCGCCGCTGAGTGGAAGCAATTATTTGAGAGCCGTTGGATGCGTACCGGTTGGCCGTATGGCAGCGGCGTCTGGGGTAAGAAAGAATGGGTCTTCCCCGGCATCGACGACAGCAACATTGTCAGTATGTTTGAGGGCGGTACGAACCTCTTCTGGGCCGAACGCTTTGGGCGTGAGATCGGGGTTGACGATCTCTGGATCAAGATGTGCGGCAACAGCCATACCGGTTCGTTCAAAGACCTGGGCATGACTGTGCTGGTCAGTGCTGTGAAGCAGATGATCAGTCTGGGCAAGCCAATCCGCGCCGTCGCCTGCGCCTCGACGGGCGACACTTCCGCAGCGTTGGCCGCCTATGGCGCCGCCGCCGGCATCCCCACGATTGTCTTTTTGCCGAAGGGCAAAGTGAGTATCGCGCAATTGGTGCAGCCGGTGGCCCACGGCGCATTGGTATTGGCAATCGACGGCGATTTCGACCGCTGCATGGAGATTGTGCGTGATGTAGCCGCCGCCCCGGACAGTGGAATTTACCTCGCCAACTCGCTTAACTCACTGCGCGTCGAGGGCCAGAAGACGGTTGGGATTGAGATTGTGCAGCAATTTGATTGGGAGGTGCCGGATTGGATCATCATTCCCGGCGGCAACCTAGGTAACACCTTTGCGCTGGGCAAAGGCTTGCTGATGCTGCACGAATTGGGCATGATCAATAAGCTCCCACGGATCGTCTGTGCGCAGGCCGAGCACGCCAATCCACTCTACCGGGCCTACACCAACAACTGGCACTATGCGCCGATCCAGGCTCGACCCACAGCGGCGAGTGCGATCCAGATCGGCGCACCGGTAAGCATTAACCGGGCGATCAGTGTGTTGCAACGCTTCGACGGCATTGTTGAGCAGGCGAGCGAGCAGGAGTTGGCCGACGCCGCAGCGCGCGCCGATCGTACGGGTGTCTACGCCTGCCCGCACACTGGGGTTGCGCTGGCCGCATTGGTCAAGCTGGTCAATCGGGGCACAATTCGGCGCTCGGATCGGGTTGTGGTCGTTTCGACGGCCCATGGTCTGAAGTTCAGCCGCTTCAAAGTGGACTACCACGAAGGTACGTTGCGCGATGTGGTAAGCAGCCACGCCAACCCGCCAATCGAATTGCCCGCCGACGTCGATGAGGTGCGCCGGGTGCTCGACGAGCGGATGGCAGTTCTTGCGTGAGCATAGGCGGCAGCAGGGCCAGAACCGACGACCGACGACCGACGACCGACGACAGACGACCGACGACTG
>JBBRUG010000324.1:0-6763 GCA_038247995.1 Chloroflexales bacterium | reverse complement strand
GGGGTTGGGGGTGCGGGCAACGGCAAAAACCCTCCACCTGAGAGGGAGAGGGGTGGGGGTGAGGGCTGGCGCGACGAACGTACTTAACGTGATCCGTATGCCGTCGGCTCCCCGTGTACCGGGTCAGGGCTCAAGCACACCTTCAACCTGCCCATCGATAGCGATGCGCACCGCGGAGATCTCGGGGAACTGCAGCAGCGTGCGCGTGATCTGTTCCCGAATAAGCTGAACCCGCAGCGCGCCGCCGCCGTAGGCCCGCAGCCCCGGCGAGAAGGAGGCCGTGGCCACGCCGTCGGTGATGGTGAGACCCTGGAGCCCAACGCGGCTTCCCCAGTCCGGCCTGCGCCCTGGATAGCCCAGCACCTCCGCAGGCGAAGGGAGTGCCGTGCTGAAGCCGACCTGGCTGATGATTGGCGGGCCCCAGAGCAACTCCTCCAGCGCGCCCGCCGCCAGTCGCTCCGGAGCGGAGAGCGCCCACCAGTGGCCCGGCCGCGGCCGGCCGGGATCGATCACCACCTGCCGCAGCTGGGGCGTGGTCAACTCGGCGCCCCTCACGGTCCAGTAGACCTGCACCGTACGGGCGGCCGGGTCTCCCGGCGCGAGCACGGTTACACTCCGGCGGGCCAGCAGGCCGCCGCTTAGGTCGCGGATCTCGAGCAACGCCCCCTGGGTAGGCGGCTTGGGCGGGGCGAGCATGTTCACCCATGCGAGGTTCGCCAGCAGCAGGCCGGCGCCATCGAGCCCGCGTAGCAGCTCGAAGCGTTGCTCCAGTTCGGTGCCGTCGGCCCAGCGCAGCCGGGCAACCACTTCCTGGCCGGGCTCGCCGATGGCGGCCCACAGGTGCAGCGGCAGCGCCACGTTGGCCCCGAGCTCAGGGGAGAGGATTAGCTGCGGCGCGGGTACGCCGATGGTGTGGAGCGCGTCGGCCCCGAGATTGCCACGCTCCACCTCCCAGCCCGGCGGGTTGAGCGAGTCGAAGGTGAGCACCGTGCGCTCGAAGGCCTGCAGCACGACTGGCCGGATGCTGCCGCCCTTGGGCGCCTCGGCGGCCAGCGGCGGCGAGAGCGGCAGGCCGAGATCGTGGAGCCAGCCGCCCGGGAAACGCTCGGGGCGGCTCATGTACTCCCAGAAGACCCAGGGGACGTAGTAGCCCAACGCCGGGCGGAGGGTCGGATCCACGGGGATGAAGACGGCCCGGCCGAGCGCAGGCATGGTCAGTTCCTGCACCCCGCCGCGGAAGCCGGGCGGCGGTGCGACGCGCCGCTCGGGGCGGGCCGCCGCGCGCAGGGCGCCGTAGGTGAGGCTCGTGCCGCTGACCGCGACGTCATCGGCGGCGCCATCGAGCAGCTCGGCGGTGAGCCGGCCCAACATCATGGCCCAGGCGGGGTTGGCGACGGCGCCCTGATGATCCTCCAGCCGGCCCTTCTCGAAGGACTGCACGGCGAAGCCCTCGACCTCGTGCAACTGAGTGAGCGGATAGCCGAGGAGGCGGATGCCCTCGTGGTTCTGGTAGTACGGCGCGAAGCGGCCCTCGACCCCCACGAGCTGGGCGCGGGCGACGGACGCAGGCGCCAGCCCGCCCAGCGCGAGCAGCGTCAGCAGGCAGAGCGTAGCGAAGCGGTGGTTCATAGCGACCTCGCATCCTGGCCTTGCGTCTACGGCACAGGCGTAGCCGGGCGCTGCGGTACTCATTCGGCCGACGCCGATCCGGGGTGACAGGGGCGGGCGGTGATGAGATGCGCGTCGCAACCGAGTCGGCAAACGGCTGATAGCGGATAATAGCCCCGCACCCACAGAGTGTAGCAGGGCAGGGTGCGCCTGGGGGTTATGGTCGAACATCACGGCGTGATCATCCGTACACAGTCGAGCAGCATCGCGCAGAGCGCGGAAATAGTTACAGGAGCCGCTGATAGATCCAGCCGCGCAGTTCATTGGCGGCGCCGAGGACAAAGCACAAGACACCCAGGAGGAGCACCCCATCCCAGAGTTTCGCGTTCATCGTTCCACCTCTATGTTCTCGCCGCAGAGATTCGCGCTCCGGAAGCGCTTGTCACGGGCTGTGCCCCGTCGTGGTACGTCTCCGGCAGCACGGTTTCGATCATCAGGATGCGGAATGACCTGGCGCGCAGTTCCACTCCCAGGTCACGGATGCAGTTGAGCAGGGCGTGGAGCGCGGCCTGATCGAGCTGGGCTTCAGAACCCCACGCATGGGAGCGGGCGCATACTGCTGGCAAGGATTCAGGCGCATTCCAAGCGATTTCCAAGCCGTAGAATGTATGCTGATCAGGAACCGGCATCTGTTCTGCGAAAGGAACGCGCATGGCTCCCACAGGGTTACCACAACAGCAGCGCCCGTCGCGGCGCTGGTTTACGCGGCGGTTCGGCACAATTGTCTTCGGCAGCTTCCTGGTACTCTTCATGGCGCTTCAGTTTGTGCCGTATGGGCGCGACCATACTAACCCGCCCGTTCGCGCCGAACCGGCCTGGGATAGTCCGCAGACACGCGCCATGTTCGTACGCGCCTGCGCTGATTGCCATAGTAATCAGACGACCTGGCCGTGGTACAGTACTATCGCACCGGTTTCCTGGCTCGTGATGCGCGATGTGATTGAGGGACGTGCGGAATTGAACGTCTCGGAGTGGGGAAGCTCGCAGAACGAGGGCGATGAGGCGGCCGAAACCGTGCAGGAAGGCGAGATGCCGCTCTGGTTCTATATACCGCTGCACCCGGAGGCGCGGTTGACAGCGGTGGAACAACAGCAGTTCATCGCCAGGCTTACGGCAACATTTGGCGCTGAGGGGAGCACAGCAATGCGTGAGCCAGCTGAATAACCGGCGGCGGAGATCGCCTCATCCGCACCTGGATCTCTACAGCATTGCTCAGATCGATTGAGCCTGCACAACCAGGCGCGAGCGCAGCGCGCCACCCAGTTCAGTGGCCGCAGCAGCTCAGTCATGCTGCGCAGTGCTCTAGTGTCGCGACCCTTGCTCGAAGGAGAATTCTGCTATGGACAACCCGAACAGCCGCTACCGGGCTAACTGGCAAGATGAAATTGAGAGCGCGGCGCTCTATACAGCGATTGCCGAGGCCGAGGCCCAACCGCGTCTGGCCGCCATTTATCTCCGCCTGGCAACCGTTGAAGCCGAGCACGCCCAGTTCTGGGCCAACCAACTTGCAGCAGCGGGCCAACCCGTACCGCCGCAGCGCCTGGGTTGGCGGACGAACACCCTGATCTGGCTAACCCGTCGGTTTGGCCCTGCCTTTGTGTTGCCCACCGTCGGCGGCCTCGAACGCCGCGACAGTAACGACTATGCAGCCCAACCCGAGTCGCAGGCGACGGCGCTGCCGGCCCAGGAGCGTTCCCATGCACGCATCCTCCAGACGATCATCAGCGGCGCGCCCGGCGGTCTGGAGGGATCGGCGTTGGCGCAACTCGAAGGCCGTCACCGCGCCAGCAGCGGCAATGCCCTGCGGGCGGCGGTACTGGGGGCCAGCGACGGGCTACTCTCGAACTTCAGCCTGATCATGGGTGTCGCCGGCGCCGCGCCGAGCGGTCAGGCCGTGCTGGTGGCCGGGTTGGCCGGGTTGCTGGCCGGCGCCTTCTCGATGGCGTTGGGTGAGTGGATCTCCGTCCAAAGTTCACGCGAACTCTACGAACGCCAGATCGCGCTCGAACGCGAAGAGTTGGCGCAGAATCCCGCCGAGGAACAGGAAGAACTTGCCCTGATCTACCAGGCCAAGGGACTCCCGGAGGATCAGGCTCAGGCGTTGGCGGCCAAGCTCATCGCCGACCGCCCGACAGCGTTGCATACCCTCGTACGCGAGGAACTGGGCATCGACCCGGACGAGTTAGGCGGATCGGCGTGGGAAGCCGCCATCTCGTCGTTTCTGCTTTTTGCCGTCGGGGCGATTATTCCTGTCATCCCCTTTCTCTTTATAATCGGTCCGAATGCGATTATTCTGAGCGTCATTCTGAGCACCCTGGGTCTGTTCGGCATTGGTGCGGCGATCACATTGCTCACCGGGCGCAGCATCTGGTATTCGGGGATCCGCCAGGTGCTGATTGGGCTTGCAGCGGCTGCGATCACGTTTGGGGTCGGACGCCTGATCGGGGTTTCCTTAGGCGGGTAGCTGCTCGCCTGTACTGGCCGGCAGTTCCAGCGTCACCACTGTTCCTTCGCCGACGGTGCTGGCGACATGGATCTGCCCGCCATGGGCCTGTACCAACGCCTGAGCGATCGAGAGACCCAAGCCGGTGTTGCCGGTGCCGCTCCCGCGGGCCGGATCGGCGCGATAGAAGCGCTCGAAGATGTGCGCTGCATGCTCTGGGGCGATCCCGCTGCCGGTATCACGCACACTGATCCGTACCTGGCGGTCGTGCTGCTGCGCCGCCAGCGTAATGACGCCCCCCGACGGGGTGTAGCGTAGGGCGTTGTCGAGCAGGATCAACAGGACCTGGCGCACGCGCTCGGCGTCGGCGTACACGCTACCCTTGGCTTCAGTCAACCGCAGTTCGATCTGCTTTGCTCCGGCCAGGCGGCCCACTTGGCGTTGGATGTCGTGCAGCAGATCGGGCATGCTGATGTGTTGGCGATCGAGGCTGAGCTTCCCTGCATCTAACCGCGAAAGGGTCAGCAGATCATCTACCAGGCGACGCATATGGTCAGCTTCGCCGATCACGTCGTTCAGCAACTCGCGCTGGTCGGTGTCATCGGGCGGCAGGCTGCGGAGCGCCACCTCACTACTGGCTCGCATCAACGTTAACGGAGTGCGCAGTTCGTGGCTGGCGCTCGCGATAAACTGCTGCTGGCGCTCCCATGCCACTTGCGCCGGACGCAACGCTCGCCCGGCGATCCACCAACTACTGAACCCGATTGCAATCACGCTCAGCCCCCCAACAGCGCTCAGGCCGAGCACGAGTTGGCGGAGTACCTCGGATTGATCGGTAAGCACCCGACCTAATTGCAGCGCCGCCGGCCCGTCACTACGCGTCAAGCGGTAGGTGAGCAGCCGTACGTGATCGCCGCCGGCGCTGCGGATCGTACGGATATCACTGCCGCTTGCGAGGGCGGCCTCCAGCGCCGCGCGGTCGGGCTCCAGCGGCACGGCAGCCGGGTTGGGGTCGAAGAGCACATTCCCGGTGCGATCCAGCGGGAGCACGAAGATCGCCGCCAGTTCGGCATCGTAGGCGGCCGTACCCAGATCGGCGAGTGGATTGACTGCAGTTGTTCCCGGCGTTTCCTGCACTCCATCATCATTACCATCATCATCGTCGTCGTCACGGCTGCGAGTCTGGAGCAGCATCCCGTTGGTCGCGTCGATCAGCAATGCGGTGCCATCGGCAAAGCGCACTTCATAGGCCGGTCGGTCATCGACTTCCGCGAGCCGGATCTGCGTCAGTTCACTGCCGGGGTACGCCCTTTGCGCGATGGTGAGCGCCTGACTACGGCTGAGCGCGGCGCGGTCATCGATGGAGCGCAACGGCACGGCCTGGGCGCGCACGATCGACCAATCGCGGTCGGCGGCGAGCAGTTCCGGGGGGAGCGGAGCGGCCAGGAGGTGAAACTCGTGGGCCATTTTATGTTCCAACGCCAGATCGGTGATGCGCTCGAAATAACGCACGAGCATGAGGTAACTGCCGCCGGCCATCAAGGCCAGTAGCGCTACCGCTGCCAGGGCGTAGAGCAGGGTGAGCCGAAGCTGCAGGCCCTTAAACACGGTCGGCCTCCAACCGGTAGCCGACTCCGCGTACCGTCACGATCGGGTCGGCTTCGCCGGGTGCATTCAATTTGCGTCGTAGGTACGAGATATACACTTCTACCAGGGCCTGCTGCACGTCCTGTTCATACGACCAGACAGCGTCGAGGATTTGCTGTTTGGTGAGGATGATCCCGCTATTGCGCAGCAGATATTCGAGCAAGTTCCACTCGGTCGGCGTCAGATCAAGCGTGCGCAGCCCGCGCCGCGCCACATGGGCCTGGAGATCGAGCACCAGGTCGCCGGCACGCAGTTCATCGACGCTGCTGCCCGGCGGCGCAAAGCGCCGACTCAGCGCCCGCACCCGCGCCAGCAACTCATCAAACGCAAACGGCTTGACCAGATAATCATCGGCGCCGCTATCCAACCCCGCCACGCGATCTTCGATCTGCCCGCGCGCCGTAAGTAACAGCAGCGCCACCGGCACACGCGCCGCCCGCACCGCCCGGCAGATGCTTGGCCCATCCCGGACGGGCAGCATCCAGTCGATAATGGCGACCGCGTGCACCCCAAGCAACGCCAGATCTAGCCCGGTCTCGCCATCGTGCGCCAGATCAACCTGGTAGTGAGCTTCACCTAATACCCGCGCCATCAGGCGGGCGAGCCGCACATCATCTTCAATCACCAGCACACGCATAGTACCTCCATGCCCTCAGCATACCCAGAAATCCTTGGAAAAGGCTTGGAGTTTTGGCCCCTATTTCCAAGCGTGGGTTTAGCCAACGCCGGTATGCTGTAGATACGTCCTTCGATTGTACAGGAGATCCCGACTATGAACCAGCGCACACTCGTCTTGATCGCCGCCGCAATAACCACTTTTACCTTAGTGCTGATCGGCGGCCTGGCCACCACGCTCAGCGGCAGTACGGCTACAGCGCCAACCAGTGTGTCCACACCGGCTGGTGAAGCGCCGACAGCGCTCACCTCGCTCGACCCGGCGGTTGAGACGCTGATCCGCCAGCGCGAAGCCGAGTACCAGGCCGCCCTCGCCGATGCGCAAGCCCG
>JBBRUG010000323.1:0-6769 GCA_038247995.1 Chloroflexales bacterium | reverse complement strand
TTCCTAAACCGCGTGTCGGCCGTTCGAGTCGGCCCGGGGACGCCAGTTTTTAGGGCTTCAGAACGCGGTATCAGGGTAACCACCTGTTGCCGCGTTTCTGCGTTCATGGGCGGTGTAACGCAATTCATAACGCAAAGGCTCTTTTGTGACGTGTTATGCAGCATTGGTTATGCCCTCCGTAGGAAGGTGTCGAGCGCGTCGGCGTCGTCATCTTTGCCGGCGTATAGGTGGCCGTAGCGGTCGGCAGTCACGGTGATCGAGCTGTGGCCCATCCGGCGCGAGAGCGTGAACAGGTCAACGCCGGCGGCCAGCGAGAGCGCAGCATAGGTGTGGCGCAGATCATGGAAGCGAAAACGGGCAATCACGCCCCGGCCTTTGCATGCTTCGCACTTCGGCGCAGTCTCCGCCGCGCTAGTGCGTCCAACACCTGCACAGTCGGCGCATTGGGTCGGTCAGCCCGGCGCGGCGGAGCAGGGCCGTGTAGGAGCGCCACAGATTGCTATGGCCCAGCGGCGTCCCGTTCTCGCTCACGAAGAGCAGGCCGGCGGCATTCCACCCCGGCCCGCTCAATCGTTCCTCTTCGGCAAGGTTCTGGAGATGCGCGGCAAGAGTGCGGGCCGTGTCAGCCGACACCGGCAGGGTTCGGTGGGCGTGCTTTGTTTTGCCCTTCGTCCGTTTGCCATCCTGAATCTGCCCGCCGATCCGCAATTCGCGCCGCTTGGCGTCGTAGTCGGCTTTGCGTAGGCCGATGATCTCACCCTGGCGCGGGCCGCAGCGGATCGCAACGTGGTAGAGCGCGGCAAGGCGATGCGGTTGCGTTGCGCCGGTGGCCTTGCTCACATCGTAGTGATTCACCACGTCGAGCAACGCGGCCACATTCGCAGGGGTGAGTGGGGTGATCTCTTCGTGATCCGCCTCGGGTACTTCGACGCCCTTGCACGGGTTGACCAGAATCCGCTCGTCGATGACCTGGAGCGTGGCCACAAGCGCCGGCTGTAGCGTGCCGCGCCCCTTGCGCGTGAAGCGTGCGGCGTCACGCAGGCAACCGAAAATGTACGAGGGCAAAAGGTAGAGTTGCCGGGTAGCAGTAATGAGAACAGAGCGCCGCCACTCTTCCGGATCATTGCCGGCCCGACCAGAACGTGCTTCACGCTTGCCGCTCGACGGAATAGCATCCGGGGTGAAGGCATGCCACAATAATGGGCGGGTGCCTTCGATAGTAATCGCGGCCTCTAAGCGATTGCCGATAGTTGTATTCATTGCTTCGTCATTCTGAGTTGCGCCCCAGTAGCCAGCGGCGCAACTCACGTCCGAGATAATGCCATGTACGCCAATGCAGCCGCTGGTGCAGCAGCAGCCAGGCCAGGAATGTGACTGCGAACGGGAGCGGCGCAGGCGGTTCGTATACGAATATGCCTATCCCCACGCCGGCTATTACAACGCCATGTGCGATTGCCCACAGGCGTCGTCGGCGCCATGCCTGCATAGCCGCACGATCGGCGCAGTCACGATGAACGGGCGGGCCGGTTGTGGTGGCGACGATGGGCGGTTGGAGCGGCGCACCGCAGAGGGCGCACACAGGCGGATCGCCAGGGTGCGCGGCGAAAGCGGCGTTTGCGCCGCCGCCGTGACGGCGAGCGTTCACGCGGTGGAGGGGTAGGCTCAGGACGGGGCGGTGGTGGTGGAATTGGGGGCATCGCGACGACCTCCTCGCCGGAGGTGCGCCGCACGCACGAAGAAGGGACTATCGTGTTCACAACGACCTCCGGCGCGATTTGGCAGAGAAATGACAAGCCACCGAAACAAATACAGCACCCCATCGCCTCGCGCTGCTCACGAGGAACAGCGCAGCAGGGTGCTGCTGGAGGTCGCCGTAGAGTGTACAATACGGCCCAGCCACACGCCTGGCGAGAACAGGTGTGGGGTTAGAGGCCCGATAGGTGTTGGTAGCACCTGCCGGGCCTCGTCATTTCATAAGCATATGGTATATGAGATCTATAATACCGTCAAGCGGGATCGCGATACTTCTTTGGTACACTTTCAAGGTCGCGCGAGGCCAAATATACATCAACTGCCGCGCGAGTAGTAACCCACTGAGAGCCGAGTTTTCTAGCTCTGAGGCGTTGGTTACGAATATACACAAGTAGTGAATTCTTTGACAGGCCGGCATAATTTGCAGCTTCTTGAAGCGAGATAAGTTCTCCAACAGTCAATGGGTCAAGATCACTTTCAGCCTCTTGTGCAGTGGTTCCGGGGGAGGGTTCGGACAATGATATTGGATACACACCCGCGCTGATCAGTAAGCGTCGCTCGGCGATCCGGTCGGGATGGTTGATCTGGAAGACGCGGACGGTCACCCGGCCGATGGCCGTGAGCGGCACGAGTTCCGCATCGACGAGCTGAAAATGATCGCCCCAGCGTTGGGTGCGTGGATTAAAGAAGGGGGTTAAGCTGCCGTCGAGCGGGTCGAGCGAAGCCAGATCGGTGCCCTTGGCACGATTGCAGAAGGGACACGCAAGGGCTAGATTTTCCGGCGCGGTAGCCCCGCCGTGCTTCCGGGCGATGATATGATCGACTGCAAAGCTGAGGAACGCGGCGCGCTGCGGATAGCGGCAGTATTCGCAACAGTGCGCGGCTCGTTCGGCAACCTGCTGCCGGAGCGCAGGAGAGATCCGCTCGCTCATGCAGCATCGGCCAGGCGCTGAAGGGCATGGGCTTTCGCCATGCGCACGAGATGTTCCAGGAAGAGATAGCGCTCCAGTTCGGCTGCCTCAGCAGCATTGAGTACGTCGGCCTGGGCACGACCAAGCAGTTCATCGACGCGCACCTGGAGATCGGTCGAAGGCTGAATTGCAAGCACCTGCTGCGGAGTGGGCTGACTCGTGAGGATCGCAACAATCTCCTCCACATCTGCAGCAATCGCCGGCGCCACACTGGTGGGCGATCCGAGGCGCAAGGCAAGGAGTTCCGGCAGCAGCGCCCGCAATTCATCGGCGCGCTCGGCCAGTTCATCAGGGATTTCCAGCGTAATTGTCGCCATTGCTTCTCCTCGCGATTGTGCCGCCTGTGCTGAGTTCCATGCTATGTGAGATGGGGGTTGGAGTCAATTCGTCGTTGGAGACTCGTTCGCGTTCAACGAGCAGGTCGTCGCGTTGAAACCCGTCGCCGGGAAGATTAGTTGTTTCATTGACAACCAGACACGTAAGCAGCGGCAGGATGACAATCTCCTTCACCAGCGCGCTACTGTGGCCTTACTCTGCCGCTTTGCTCATTTCGGCGAGTTGCTCCGGTGAGGCCTGGGCCAGAAAATCGCGTAACTGGAGGTGCCAGAAACTAAACCCGCCACCTAATAAATGATAACGGCGAGAGGCCCGCTCCGGCAGCCAGTCCGGTTGCAGGCGCTCGATGTAAAATGTACTGAGGCTGCGGGTTTGCATGGTCTGTGCAAGCCAGATCAGGTAGTGCAATAGTGCCGTAGCGTTTTGCACGGTCTTTCGGTTTGACGGTGGCTGTCGGCTTACCATAAGTTGAACATACGCCGTCCATAACTGCGTCTCGGCTTGCTGCGGATCGCGAAAATCCAGCGATTGGCTTGAGCGACCTGCAAAGGCCAGGGCGGCGACGCTCAGCACCAGGGGCGTTGTGAGGAGATTCCGCAACACACTCACCCTGGTCAGCGCTTCTGCGAGACCCTGGAGTTCTGTCCCCCCGGCCCGCAAGTAGTTGCCGATCTGCACCGGGGTTAGCGGTTCTACACAAACGGCATGTTCCAGCGCAAGGCGGTTCTGCAGCTCCTCATACTCATTGGTGCGGCTACAGACAACGATCGGCAAGGTACCGTGATCGCGGTGAAACGCATTGATCGCAGCGACACAGGCAGCGCGCTGTTCCGGCGCTACTTCGTCGAGGCCGTCAAGGAGTGGGATCAGGGTGTCTTCTTCAATCCAGCGCCGCGCCAGAGTGATACCCACACCATAGCTTTCGCTCACTTCTCTGGCGAACCATTCTTCCAGCTTGTCGCGTCGCTGGGCCCAATTGTCGAGATGAAGCACAATCGGCAATAGGCCTTCTTTGGCGGATTCTGCTTCAATGACAAGCGCCTGCGCCAACTCCAGCAGGAGCGTGCTTTTGCCGGCGCCGGGCTGGCCCAGGATGAGCAGCCCTCGGCCACAGTTGGCGAAGACTTCGGCAATAGAAGTGTCGGCAGGAATTGGGCTTGGCGCTTGGCGGGCGCGTTCCAGGCGCAATTGCGGTTTTGGCAAGATAGCGCGGGGTTGGTTGCTTAAATCCAGGCTGATGCGGGGCGTATGGTCAGGCAGTTTATCATCAAGTGCCCGCTTAATCCGCGCCGCGACTTTATTGGCAATTAGGATTCTTTGGTGTGTGGTGTCTGGGCGATCTCGCAAGGAGCGAACAGTCAGACCAATCGTCAAGAGCAGGAACAATCCCGTGAGCGGCCAGGCCACCCAGAGGTACGGCTCCCAGGAGGGAGGGAGCGTTCCGGTTGCCACATTCGCTACAAGCGCTCCGAGGAATGTGACAATCGTAAGTAAGAGGGTGACTTGAGCAGTAGACAGCCGTGGGCGCCGCATCAGGATGCCTCATTCTTTGGTTCATAGGTCGTCCCCGTCACCGCCCGATAATTCGCATCCAATTCCGGCTCCAGCAGCAGAATCGCCGCGATCCGGCGGGCGATCTGGGTGACTTCGCGGGCTTCGTCTACACGCAGGCCGCGCCCGAGCAGCGGGCGTTCGCGGTAGCTGAGCCACTTCTTGAGCACCTGGTAGCCGCCGATGGTGTAGTTCCAGACGCGCGGCGGCACATTGCGCCAGGAGACGCGCTCGTTGAGGTACAGATCGAGCGTTTTGCCGTCGGGGGCGACGCCTAGTTCCGGCGTGATCTCCGCAGCCTCGGCGCGACGCTCCAGCGTTTTGCCCTTGCCGGGCATCGTAATGCCGCCGCGACCGGCGTGGCCCCAGCCCGCCGTCACATCGAGATCGCCGCCGGCCGGGTTGATCTGGCCGCCGCCGGCGATGCTCAGCACAGCAATTGGGCGCAGCGCTTCGGCGATAGCGCCGCTGGTGACGCCGGTGGCCGGCTGTTCACTATCGAGCAGCGCGGCGATACGCTGGCCCAGCTCCGCCGAGGCCAGCAGCAGTTCCCGTGTGGCTGGCAACGGAATGCGCGGCCAGTCCTGACGTAGCGCGCCGGCGTTTTCGTTGCGGTAGGCCGGGGCATGCAGCACGGCGATGCTGTGGTAGAACAGCGACTCGGCGTCGGCGATGGAGCCGACCGCCTGCAGATAGGTCAGCGCTGTATCGCTCAGATTGAGCCGCCGCCCGTCGCCGAGGTTGCGCGGGTCGGCAGTGGCGGCGAAGTCGAACAGGTCGCGTGGTTGGTCGGGCGTGCGCAGGTGGAGGGGGAAGAGATTGGCACCGCGCTCGATGACATGAAGTGATGCCAAAGAATGTGTAACAAGCGGTGGGTCAAAATCTTTGCGATTCTGCTGAACCGCCGCTAGCCAGACATTGCCGGGTGCGACATGCGGGAAATACTCAGCTCGATTACGATCAAGGAGCTTGGTTTCAGGCTCCCAATACAGCCAGCGTACATCAAAAGGACGATAGGAATGACGGATAATGTTCTCAGGTAAAAACCCACGTTTCAAAAGATGCTCTCGCGTAGTAACGGCATCAAAGCCTGAACCGCTTTCCATCACTCCTGGCGAAATACGCCCCATCTCGGCATGGCTGATCGCCGGGTCGAAATACTGATGCATGCGTTCAGTTAAACGATCCCGATCAATATCCACCAATACATCATCACGGCTTGTTTTGATGCCGGGGAACGCGGTTGGAAAGATCGCCGGCAGCAACGGCCAGGCCAAATAGTCTGCGCTTACCTGGGCCGGCTGAAGCGGCAAGCCTAACGCAACCGGCGGCTGTAGTTGTTGGTAGGCGAGGGTGTCACCGCCGGCGATATCGGTGAGGAGTTGTTGGCGTTTGTCGCGGCCCCAGAGATTGCGAAAGTGAACCTCTGCAGGTTGTTCCGGCGGAACAGCGCCCTTCCGCTCGTGCCGCACCATCAGCGCAATTGCCGTGCCAACCTGAATGCCCTCGCGGTTGAAATCGGTCGAGAAGACACTGGGGTCGGGATTGCCCTCGGGCGTCACCTTGCCGGTGCGATATTTGTCGCCGTTCAACGAGTCGATCCAGATCTGGTCAAACGCCTCCAGGTAGCGCTCGCGCATCCCGGTGAAGGAGAGCCCGTCGAGCCAGGAGTAATTCGAGATGTAGCAGACAATCCCGCGCTTGCTGGTTTCGATGATCTGGCGCTCGGCCATGCGAAAGAAGCGCACATACAGGTCGTTCAGCCCCTGGCCTTGCGGCGCGGGCGCGCGCTCGGTGGTGCGGTAGGCGTTGCTCAGGTCGCGCTCTTCGTCCATCTGCGAAATGCCGGCGAAGCCCGAATAGGGCGGATTGCCGATCACCACCAGGATGGGCGTGCCGCGCTTGATCTGCTCGGCCTGGTCGCGCTCGTCCATCAGCTCCGGCAGGCCGGGGAAGCGCAACTGTACCGCGCGTTTCGCGGCGTCGGGCGGCTCCCAGCCGGTGAGCGCATTGGTCAGGTACACACCGACGCGCTCGTGCTCTGCCAGCGGCGCACCAAGCTGCTGGAGCAGCAACCCGATCTGCAAGTGGGCAACGACGAAGGGCGCGGGCAGCAGTTCAAAGCCAAACACCCGGCTCAGGGCGGCCTGCTTCACATC
>JBBRUG010000322.1:0-6769 GCA_038247995.1 Chloroflexales bacterium | reverse complement strand
TCGCTTCCGAGCCATCCCATTCCAGCCCCAATTCCAGTTCGTCAAGCTCGGCGCGTACACCGGCTGTCTGGGCCGGCGTCAGTTGTTCGTGGGCGGCGCGTACCGTGGTTTGGGCCGCCTTGCCGCTGCCGCGATCAACGGCTGACACGTTCACAATGCCGTTGATGTCACAGTCAAACGTCACCGTAATGCGCGGCGGATCACCGGGCGCCTCGGGCACGAGATCATCGAAGAGGAACTCGCCCAACAGCGTATTCTGCGAGGCGACGGCATGCTCGCCCTGGTAGATCTTCAGTTCGATCGCCCGCTGGCCCGGATGCACTGCGGAGTAGATCTCGGCACGTGAGGTAGGAATGGTCGTGTTACGCGGAATAATCACACTGTAGCGGTCGGGGATGACCTGGCCAAACGCCAGTTCGGCCACTTCGATGCCGAGCGCGTGCGGAGCGACATCGACGAGAATGGCCTCCAGCGGTTCCCCGGCGATAATCCCGCCCTGTACGGCTGCGCCAAGCGCAACGGCTTCGTCGGGGTTGACCGCAGCGGCCGGTTCAATGCCGCTATGCTCGCGCAACAGCGTCCAGACCAAGGGAATGCGCGTACTGCCGCCCACGAGGATCACCTTATCCAGTTCAGCGCTGGTGATCCCGGCATCGTTCAGGGCGGCGTCGAATGATTCGAGCGTGCCGTCCAGCAGTTCGCCGATTAGATCCTCAAAGGCGGCGCGGCTCACTTCTACATCGAGATGCAGCGGGCGGCCCTCAACAGTAAGCAGAAACTCTTCCTGCACCTGCACGGCTGGGCGGGCCGAAAGCGCAATTTTGGCCGTCTCGGCGGCGCGGGTGAGCCGCGCACGGGCGCGGATGTCGCTACGCGGATCGATCCCGTGCTGCGCGGTAAACTGCTCAGCCAGGTAATCGACCAACTGCTCGTCGAAGTCGTCGCCGCCAAGCTGGGTGTTGCCGTGGCTGGCGCGCACTTCAACCACGCCGGCGTCGAGTTCGATGATCGAGACATCAAACGTACCACCACCCAGGTCGTACACGGCGACGAGTTGGCGTTCAGCGCTCTGATCCAGCCCATACGCCAGCGCGGCGGCTGTGGGTTCGTTAATAATCCGCTCAACACTGAAGCCGGCGAGTTCACCCGCCTCACGTGTGGCCTGCCGCGCAGCGTCGGAGAAATAGGCCGGCACCGTGATCACGGCGCGACTAACCGGCTCGCCCAGTGCGGCTTCGGCGCGGCGCTTTAGTTCGCGCAGGATCAGCGCCGACACTTGCGGCGGAGTGATCGTGCGCTCGCCGAGAGTTGCCACGCTATCGGCGCCCATGCTGCGCTTGATCGAACGGATTGTGCGTTCGGGATCCAGCGCATACTGGTTACGCGCCGGCGTGCCGACGAGCAGCGCGCCATCGGGGCCAACACCAACCACCGAGGGCATGATCCGCTCATCGCCCAGGGCGAGGATTTGCGGCGTTCCGTTGCGTACCACGGCAACTGCCGAATAGGTTGTGCCCAGGTCGATACCGATAATGGGAGACATTGATGCTCCTATGTAATTGCTGAGTGCTGAGTGCTGAGTGCTGAGTAGCGCGCAGCGCGTATCGAAGGGTGTATGGTATTTACTGTCGTCCGTCGTCGGTCGTCCGTCGTCGGTCGTCGGTCGTCCGTCGTCGGTCGTCGGTCGTCCGTCGTCGGTCGTCGGTCGTCTGTCGTCCGTCGTCCCCGTGTCCCAATCATCCCGCGCGCGCCACGATTACCTCAGCGTGACGCAGGATGCGTTCGCCCACACTGTAACCGCGCCGGATCTCACCGACAACCGTACCGGGCGGGGCTTTCGTCGCGACAACGGCTTCCAGAGCCAGGTGGCGCTGCGGGTTGAAGCGTTGGCCGACAGCGGGGATGGGGATGACGCTTTCGGCGGCCAATGCATCGAGCAAGCGGCGGCGTACAAACTCCAACCCCTGTAACCATGCAGCAAGAGTCGTACGCGGATCGGCGCCGGAAGGGGCCGACTCAGGCGCTAGGCCGAGCAGTTCGCGCAGCAAATCGGTTTCAGTGGAGCGGGCGAGGGTTGCCTGACCCGAACGCAGCGCTTCATCGAGGCCGTCGAGCGCCGGCAAGATGGAGCGCACAACCGCCAACCGGGCCTCGGCCTGCTCGACGCGGTTGCGCTCACGCAGATCGTTGAGCGCGGCTTCGCGGCGGGTATCGGCGGTGCGCAACTGCTCCAGTGCGAGCGTAAGCTGTTCGGTTTGCGCAGCGGTGAGGGTGTTGGCCTTCAACTGTTCGCGCCCGGCGCGGGTGATCTGCTTTTCCAGCGCGCTGATGCCGGCCCGCAGCTCGCCAAGCTGCGCAAGCAGATCGGCCTCGGACGCAGGCGAATCGTACTGACCATTCATGGGCTAGAGATCCACCTTCCCGTGGTGCTCACGCCAATCGCTCCGTTCCAGATCGCTAATCGCGCGCGCAGCGGTAATCACATCGGCGTACTGGAGGGCAAGTTCCGGTGTCGGCGCCCGCCGCCGGCGCGCCTGAGGCTGCCAGGGCTGCAGCAAGAGCATATCGGTTTCGAGCCGCTGCGCCGGATCACGCAGGCCTTCGTAGGCGGCGCGGATGCGCTTGAACATCGCCGGATCGCGCTCGGGCGGATGCGCACGCACCAGCGCAAAATAAGCCTGCTTGATCTGAGCCGCGTCGGCGGTACGCTCCAGGCCCAACACGGAATATGGATCGTTCGCGGTTTGTGTCATGAATGGCCCCTTGGGCTTATGCTTGCGAACTGCGAGCTGAGAACTGATGCTCAAGAACCCGGCTAAAAGAACTCGTCATATTCATCGAGCAATTCGTCAGGGTCACGCGGGCGCTCCATTTGCATGCGGATCATGCTGGCGAAGAACGGGCTATCAACCTGCTTGCGCAACGCATCGGCCTCACGCGCGGCATCGGGCATACCACGTTTACGCGCCAGAGCGGCAGCCTTGCGCAACTGCTCTTTTGCTTCACGCTTGCGTTCAGCGACCCCAAGCGTCAGCCCAAGCACGATCAACGCCTCGGGTTGCTCAGGCTCGAACGTAACGGCTTGCTCGGCATACGCAACCGCCAGGTCATTCGCTGTGCCCATCAAGCCACCGGCAACGGCGCCATACAACTTTGCGTCGTTGGGGCGCAACGCCATGCCCTGGTTAATCAGATCTTCGCCAAACTGCATCCATTTCGCATCCGGTTGCTGTGCTTTCGGCTGCTTCCCTGGCAAGGGCAGCAGATCGCGGAAGGGGTTGAATGGCTCAGCCGGCGCTGCGGTTGCCTTGATCGCTTGCATGCCCATATCGATATAAAACTCGGGTGGCGGTTTCAGCGCGCCAACCTGCTCAATCACCGCACGAGCGGCGGCGAGATCTTGCTCGATCAGCCAACAAGCATAGACATTCGCATAAATATCCAACCGATCGCCGGCCAGTTCCAGAGCGCGTTCGAGGTGCGCCTGGGCTGCTGGTTTCCGGCCAAGATTAAAGCTCACCCGGCCTAAGTCGAGCGGAAACTGCGGGTTCGCCGGTTCGAGGGCGAAGCCTTCTTCGAGCAGGGTTTGCGCGTGCTGGTTTTGTTGGCGGTTGCCGCCCACATACTTCCCGGCATGATCGAGCAGCAAGCCGGCGAAAGCACGGCGTACATCTTCGCGCTCAGGATGCTGTTTCACCAGATCACGCAGTTCCTGCTGAGCCTGCACCAGGTACCCGCGCACGCTGTGGAAGGCCGCGCTGCGCAGGCGGGCCTCTACGAAGTTCGGGTCGAGCTTCAGGATGCGCTGCACCTCGTTATAGGCCGCCTGTTCCTGGTCGTTGGCAAGCAACGCATCGGCCAGTTGCAGGCGCAGCGCCAAATCGTTCGGTTCAGCCTTGATCATCTGGCGGAAGACCGTGACAGCCTCGTCGGGGCGACCGGCCTTACGGTAGCATTCGATCACGCGGGCGCGCACCCAGGCCCATTGCGCATCACTCAACCCATCTTCGGCTTTACTGCCTCGGCGCGGGCGCGTGCGCAACATGCCGCGCCAGGCGTCGGCAGCCGGTTCCCAAGCTTCTTGCGCCTCATAGGCCAGGGCCAAGTTATGCCAGAGCGGGCGCGGCGAACCAAGGCCGGCAGCGGTACTGACGATCAGGCGCGCGCCCGCCCAATATTCGGTGGCCTGACGCCACTGCGCAGCAGCGGCGGCGGCATGGGCCGCTTGATCGAGCACCTGTACCCGCAACTCATCGAGCGCCGGCGCTGGCGCTAACGGCATGGTAATGCTCTGGAGCGCCAGTTGGGCCGCCGCTGCAAGCTCACCGGCGTCGTTCTGCGTGCGCAACCGCTCGTAGAGCGCCGCAGTCAGGTTCTGCGCCAGCGCTGCCGGGGCCTGGCCGCTGCTGTGCACCTTGAACCAGAGATCATAGGCTGTCGCTTCGTCGTTGGCCTGCGCGGCGGCAACCCCCCGATAAAACCGGCGTAACGCCACCAGGCTCGGCGTCGGCAGCGAGCGCTGATCGTCCAGCGTGTCTAGCGCAGCCGGATCGCCGTGCTGGATCTGGCCTAGGCCAACCCAGAACACAATTAGCGCCTGGGCTACCGTCGCTTCATAGCGCCGCGTAAGTTGGATGCGCGCCGCAGCCAGCGCTTCCTCGCCGGGCGCCGCACCACGCAACAGCGCCTGGATCGGGGCGAGCAACGCAGCAGTTTCGGCAGGAACATGGGGCAACTGGGTCAGATCGGTACGCGGGCGGTCTTCCAGCGCCACAAGCGCAAGCAAGAACGCCGCGCCCTGGGGGCCGTTTCCGGCGAGCACGGCTGCATAGGTGCTGCGAGCGCCATCCAGATCACCCATCTGATGCAAGCGCATACCCAGATGATACCGATAGCGCAGTTCGTCCGGTTTGAGTTCCAGCGCCCGTCGCAGATCGGCCGTTGCCGCGGCGGAAGACGCTGGCTGCGTGAGCGCCCGCCGAAACAGCGCCTCGGCCAATGCCGCCTGAATCCGCAGATCGGTTGCACTCAATGCGGTCCAGCTATCGATTGCCGCATCCATCCGCCCGGCCCGAAATTGCCGCAAACCTACCTGGGCGGCATCGTGGGGGGGCGGATTTTTTGCCGGCACCTGACGTCCGCGTTGCGACTTTGCCATCGGAACTCCTCGCCAAAACCAACCAGACGCCTCCATGCGGCGTTGCTGGTACGCCAACTCAATTGGCAGTGTGTACCAAGATTGTAGCCTGCTGTCTATGGGGCGTCAAATGCAGCGCGACCGCGCCGACTACCCACTGCGGCTTTAATGATGCCTATTGCGGCACAATCCCCACCCAAATTGTCGCCTGTTCGGGCGGGACGGCAAAACGCGCATCGGCGTGTAATCCGGCCACCCAGGCAATCGCGTCCTCAACGACGAGGAGTGGCCACGCATCACGTTGGGCACGCGGTACTTTGCGGTCGACGAAGAGATCTTGCAGTTTGCGACTGCCCGACCCGCCCACCGGACGCATGCGATCGCCGGGCCGGCGGCGCCGCAGGGCCAGCGGCTTGCTAGCGACGCCAACCAGGCCGATCCACCAAGATGAAGGCTGCGCCGGCGGTTCAGCTTGCACAATGCAGAACCAACCATTACCGAGCGGAGTAGAGCCATCGGCGAGCGTAAGCGACACTTGGGCGAGTTGCGGAGCATTGTTTGGCGCTGGTGTTGTGCGCCGACGCAGCAGAAAGCGCGTGTACTCCGTTTCGAGAACCAGTTCCGAACCGAGGTTGAGCCGTTTTCCCGGCCCATCCGCCGCACAAGCGCGAGCTGCTTCGATCTGGGCAAAACTTAGTTCAGCCTGGCCAAGCAAGGCAACCGCGCGACGCAGCGCATACCGTTGCAGAGCAACATGGAGCGTGCCCCAGACACGCTGCTCGAAACTGAGCCAGCCCGGTTCGCCCAACACAAGCGTCGGCCAGATCGCATCAAGACAGCCCTGCATGAAGGCGTAGTCGTCGGCGCAGATCGCGGCAGTCCGCCCAAGTGCATCGATGGCGTTTGTATTGAGCGCGTGGAACGCCGGCAACAGCGTGGCGCGCACTTGGCTTCGCGTATAGTATGCGGCGCGATTGCTTGGATCGTCGCGCGGCGTTAGCCCGGAAGCACTACAGTAAGCAACAATCGTAGCACGAGCTACCGCGAGGAACGGTCGGAGCAGCGCCGGTGGCGGGGCAGGGTTCAGGTCGGAACGCTCATGCGCCCATGCGGCCCAGGGCACACGGGGACGCATGCCGCGTAGCCCGGCCGGGCCGGCGCCGCGCAGCGCATGCAGCAACACGGTTTCCGCCTGATCGTCGGCCTGATGAGCGGTGACCACGGCATCTGCGCCGACAGCACATGCTACTCGCGCCAGGAAGGCATAGCGCGCCCGCCGCGCCGCCGCTTGTGGGCTTAAGCGCCAAGCCTGGGCAAGTGCGGGTACGTCCTGGTGCTCAACGCTGATCGGCGTCTGCCAGAGCGTGGCTTGATCATGGACAAACGCGGCATCGGCAGCCGAATCGGCGCCGCGAAAGCCATGATCGAGGTGAGCGACGTGGAGTTGCGGGCCGCCCGCAGCGCGCAGGCGCACCAGCACATGGAGCAGCGCAAGCGAGTCGGGGCCGCCGGAAACGGCCACAACAAGCCGAGCCGTTGGGGTAAACAGGTGGTGTTGCGCGAGGAAAGTGCGCGTAGACGTAAGCAGATCAATGTCCATAAAACACATATTGCGCACGACGCTCGCCGGTA
>JBBRUG010000321.1:0-6778 GCA_038247995.1 Chloroflexales bacterium | reverse complement strand
ATGCGCTTCCCCGGTCGCGTCCTGCTCTTCACCATGGTCGTGGCGCTGCGGGTGGTGCCGCTTCAGGTGGCGCTGATCCCGATCCTGCGCGCCTATGTGAGCCTGGAATTGAACGGCACCTATCTCGCCGTCTGGCTCGCGCATACCGGCTTCGGCTTGCCGCTGGCCACCTACCTGCTCTACAACTACGTCAGCCAGCTCCCGCGCGACATCCTCGAGTCGGCGTTTATCGACGGCGCTTCGCACTTTACGATCTTCACGCGCCTGATTCTGCCGCTCTCGCTGCCGGCGTTGGCCTCGTTCGCGATCTTCCAATTCCTTTGGGTTTGGAACGACTACCTGGTATCGCTGGTCTTTATCGGTAGCCAGCCGAATGTGCAGGTGCTGACGATGCGCCTGGTGCAGATGGTCGGCTCGCGCGGCCAAGACTGGCACATCCTCACCGCCGGCGCGTTTGTGTCGATGCTGATTCCGCTAATCGTCTTCTTCTCGCTTCAGCGCTATTTCGTGCGCGGCCTGCTGGCCGGGTCGGTGAAGGGGTAAAAAAGCGGGTGTGGGGTTGCCCTGCGAACGCCACACCCGCCCAGTCGGTTGACCGTTACCGAAACTCGTCTAGTCCGATATCCTCGCGAAATGTCCGTCCCGCAAAGGCAATCCGCTCCGCATTGAGTAATGCCCGCCCCCGCGCTCCGTTCAGGGTCGCACCCAACGCCACGACAGTGAGTACATGCCCACCGGAGATGCTGATCCCGGTTGTAGCGCCAAGCATGCCCCCCTGCCGGCCCAGGCCGAACATCCCGCCGCCGTGCGCCACCGGTGCATAACGCAGCCCACCGGGGTTGTGCGTCTTGTCGTGGAAGACGAGCACGCCATCGTCGATATCACTCAGCCCCTCTACCTGCGCGCCGAGCGGATAATGGTGCGGGTAACCCTGCGCAACGACGGCAATCCCCACGCTCGCTTCGTCGCGCCAGCGCAACGGCGGCGTCTGGTCGAGGCGGCGGGCGATCGCAGCCTGAAAAAGCGGCATCAGATCGTCGTGGAGGCGCGGCAGCACTACCTGGGCTTCCATATCGCGCAGGCTACAGCGCAAGGCGGTGATCCGCGGCCCCTGCTCGGTAACAATACAGTCGATGCCGAGGATGCCCCAGTACGGCAACCCCTCGCGGCCAATCGCAGCAACAAGCGGCTGAATGAGGTGGCTGTGCAGGTATGCGCCCAGGCGCTGAGTATAGGTGGAGTTGCCGGTGATCGCGCCGATGTTGGGCGCCGGCGGTGCATCGGGCGCGGCGCTGAGTTGATCGTAGATGCGCACGGGGAGCAACGGCAGGGCGGTTGTGCCGTCGGTGAGCGCCGAAAAGCAGACCCTGATGCCGGGTAAAAACTCCTCGATCACCACCCCGTTGCTGCTACTCTCGACGGGTTGCTCGACAAAAAGCTGGCGCAACGCCTCCAGCGCCGCATAACGATCCTGATACACACCGCCACCCCCAGCGGGATGATCGGCCTTCAGCACCACGGGCAGCGGATGAACAGCAAGGAACTTCTCGGCGGTGGACAGGCTGGTGAAGGTGCGCCCGCGCGCAGTGGGCAGGTTGTAGCGCAAGAGCAATTCTTTGCTGTAGCAGCGGCTCCATTCCAGGCGCGTACTGCGCTGCGAAGCCCCACTTACCCCAATTTGCATACTCACGACTTCGTCGACCAGGCCTGCCCAGAGCGCTTCGCTGCCGGCCGGCACAATCAGATCGATGTTTGCGCTGAAAGCCCAACGCGCCACCTCGATCATATCGGCTGTGTCGAGATCGACCTGCGGCGCCAACTGAACCGCTCCGCCGTTGCCGGGCGCCACCAGCACCTCGGCGCTCGAATCGGCAAAGAGCTTCCAGACCAGCGCGTGCGCCCGGCCATCGCTGCCCAGCACGAGGACTTTCATAGCTTAGCCCGATTGCGCGCTGCGGTAACGAGATTGCGCAGCAAGATTACATTCGTCACTGGGCCGGTTCCACCAGGCACCGGCGTAATTGCACCCGCCACCGCCGCTACACCGGCAAAATCAACATCACCGACCAGGCTGCCATCTGCAAGCACATTGGTGCCGAAATCGACGACGACCGCGCCGGGGCGCACCATCTCGGCTGTAATCATGCCCGGGCGCCCGGCGGCGACACAGACAACCTCGGCGTTATGAACCGCCGCAGCCAGATCGACCGTATGCCGATGACAGACCGTTACTGTCGCGTTGGCCTGGAGCAGCAGCAGGGCCATCGGCATGCCTACAATCGACGAGCGCCCAACGACGACGGCGCGCTTACCCTGCAAACTGATCCCATAACGGCGCAGCAATTCCATGCCGCCGGCGGGTGTATTTGGCACCAGGGCGGAACGGCTTTGCGCAAGCAGGCCGGCATTGATCGGGTTAATCCCGTCGATGTCCTTCTGATGATCAATGGCAATGCTCGCCGAAACTGCATCAAGATGATGCGGCAACGGCAATTGCAGCAAAATACCATCAACATCGGGGTCGGCGTTGAGGCTCTGGATCGTGCTCAGCAACGCAGGCTGACCGGCATAAGCTGGGAGGAGCTCAAGGCGGAACGTGGCACCGAGCGTGTCACAGAGCTTCTGGATGGTGCGCACGTAGCGGATTGAGGCGGCGTTCCCATCCACCTGCACGACGGCGAGTTGCGGCGCGCGCCCGAGATCGGCCTGAAGTGCGGTGATCGACACCTGCACCTCCTGCCGCAACTCCTTGGCTAGAGCACGGCCATCGAGAATAAGTGGGGCCATCAATGCCTCTATCCGTTAATGCGGCTACGTACGATCTGGACGATCCCCTCGACCTCTTCGCTCATCCCGATCAGCATGTCCTCGATCTGGGCGCGCACCTCACGCACATATAACTGGTCTTCCAGGCCGGCGAGGTTGATCTCGATATTGAGGATGGCGCTCTGCACGGTGGCGCGCACCAGCACGGCGGCCACGCCGATATCGCTGACGATCATGCGCGAGCAGCGCGGCGCAAGGGCAGTGCAAAGCGGCAATAGATTCGTGACTGTGCGCGCGACGCGCAGCGGGACATCGGCGGCATACCGGGTGACCTGCTGGATGGCGGCCTGACGGCTGGCGGCATCGGCGTCGGTGGTCCGGGGCAGCTTGTAGGCGGCAGCCAACCGACTGAAGATCGCGACATCCTGCTGGGCCAGGCTTTGCAAATCACTCCGGATCGCCTCGGCCTGGGTGTGGATGCGCGCAAGATCCTCGGCGTAATCGGCAAAGTGCTTCTTGCCCTCACTCAAGGCGCAAACCATACTCACCAGGCCGGCGGCCATTGCACCGGTCATCGCGGCCACACTGCCGCCGCCGGGCGTTGGGGCACTGGAGGCGAGCGTGTCGAGAAAAACGCCAACTGGCTGCTGGTCGATCGGGTCAGCCATTGGTTGAACTCCTTCCTGTTACACTGAAGCACTGAAGCGGTGCGGCGATAGAGCGACAGCAAATTGATTGCTGTCGCTTGTTCTTTTGTTGCAAGATACGCGCCTTGCCTAGCGCAGTGGGCACTAACGTACATCACCGGCTTCATTATAGCAGGCGGGTATAGCGAGCGGGATGCAGGGGCGGCAGGCGAACGACAGCCAGGCTGCATTATCCGATCAGCCCGCTGATCCCATCCCAGGTACCGTACGGCAATCGTCGGTCGGCGCTGCAATCGCGTTAATGATCGCTCTGCTTCCGCAAGCGTACAGCTTGCAACTGCGCTTCGCATCACTAAAAACGAAGTACTCTCCAGCGCTAGCTTCCCGCCGCCACCTCACGTTTGACAAAAGACAACTGTAGCCTTATTATAAACGAATTATTGATACAACTAGCTATATACAAACGAAGCGTAGTTTCATGGAGCTTGATCTTATTGATTTGAAGATTCTTGAACTGCTACAGCAAGATGGTCGTTTTGCCCATGCTGCGATCGGCAAAATCATTGGGATGACCGGCCCATCTGTCTATGCGCGGGTGCAGCGCCTCGAAAAAGGCGGGGTCATTCGCGGCTACACCACCCAGATCAACCCGGAGGCCGTCGGGCAGGGGCTGGTCGCCTTTGTGCGGGTCACGGTAACGACTGCGGCAGTCAATGATGATGAAGAGGCTTTTGTCGCGTACGTGGCTCAGGAGCAGCGTATTTTAGACTGCTTTGATGTTGATGGTGAGGATAGTTACATCCTCAAGGTCCGTACGGCTTCACCTCAAGACTTACGTTCGCTCGTTGCCGATTTGCGCGCCCAACCGGCGGTGATCAAGACGATTACCAGCATTGCGCTCCTGGAAATTAAAGACAGTGGCGGCATTGCCGAGATCCGCAGCGCCGCACCGCTCACTGAAACCGATGCTCCGGCGTAAGGCAAGGCGGCAGGCGGCACGCGGCAGGGATCGCGCACCAGGACGCGCAATGCCTCCGAAGACGGTCACGCTGCCTGAAATCTTGCGCAAACGTGTAAAGTTCGCTTGGGCCTTGGGCCAATGCAGTAAGTGGTGAACGGAGGTTTGATGCTGGCTCTTTTCGTGAGCGCACTCTTGCTCGGCTTCGTTTTTAATGCAGCCCCAGGCGCCGTATTCGCCGAGACGCTGCGCTATGGCGTACGGGGCGGCTTCCGACCGGCGCTTGCCGTCCAACTCGGTTCACTTGTCGGCGATGCGCTCTGGGCCATCTTGGGCCTGGTTGGGGTTGGGCTGCTGCTCCAACTTGATCTGCTGCGCCTGCCGATCGGCATCGCCGGAATCGGTTACCTGTTCTGGCTGGCATGGGACTCGTGGCGCGAAGCGCAGCACAAGGTACTTCCCGATCCGATGCAAGCCCAGCCCAACACCCAGAAAGCCCTCCGCGCCGGCGTGCTCTTGTCGGTGACCAACCCGCAAAACGTGGCTTATTGGGCAGCGTTGGGCAGTGCGATGGGCGCGGTTGGGGTCAGTGAACCGACCTTCAGCCATTACGGCATCTTCTTCAGCGGTTTTATGCTCTCATCGGTGCTGTGGGCCTTCATTTGCGCCGCCCTAGTGGCTAAACTCTTTGCGCACACCGGTACCCGTTGGTCACAGCTAACCTACCGCTTCTGCGCGCTGGCCTTCCTTGTGCTCGCGCTGGCCTCGGCCCGTAATCTCTGGATGATCTATGGGCCTGGTGCGGCGTAAGGCCGCAGTATGTGCGCAGCATATGCTTCGGCCCTACAGGCCTCGCTCGCCCGCACATGCTGCCTGATCATCTGCGCAATCTGGGCAATCTGCAAATCTTCCTGGCCCTCCATTGTTCCTACGCCGTTACTTTAGTTCTACACTTGAAGGAAATTTTATGTCAACACCGCTGCGCGACTTCCTGGAGATCCCGTACGACGAGTTAGAAGAACTGAACCTTGAAGCCAAGGCGAAGCGCTCGGCGCGCACACCGATCGATGTGTTGCGTGAAGAGCGCACCCGCTACCTGACTGACGAAAAGCGGATTAAGGCGGTGACGATTTGTTTTACCGACCTTGAGGGCCGCTTGCACATGCTCGATTACGACAAAAAGTTCCTGCTTGCCTCGGCCGACAACCTGACCTTCGATGGCTCGTCGATCCGCGGTTTCTCGCGTCAGGCCGAGAGCGATCTGCGCTTAGCGGTGGATTGGTCGGCGTTTTACTGGCTGCCGTCCGATGTGTTCGGGCCGGGGAAGGTGCTGGTCTTCGGTGAGGTGCTAGAGCGCGACGGCACGCCGTACAGCGCCGACACACGGGCGCGGCTGAAGGCCTTCACCGCCGAACTGTATCAGCGTGACGGCACGATCTGCAACGCGGCAAATGAGATCGAAGGTTTTCTCTTCAAGGGGCGCAGCGCCGAGCAGCGCTTCCGCGAAACCGACCGCTTCGAGTTCGTCAGCACCGGCGGCTATTATCACTCGCTGCCCAACGAACCGTTGCGCCTGTTTATCGACAGCGCCGCCGAAGTGCAGCGGGCGATGGGCTTCGCCAACGAAAAGGATCACCCCGAAGTTGCGCCGTCGCAGTTCGAGATGAACTACTCCTATTCCGAGGCAACCATCGCCGCCGACCAGGTGCTGCTCTACAAGCTAATCTGTCGTCAGGTGGCGCACCGGCTGGACATGACGGCGAGTTTCCTGCCCAAGCCCGTCACCGGCGTGAACGGCAGCGGCATGCACACCAACCTCTCGATCTCACGCGGCGACACGAACCTGTTCTACGACGCCGCCGGGCAAGATGGTCTTTCAACATTCGGCTGGGAGTTTGTCGAGCGCATTCTGGCCGGCGCCCAGGATCTCTGCCTGATCTTGAATGCGAGCGTGAACTCTTACCGCCGGCTGGACCCGCACTACGAAGCGCCGAACCAGGTGAAGGCCTCGCCGATCGACCGCGGTTCGATGGTGCGCATCCCAATCGGCAACGCCCGCTCGGCACGCATTGAGGTACGCTCGATCGCCCCCGACGCCAACCCGTACATGGCGATCTACGCGCTGTTACGCACCGGACTAGAGGGGAACGGCCGCACCCGCGACGCCGACACGCTGGAGTTCCTGCCGGACAACATCTACGATGCGATTACGCGCTTCCAGGCCAGTACCTATGCCGCTGAGTTGTTTGGCGAGTCTGTACAAGAGCGCTATGCCGACGCGAAAATCGCTTCAGCCGAGCGCTGCCCGCACCGGCTCGGAGCGGTGATCAAGCGCGCCGAAGTGCAATTTCACCACGAGGTTACAAACCAGTACCTCTGGGGCCTGTTCTAAGCAAAATCACGCCGT
>JBBRUG010000320.1:0-6791 GCA_038247995.1 Chloroflexales bacterium | reverse complement strand
GTCGTCGCTCTCGTACTGGATCGAACTGGTGTCGATACTGACCTGGGCGCAGAAGCGCTTGAAGCCCTCCGGTAAGGCTGCCGACCAGAAGATCGTCAGGTTCGGCTCGGGCGAGGGACCGAGGTTGTAGAGCGTCTGGAGGAAGCGGAAGCAGGTGCGCGTCACCATGTGGCGGCCATCCGCGCCGATCCCGCCGAGGCTTTCGGTCACCCAGGTTGGATCGCCGGAGAAGAGTGCGTCATACTCGCGGGTGCGTAGGAAGCGCACAATCCGCAGTTTGATCACGAAGTCGTCGATGAGTTCCTGAGCTTCGCGCTCGTTAATGCGGCCCTCGTGCAGGTCGCGTGCGAAGTAGATGTCGAGAAAAGTGGCCGTGCGGCCCAGCGACATTGCGGCGCCGTTCTGCTCTTTTACTGCAGCAAGGTAGGCGAAATAGAGCCACTGCACGGCTTCGCGGGCCGTGGTGGCCGGCTGGGAGATGTCGTAGCCGTAACCGGCCGCCATGGCCTTGAGTTCGTGCAGGGCGCGGATCTGTTCGGCCAACTCCTCGCGGTCGCGAATAATCGCGTCGGTCGCGTGGGCTGCGTCGAGGCCGGCCTTCTCGGCATGTTTGGCCGCGATCAGCGGATCGACGCCATAAAGCGCCACCCGGCGGTAATCGCCGATGATGCGCCCACGACCATACGCATCGGGCAGTCCGGTGACGATGTTGGCCTTGCGTGCGCGCATAATCTCGGGCGTGTACGCATCGAATACACCGTCGTTGTGGGTTTTGCGATACTTGGTAAAGATCTCGCGCACGTGTGGATCAACCGGGAAGCCGTAGCTCTCCAGGCTGCTTTCGACCATGCGCCAGCCGCCGTTGGGGAAGATTGCGCGCCTGAGCGGCTTGTCGGTTTGCAGGCCGACAATCAACTCCAGATCGCGATCAATGTAGCCGGGCGCGTGGGCGGTGATGCTGCTGGGGATGGGCGATACGTCGAGCACACCTTTGGCCCGCTCCAGCGTAAAGAGTTCGCTCAGTTCAGCCCAGAGGCGCGTTGTACGCTCGGTGGGGCCGGCCAGAAAACTCGCGTCGCCGGAGTAAGGGTGATAGTTGCGCTGGATGAAGTCGCGTACCGCAATTGTCTCGTTCCATGCGTCGGGCGCAAAGTTGCGCCATGCCGAACCGGTGTCCGCCAGCGTCTGCGTGTCGGGATGATAGACCATCAGGTTACCTCTCTGGAAACGGACTACATGCGGATGTTTGTTCAGCCGAGGGGGATGTCGCACTGCTGTGCGGCTGTATTGTGAACCATTTCACGTACCTGGTCTATCGTATCATCAGCGGGTGCCGTCAATAGATACGATTCATTTATGCATGGTAAAGAGGTGCTAACGGTATCCTACACGCGGCCCAGCCACCGGCGCGACCGGCGCTTTTGCTTCGGCATGCAGATCTGGGCCGGATCGGGTCTAACTTGGCCCATAAATTGCTTCTTGAAGCTGTGTTCTCCAACGGCGGCGCTCACATTCTGGACGCCGTCGTTGGGCAATGCTTAAATATCTGTGCTACGCTGGACGTGGATCCAGGCGGTCTGTTAACTGGCATGATGTAAGAAAGATTCTCAATGAGCTATCATAACGTGCTGGTGATTATGAACCCGGTTGCGGGGCAGCACGATGCCGGCGCTACGCGTAACGTGATCGAAGCGCGCTTTGCACAGGAGCAGCTTCGTTATGCGATTCGCGAGACGCAAGGGGCCGGTGATGCGTTGCGCTGGGCGCAGCAGGCCGCCGATGATGGGTTTGATCTTGTCGTTGCCTCGGGCGGCGATGGAACGATTATGGAAGCGCTGAGTGGCTTGATTAAGGGCGGCAGCAAAGTTCCGCTGGCGCAACTCCCCGCAGGCACCGCGAATCTGCTTGCGCGCGCGCTGAGCATTCCGATCGATCAGGCCGAAGCGCTCGATACGATATTTACCGGCAAACCCGTCCGCCTGGATGTCGGCTACCTGCCCCGCGAAGACCGCTATTTCGCCCTGGCCGCCGGCGCCGGCTACGATGCGCGGCTGATCGGCGACGCCACTCGCGAACTGAAGAATCTGCTGGGTTTCGGCGCCTATATTGTCACTGGAATCAAGAACCTCTTCACGCTACGTCCGGCGCGGATCGAGTTGGAGATCGACGGCAAACGGCTGCGCCTGCGCGCCCACACAATTATGATCATCAACGTCGGCGCGATCGATACCTTCAACATCGCCCTGGGGCCAAATATTCATCCTCACGACGGCAAACTTGATATCATGATCCTCGCGTCGGCCTCGCTCTTCGGCGCACTGTGGACTGTGGTGCGGGTACTGACGCGGCGGTTCGCCGACACGAAGGATCTGCGCTACATCAGCGCAAAGCGCATCCGAATTATCAATGCACGGCCTGCCCTGCCGACACAGATCGACGGTGAGCCGCTCGGGACTACACCACTTGAAGTGGAGGCGGTTCCCGCTGGTGCGCTGCTGATCGTGCCCCAGACGTACACCAGTCCCGACGCGAGCGAGGCGACGCATACTTCTACAACTCTAAAGGAGATTCGCTCTTGAACGAACAATTTCAGGCTGCCATGCGCGAAGCAACGCGGTTAACCCGTGCGGGGCGGCTCCGTGAAGCGACGGAGTTGATCCAGCGCACACTTCACGGCCAGAGCATAATCGCGCCCGCCACCCCTGCGGGATCGCCGCCAAACGACGACATTATCGAGGGCAGTTTTCGGGTTACCGAACCATCAGTTCTTCCCAAAGCCGTACACTTATTCAGCGACCCCAGCGCGCCCCAACCAGCTACAGCCCCGCCGGCCAAGGGCCCGCCTGTAGCGCCTCCGCAGAGCATGCCGACTCCGTCGCGGCCCCGTCCGGTCGAGGTCACTCCCCGGCCCGAGCGACCAGGACAGCGTGGTACATTCCTCAGCGCCACCTACACGGATCACGTTGGCACGCGCCCCTACAAACTGTACATCCCCAGCGGCTACCACGGCCAGGCCCTGCCTCTGGTGGTAATGCTTCACGGTTGTACGCAGACTCCCGACGACTTCGCCGCCGGCACACGCATGAACCTGCTCGCCGAGGAGCACAACTGCTTTGTTGTGTATCCGGCTCAGGTGCGTGCGGCCAATCGTTCCAGTTGCTGGAACTGGTTTGAGCGCGCCGATCAGCAGCGCGAGCAAGGCGAGCCGGCCCTGATCGCCGGGATCACGCGGCAGGTTTGTGCCGACTATGCCATCGACGCGCAGCGGGTTTTTGTAGCGGGACTCTCGGCAGGTGGTGCGATGGCCGTGATTATGGCGATCACCTACCCTGAACTGTACGCGGCGGTGGGGTGCCATTCCGGCCTGCCCTATGGTGCCGCCCACGATGTCTCCTCTGCGCTCGCCGCGATGGGACGCGCCGTGAAGCCGCTCCTACGCGCGGGAACAGCCCCAACTATTGCGGTTCCCGGCGCGCGGGTGCTGCCGCTGATCGTATTCCACGGCGATCAAGATACGACGGTTCACCCGCGCAACACCGACGAACTGATCGACCAGTGGCTGATGCTCCACGCCGGTAAGCTACCTCTCGCAGCGAGCGCACAATCGCCCACGCCGATCATTCAGCGCGCGCAAGGCGGCGCCGGGCATGCCTATACCCGTACGATCTACCCCGATGGCGATGGGCAGACGCTGATCGAGCGCTGGCTGATTCACGGCGCCAACCACGCATGGTCGGGGGGAAGCCCAGACGGCTCGTTCACATCACCCAGGGAACCCGACGCGGCGCGCCAGATGTTGCGCTTTTTTCTGGCCCAGCCCCAACCCGCGCAGTAAGCTATTGAAACTGTCGGCACGCCGGAGGGCGGATATGTTTTTTGATGGATGGCAAGGGATCGGACGTACGGTGTTGGTAGGCGTGCTGGCCTATGGCGCGCTCATTATGCTGCTGCGCGTCTCTGGGAAGCGTACGCTTTCGAAGATGAACGCCTTTGATTTGATTGTAACCGTCGCCCTCGGTTCGACGCTTGCCACCATTTTACTCTCGTCCGATGTGGCTTTGGCCGAAGGTCTCACGGCCTTTGTGGTTCTGATTCTGCTCCAATTTGTGATCGCCTGGCTTTCGGTGCGTTCAGCGGCGGTGAGTCGTCTGGTGAAGTCCGAACCGGCGTTGCTGCTCTATCAGGGCCGAATATTAACTGGCGCGTTGCGGCGCGAGCGGGTGGTCGACAAAGAGGTGTGGGCCGCCGTGCGCGCCGCAGGTATTGCCGATTTGGCTGACGTCGAGGCTGTAGTCCTGGAAACGGATGGAACATTTACGGTTGTCCCGACGATCACGCAGCCCGCACAATCGACGTTGCAGAACGTCCGCGGGTATCCGCCTTTATAACCAGACGAGGCAAGTGACGGCGGCGCTACGCGAAGGTACGCGAAGGATGATCTGATGCTGTCTTATCTGAAATCAGCGCGCGCTCGGCTTACGACGAGTTGGGAGAAGCTGCGCATGAGCTTCTGGTTCGTGCCGACGCTGATGGTTGCCGGCGCCGCCGTGCTAGCGTTTGTGACCCTGGCCATTGACGAGCAATTAACCGACGCGGCGCGTGATGGCTTGCCCTGGCTCTATGGCGGTAGCCCTGAAGGTGCCCGTTCATTGCTTTCTACGGTCGCCAGTTCGTCGATCACGGTGGCCGGCACAACCTTTTCGATTACGATTGCCGCTCTGAGCTTGGCCTCGGCTCAATTCGGCCCCCGCTTGCTGCGAAACTTCGTGCGCGATACCGGCAATCAGATTGTTCTCGGCACGTTCGTCGCTACGTTCCTCTACTGCCTGTTGGTTGTGCGTACCGTGCGTGGCATGGAAGATAGCCGTGTGGTGCCGCACCTATCGGTGACTGTCGGGGTGCTGCTTGCCATCGCCAATTTGGGCGTACTGATTTACTTCATCCACCATATTGCAATGTCCATTCGTGCCGATCATGTGATTGCCACCGTCGGCCATGATCTGGACAAAGCGATTGAACAGTTGTTCCCGGAGCAACTCGGCCGCGGGCTTGGCGCAGCGGTTGCTGAGGCGGAGGCGTCACATACCGCTTCGATGGAACCCTCCGATGCTCAAGCGGTCACGCTCGACCACGACGGCTATGTGCAGGTGATCGATGTCTCAACCTTGATGGATCTTGCTGTCGACCATGATCTGGTTGTAACGCTGCTTTATCGCCCTGGCGACTTTGTCGTAGCAGGTGAGCCGGTTGCCCTGCTGGCGCCGGCCAAGTACGTGGACAATCAAGTCTGTGACGCAATTCGCGGCACCCTGATTCTTGGCCGCGAGCGTTCGGCCCAGCAGGACGTGCTTTTTGTGGTGAACCAGCTTGTCGAGGTGGCAGCGCGCGCCCTCTCGCCGGGAATCAACGACCCGTTTACGGCGATCACCTGCCTCGATCGGCTCGCCACAGTGCTCAGTCGCGTGGCACAGCGGCCGCTCCCCGACGGGCGGCGTTACAGTGACGACGGCCAGTTGCGGGTTGTCGCTGTGCCAATTCGTTTTGCCGAATTGGTCGACACCGCGTTTGATCAGATCCGCAGCTATGGTCGCAATGATCTCAAATTAACCACCCGGCTACTCGATCTGCTTGCGCGGATCGGTGGTGTAACTGCCGATTCAGCGCGGCGCGAGCCGCTCATCCGCCAGGCCCAGCTAACCTATGAAGGGAGTTACGCTGCGCAGACGACAGACGGCGATCGTGAGACTATCGAGCGATGCTATCGGACGGCACTGTACAGGCTTAACAGCCCAAGCACCAGTGAAGCCAACCGGGCGCTTGCTTCAAGCCCCGAAGCGCGAGCCGGTTCGTAATCACAGTTCAGCATTCTTGGGACAAATCCGGCGAGTCTTGGGATCTTTTGGCGAGCGCCTGGTGCTAGACTGGCGTAGATGGATTATCTACGAGGAGGCACCAATGCGTACACCAACTCCACGCCCTGGGTTGCTCTTGGGCCTGCTGATCTTTCTTGCGCTTGTCGGCGCTGTCCCTGAGGCGCGCCAGGCCCGTGCCGAAACCCCAGCCCGGTCGGCCTTTGCGGCCTGGGATTTCAGCGCCGATTTTTCCGGCAGTACACCGGTTGTCGTGGTTACGAGCTATAGCGGTGTACACAACCCACCGGAGGTTACAAACTGGAATTCGTACGATATCTCGGCGAGCTGCACTGCCCAAGGCCCGGGCACGATCACCTACCAGAATGGCTCGGCCGATTTCGACGGTAGCGCGTATTTGGTGTGCGAGTTGCCGCAGCTGCTGCTGAATAGCGCCGACTGTAAAAACAATGCGAGCAAGTATTTCTTCTTCGGCGCCGATGGGCAACTCGAACCGACGTCGCAGGTGAACCCGATTGTTACCGCTTCTGACGGCAGTTTTGCTTTCAGCCTGCCCAGCAACGGTGTGCAGGCACGAACGCGCGGGGTGCTATCGGGGACGGTGTACCAGACGGCGCCCTGGCAGCGCGATACGAGCGGCAACGAAGTGCTGATCGGCCAGGACGGCCCCCTGATGATCGCGGCCGCCGATACGATTGGGTTGCTCGATTTTCTGGCGCCGGCTTGGCGGTTGTCTTTCGAGAACCTTAGTCCATTAAAAGTCGGCCACTGGATGACCTCGGCGGGCGGCACAAGCACCTGGAGCACAAACGCTGCCCAGTTGCCCTACCGCGCCCCACCCCAATACGTCTATATTGGTTATAACCCGGCGACAGGCGCCACCTTCAATGGCGAGTTGACGGCTATTGAAGTTGACCCACC
>JBBRUG010000319.1:0-6792 GCA_038247995.1 Chloroflexales bacterium | reverse complement strand
TGACCCGCACACTGACCCGCACACTGACCCGCACACTGACCCGCATACTGACCCGCACACTGAAGGCACTGACCCGCACACTGACCCGCACACTGACCCGCACACTGACCCGCACACTGAGCAGTCAGCTCTCCCGCTCTCCGCTCTCCGCTCTCCCGCTTAGACTGCGGTCAACTGACGAAGCAAGAGGGTTGCCAGGCCCAGGAAGCAGAAATAGCCCGTGATGTCGGTGAAGGTAGTGACCAGCACGCCGGAAGCGAGGGCCGGGTCGGCGCCGATCCGTTTGAGCAGCAGCGGCACAATTGTGCCGGCGATGGCCGCGCAGATCATGTTCAGCAGCATTGCCGCCGCCGCCACGAGGCCCAGGAGCGGTTGGCCCTCCCAGAGGATCGCGATGCCGCCGATCAGCAGGCCAAACACCAGGCCGTTGATCAGGCCCACCAGCGCCTCGCGCCGTAGCGTACGCCAGGCATCGCGCAGGCCCACTTCACCAAGCGCAATACTGCGCACAATCAGCGTAAGCGTCTGGATGCCTGCATTGCCGCCCATACCGGCGATGATCGGCATAAAAACGGCCAGCACCGCCAACCGCTCTAACGTCGGTTCGAAGATGCTGACCACAAAGGCAGCCAGCAGCGCTGTCGGCAAATTTACCCCCAAGTAGATCAGCCGCTGCCGCGCCGTAAGAAAGATCGAACGATAGACATCTTCTTCGATGTCGAGGCCGGCCAGACGATAAATATCTTCCGTCGCCTCTTCCTGAATGACGTCGATCACGTCATCAGCGGTGATCACGCCCACTAGGCGGCCTTCGGCATCGACCGTCGGCAGAACATTCAGGTCGTAACGAGCTAAAGTCTGTGCAGCCACTTCTTGATCGGCGTCAACCGGCACGCTGATCACGTCGGAATTCATGATCTGGCTCAGCGGCGTCGTCAGATCGGCGGTGACAAGCTGACGTAAACTCACCACACCCACGAGGCTCCCGGCATCATCGGTAACAAACAGATAGTAGGCGATCTCCTCATCGAGCGGCAGGCTGCGCAGTAAGCCCAGCGCCTGGCCGATACTGGCATTGGCACGCAACGTTACGGCGTGGCGCGTCATCAGGCCGCCGGCGCTCTCTTCGTCGTAGTTGAGCAGGCTGCGTACCTGGCCGGCGTCGGCGCTGTCCATACCGGCAAGCGCGGCTTCGACCTGCAACTCAGGTAGCTCAGCAAGAATGTCGGCAGCGTCATCCGGCTCCATCTCGCCTAGAATCTCGGCTTGCTGCGCCGAAGAAAAACTAGCCAATACTTCTGCCGCGTCTTCAACATCCAGGTAGGACAACAAATCGGCAGCATCTTCGGCGTCCAGCTCATCAACGACGGCACGCTGTTCGGCAGCGCTCAACTCCTCCAACACATCGGCGCTATCGGCGGGGTGGAGGGCCGCCATCAATTCAGCGATTTGATCAGGCGGCAAACGCCGTACCCGCTCGGCAATTACTACCGGATCGCCGCCGTCCAACAATCTGCGCAGCCCTTGCTCAAGCTCGGAGGTCAGACGGATCATGCGGTACTCCCACAGGATTACGTGTTGCGTGTTGCGTATTGTGTGCTGGGCAAGATGCAAAGGACGAAAGACGGATTTTGTCTGGCTTTGATCCCTGGTCATTCGTCAGTCTGCGAACTGCGAACTGTGGACTGTCAGACTGTCCAACTGGCTACTATTGCGCCGAGCACCGCCGCCGTAACGTTGTGGTGGGTGTAGGGCGGCGGAGTGCGTTGCGGGTAGACGCGATTGCTTAAGAGTACCAGAATCAGGTCGGCTGTGGGAATGCCGATCATCACCGGGCCGGTGAAGCCGGTGTGGCCGAAGCTGCCGCGCGGCGCCGCGCCCATCACATTAGGCCGGTCGAGCATCCAGCCCAGGCCGCTGTGCAGCACATAGCCGGCCGGCGTAGCCAGGTGCGCAGTGTGGTCGCGCAGGGCCTCGGCTACGGTCGCCTCGCGCAAGATCTGCCGCCCGCCCCACGCGCCGCCGCCAAGCCAGAGTTGCATAAAACGGGCCAGGTCGTTGGCAGTGCTGAAAAGCCCCGCGTGGCCGGCGCTACCGCCCAGAGCGTGTGCGCTCTCATCGTGGACACTGCCATGCACGAGGCCGCCGCGCCAGTCGTGATCGTGCTCCGTTGGGGCGATCTGCGCGCGCAGCGCTGCGGGCGGGTTGAATTGGGTTGCCGCCAATTCAAGCGGTGCACAAATCAATTCTTGGATGGCCACGTCGAGCGGCGCAGCAAAGACCATAGCAATAACATCGCCCAGCAGCAGGCTGTTGATGTTGGTGTAGGCCACAACGCTGCCAGGCGTGTGGACAGGCTGCGTGGCGTAGGCAGCCGCTCGTAAACCTGCGGCGCCGCGTTCGCGCAGCACCGAGAGCCGTAGATCGAGGCCGGAGGTATGGGTCAGTAGATGGCGTAGCGTCACGGCCTGGGCGCGCACGGCGGGCAAATAGTGCGTAACCGGCATAGCGAGGTTGAGCGCACCGGCATCGGCGAGGATGAGCGCAGCCGTGGCCGTAAAAACCTTGGTCAGCGAGGCAATATCGTAGATCGTGTTGGGCAGCACCGCTCGGCTGCCGGCGTCGGTGTACATTGTGCTGCCGTACGCTGCACGATGCAGAATTGCATTACTGCGCGCAATCAATACCACAGCGCCGGGAAAGATCCGTTCAGCGATGGCACGCTCGATCACTGGCGCAACAGCGGCGAACATGGCCGATCCTTCTATTGACGGTCGTCTGGAGAGAGCGGCTTTGGCGCGTGGCTCCACACAACCAATCGCCAAGTCAGCGCACAAATAGTCCACGCCGATAGGCGATCTCCAGGACCCAGAGCGTAAGCGCCGCACCAACCAGCCAGGGCCAGAGTTCACCGCCGGCCGTTCCCGACGGCTCCGTGCTCTCGGCGGTGAGGGGCGCGGTTGGGGCAAGTTCTGCGCCGCCGGTTGCCGCAGCAATGGCTGCAAGGAGATCCTGGCCGGCAGTCGGGTCGGCAGCGGCACGATACTCCGGCGCAACGGGCTGCACATAACCCACCTCGCGCTGTTGTAGCAAGCCATCGCGCAGCACAGCCACCGAGACGATATAAGCGCCGGGTGTGGTCAGGCTAAGCTCCTGGACATAGGCGCCGGGCGCATTCTGCCGGATGTCGAAACTGCGCGTTGTGCCGTCAGGGACGGTGACCCGCGCATTGACGACCGCCAGATCGAGCGGCGCACCGCCGGGCTGCACAACATCAACGGCAAGCCGGGCGCCACCGTCGATCGGGTCGAGGCGCACTTGCAGCGGCCCACTGTCGGGATCGGGCAAGGTATGCCGCACAACCTGCGCCCAGAAGCGATCATACTCGGGCCAGGCGAGCCACTGCGCGGCCCACGGCGCAGCAGTAGTGGGTAACCAGGCCACCGAGCGCCCCAGGCCATATTGCCAGGCGGCAAGCAGCGGATCTTCTTCAGGCGAACGCAACACCGTCTCGGCGCCGGGCCGCGGCGTGACCGCCACATACCCGTCGAGTTGCGGCAGATCGGCCTCAGCGAAGTCGCGGATGGTCGGATGGGCCATGTTCACCTGTGCTTGCAGCGGCTCATCGACGGTCGGGTCGGCGCGGGCGATCTCGCTCTCTAAGAGGGTCAGGCGCGGAATATCTTCGGGTTGGCCGGCGAAATAGTAACGCCCGCCACCCCATGTAGCCAGTTGCTCCAACAGCACAATATCGGCGTCCGAGCCGATTGCAATCGTGGAAAGGGTAATGTCCTGCGCGCGGGCGTCTTCCATCAAGCGCTCGTAGCCGCCGGGAGTGCGGCTGAAGCTCCGCCCATCGGTGAGCAGTACTGCGTGGCGCACGCCGGTAGTTTGCTGGGCGAGCGCCGGCAGGCCGACAGCGAGCGACAACTCAATATCGGTGCCGCCGCCGCTTGGCAGGCGACTAACCTGCTCCTGGATCTGCGCCAGGTTCAGGCTATCACCGACATCCTGAAAATCTACCACCCAGAGCGTGCCGGTATCAAAGGCCAGAATACCGATCCGGTCGGTCGGTTGCAGGCTCTCGGTGGCCAGGATCGCCGCCTCTTTAGCCATGTCGAACTTGCTCACGCCAAGCGACGCCAGCATACTCGCCGAACGATCGACGATCAACAGTAGCGAAACATCGGTGCGTTCCGGGCGCGGCGGCGGATCCATCAGCACCGGCAACGCCTCGGCGAGTGGCGTATCTTTGTAAGCGCCCAGGGTGAATGAATTACGCCCGCCGACAGCGACCAGGCCCCGCCCTTCACTGCGCACAAACTCGCGCACCGTCGCCATCTGATCCAGCGAAAACGCAGCCGCCGGGACATCGAGCAGAACCATCCCATCATACAGCGCCAGATCGGCCAGGCGCGGCGGCAAATTCTCGGCGGCGATGCGGTCGGAAGTGATGCCGCTGCGATCAAGCGCAACCGCAAGCGCATCGCCGCTACCGAACTGGCTCTCGACAAGCAATACCCGCGGCGGCGGCACAACCTGCACCGTGGTTGCGGCGTTGTTATTTTCTGCAAACGTATCGGCTTCAGCAACACTGATCGTCGCCCGCAAACGCGCAACACCCGGATCGGCGGCAATGTGCCGAAAGGTAAACAGTTCCTCGCCGGGCAACAGCACGATCTGCTCATCACCAAGCAGCAGCGTATCATCCCAGAGTTGCAAGCGCGCCGCCAACTGCTCCGGCCCATCGGCTGCCGGCCGATAGCGCACCGCAATGTCAATCGGGTACTCTTCGCCTGTGCGCAAGGTTCGCGGCGCATTCAAGCCAACGATCGCCACTTCGGACAGCAGCGCAGAGCCGGCCGGTAATACATCGATCTGAATGCCTGCCTTGGCCGCCAACTGCGCTTCAGCCAGCGCATCGCCGCCCGTCGCGATCCCGTCGGAGAGCAGCAACACGCGCCCGCCGCCGGGCAGCAACCCGCGCGCCGCCCGCAACGCGCCGCCAAGGTCGGTAGCGCTCGGATTGGGTAACCGCGCCGGCTCGGCAGGAATATTCTCCCCAGAAAGCTCGGCGCTCGCAACGAGATCGGCACCGAAAAGGAGCACCTGGGTCTGCGCATCTCCTGCACGGGCAAGTTGGGCTGCTTCGGCACGCAACGCCGCCCGAGCAGTTTCGGTGAGGCTGTCCGACTGATCGACCAGAATCACCGTCGGGCCGGCAACGGGAACCGCCGTCGCCTGGAACGGGCCGGCCAGCGCCAGCACAAGCAAACTCACCGAAGCGAGGCGCAACACCAGTGCCGGCCAGCGTACGCGCCCAAAACGCCAGAACCAGAGCAGCGCCAGCGCCGGCAAAAGCAGGCAGAGCCAGAAAAATTGGGGGTTTTGAAAAAGCATCAGGATCCAGAATTGAGAATGCAGAATGGTGCATTGAGTTATCAGAGTTACCGGTCTACCGCTTTACCGCTTTACCGGTCTACCGCTCAACAATTCGTTCCACATGATCGACATAGTCTTTAGCTTCGCGCAGGCCCATACCGGTGCGGTCACGGACAAGTTTCACCGCGTGGATCTTTTTCGACTCGACGAGCAGCGTGCGGATCTCCGCATCAAGTTCCTGGTCAACAACCATAGGCGGCGCAGGCAGCGTCGGCAACGCGGGCGCAGCGCCTTGATCCAGCGCACGCACATAGTCACGCGCTTCAACCAGGCTCACGCCGGTCTGCCGGCGCACCAGCTTGATCGCTTCGATCTGGCGGCCGGCCTGCACCAATGCCTGCGCATCCTGCACCAGATCGCCGGCATACGGCGTAGCACGATCGCTCGGATTACGGTTCAGGATAAAGACCACAACCAACACGCCGACTACGCCCAACAAGCCCAGAACGAGCAGGACGATTGCGATTGAGAACGACATGCTAGACCTCCTGCGGCGCTCGGCGCGAGCCGTGAACATAGAGCCATTCAAACAGGAGCACCGCCAGGGCAATGGCAACAAACCAGGGCCAGAGCTGTTGTGGGCGCGCCTCAGCGGCGGCAGCACCGGCCTGCACAGTTACCGGGGCCAGGTTCGGCAGCGGGCGCGGCCCCAGCGCCGACTCAGCCGGCGTACCGGCATTGACCGGCAGCGGGCCGCTAAAGAGCGGAGTGGTGCCCGCCAACTCGATCAGGGTGTGCGTGCCTGAGCGGGTCAGTTCGAGCGTTACAGGGACGCCTGGCGCAAGATCGAGCGTGGTAAGATTTCCGTCGGGATCGCGCAATTGCAGCGTATCGGCGCGCGGATCGGGTTGAAGGGTGATCTGTGTGCCCAGCAGGGCGGCCGGTGGCGGAGCCGCCGGCGTCAGATCGCGCACGGTACGCGCCACCAGCAGCGGAAAAGCGAGGCGCGTAGTCAGGCTGCCGCCGGCCAGATCAAACGCCCAGACGGCGACGGTGCTGCGTTCCACCTGCCCACGCAAGATCAGTGGTTGGGCGCTATCGGCAAGCACAACTTCGGCCCACTCGGGCGGAGTAAGCTCGATCACTTGCTCAATCCCCAGGTTGCCGAGACTCAGGCCATCCAGCACGCTTGTACGTGTACCGGTACGCAGCGGCGGCACGATTGCGGTGCTGGAACCCACATCGAGCAGCGCACTGCCGGCGGGCGGATTGATCAGCAGCACCCCGCCTTCCGGCCAAGCAGCGGGCAGAATGCCGTCGAGAATAGTCAGATCGGCGGCAATCGGCTCAGCGGTATAGGTTACCGGACCGCTAACGCGCAGGGTCAGGCCCGGCACGGCCGCGCGCAGC
>JBBRUG010000318.1:0-6807 GCA_038247995.1 Chloroflexales bacterium | reverse complement strand
GGGTCGCGTCGCGACGCGACCCTATGGATATCATGATGACTGACCAAATCTTCCCCCAACCCTACCTTCGCACGCCGGCCGTCGATCCCGATGGGCAGCGCGTGGCGTTCGTCCACGCCGGCGATATCTGGCTTGTGCCGGTGGCCGGCGGCCCAGCTGAACGCATCACGGCCAACCCGGCGCCCCATAATGCGCCCCGCTTCAGCCCTGATGGGGCCAGCCTGGCGTTTAGTTCCGGACGTAGCGGCCACGGCGATGTCTATGTGTTACCGCTCACCGGCGGTACCGGTGCAGTGCGCCAACTTACCTTCCACGACGACTATTGCAGTGTTGAGGATTGGACGCCTGACGGCACAGCGATCTATTTCAGTTCCCAGCGCGAGCAGATCGGTTCCGCGCTCTTCCAGGTAGCGCTGAGCGGCGGCACGCCTGCGCCGGTCTATGCCGAGCCGATGGAACAACTCAGCCAGCTTAGCGCTTCGCCCGACGGCGCCTGGCTGGCCTTTGCCAATATGCGCAACGCCTGGTGGCGCCGCGGCCCGACCTCCTTTGCTCCCGATGAGATCTGGATCGGCCCGCGCAACCCCGATTATGCTGCGCTACGCCCGCTCGCCGGCCCAACCTCGGCCACGCCCTACGCCGGCCGTAATTGTTGGCCGCTCTGGGCGCCGGATAGTCGGGGCGTTTATTTTGTCAGCGATCGTGCCGGCCACGAGAACCTCTGGTATCAACCGCTTGAGGGCGGCCCGCCGCAGCAGATCACCCAGTTTGCCGATGGCCGCTTGTTCTTCCCGCAGATTGCGCGGCGCAGCGGGCTGATCGTCTTTGAGCGTGAGGGGCGGATCTGGCGCTGTGACCCTCCGAGCGGCGCTGTTGAGCCGATCCCGATCAGTGTGCGCGCCGATGCCAAGCATACGCCGGTACGGGTTGATGCGTACACCCGCGGCTACTCCGAGTTGCGCCTCAGCCCCGACGGCAAGAAGGTGGCCTTTGTGGCGCGGGGCGCCGTGTTCGCCGACTTTGCCGATAAAGAAACCGACCGCGATTTGCGCCAGGGGCCGTCGTTTCGGATCACCGCGACGCCGGCGCGCGAAAGCCAGATCGCCTGGACGCCGGATAGCCGGGGGCTGGTGTATGTCTCTGATCGTCACGCTGAGGAGGAGCTCTACCGCTACGACTTTACCACGCGCAGCGAAACCCGGCTCACCACCGACGCGCTGCCCAAGAATTTGCCGCGGATCAGCCCCGATGGGGCCTGGGTGGCCTATGTGCGCAGCCACGAAGCGATCTGGCTGCAACGCCTCGACGGGAGTGCGGCGCGTGAGCTGTGCCGGGGCAGCTTTATCTTCGGCGCCGATCTGGCCTGGTCGCCCGATTCGCGCTGGTTGGCCTACCTTGGTCAGGACGAACGCTTCTTCAGCAATATTTATGTGGTGCCGCTTGAAGGTGCTGCACCGCGCCAGATCAGCTTTCTGAGCAACCTAGGCGGCGGCGATCTGCGCTGGGCGCCGAACGGCCAGTTTATTGTCTTTACGAGCGACCAGTACCGCTCCGAGCGCCAGATCGTGCGCGTTGACCTGCGCCCGCCGACGCCGATTTTTCGCGAAGTCGAGTTCGAGAAGCTCTTCGAACGTCAGGAGCAGGCGCCGAAGCCTGATCCCGCGCCCGACGCGCCGCCGGTTGATGGAACGCCCGCCGACGCGCCGGAAGATGTTCCGGACGAACCACCCGCCGACCGGCCTGATGAGCCGGTCGATGCGTTACCTACCGACGAGCGGCGGAATGATGCCGCCCCGGCGCAGGCTGAAGTGGAAGCTGCCGAGCGCCCGGCTGAGCCGGTTCAGCCGCCTGAGCTGCCGCCCGCCGAACCGATCGTGTTTGAGGGGATTGAGCGCCGGCTGCACTTCCTCACCTCGATTCAGATGAATGCCTCGGTAGAAGCGATCAGCGCCGATAGTCGCGATCTGCTCTTCCTCGCCGTGGTAGCGGGCAAAGTGAACATCTGGACGCTCCCGCTCGATGAGCCGCGCGCCAACCAGCCGCCACGCCAGATCACCGCCAGCGACAGCCGCAAGAGTCACTTGCAATTCACGCCCGATGGGCGGGCCTGCTTCTTTTTGGAGGATGGCCAGATCACGCTGCGTAAATTCCCCAACGGCAACGATCCGGTGCGCCTAGCCACACGGGCTGAGGTAACGGTAGATTTCCACGCCGAAAAGCAGCAGATCTTCACCGAAGCCTGGCGCTTGCTACGCGACAGTTTCTACGACGCCACCTTCCGCGGCCAGGATTGGAACGCCGTGCGGGCCCGCTTTGCGCCGCTGGTGGCCGGCGTCCAAACGCCGGGCGAGTTGCATATCGTGATCAACCTGATGGTCGGCGAGTTGCGCGCCTCGCATCTGGGCAGCAGCTTTGGCGGTTGGGGCAGCAACGACGGCTATACCGGCATCGTGTTTGATGCAGCAGCGCTGCGCAATGGCCTGTTGCGGGTGGAACGGCTCATCGCCGATAGCCCGGCGGCGCGCACGGCCGAACCGCCGCGCCCCGGCGAGTACCTGATCGCAGTGAACGGCGTGCCGTTGACAACGGGCCTGAGCCTCGACAAACTGCTCGAACGCAGTGCCGGTCGGCGCACGCAGCTTGCGCTGGCGGCCGCGCCTGAGGGCGCCAACCCGCGCACAATCGCGCTGCGCCCAATCAACGACAGCGCCTATGCGTATCTGCGCTACCGCGACTGGGTGCTGGGCAACGAGACCTACGTTCACCGCATCAGCGCGGGGCGGCTGGGCTATGTCCACATCCAGCAGATGAGCTATCCGGCGTATCAACAGTTCCTCGCCGATCTCGACACTGAAGACCATGGCAGGGATGGCGTGATCGTTGATGTGCGGTACAATGGGGGAGGCCACACGGCAACCTTCATTCTCGATGTGCTTGCGCGGCGTGCGGCACTGCTTAGCGGCTTTCGCGAGCGCAGCGCGATGGATGCCAGCCATCTGGCGGGCAATCGGGTGCTGAACAAGCCGACCGTATTGCTCACCAACGAACGTTCGGCGTCGAACACCGAGATGTTCAGCGAAAGCTACCGCCGGTTAGGGCTTGGGAAAGTTGTCGGCCGGCCTACCGCCGGCGCCGTGATCTGGACCTGGCAAGCGCGCCTGCTCGACGGGGCAACGCTCTGGTTGCCGCGCCTGTATGTGATGACGCCTGAGGGCGAAGATCTCGAAGGCACCGGCCGCCCGGTCGATGTGGCTGTTGCGCGGCCGCTTGGTGAATGGGCACTGGAACGCGATAGTCAGCTCGATGCGGCTGTCGCAACATTGATGGAACGATCGCTGCCTGATGCCTGATGGCCGGGAGACGACGCCCGGTACGAGCATCAGTTGTGATCAGGGATGCGTTATGGCGACACTGCCCCCACTTCGGTTCGCTCTTTGTCTGGACACCCTGTTCAAAGACAGGCTCTTTGAGCAGCGGATCGAGTACGTGGCCGACCTGGGCTTTCCAGCGTTTGAATTCTGGACGCGCCAGGGCAAAGACATGAACATCACGCTGGCGCTGAAAATGGCTCTGCGCCTGGAGGTAAGCGCGTTTATTGGCAGCGAGGCCAGCCTTGTCGATCCGGCGCAGCGAGCCCAGTTCCTAACCGAGATCAACCGCTCAGCGGCGCTGGCCGTTGATCTGGCATGCAATAACCTGATCGTCAGTAGTGGCCCGGCGCTGCCCAATGTTCCCCGCGACGAGCAGCGCGCGCAGCTGGTCGAGGCGCTTTGTGCCGCCGCCGAAACGGCCGCCGACGCCGACGTGGTGCTTGCGCTCAAGCCGTTGAACCTGGTCGATCATCCCGCCAGCTTTCTCAGTTCCTCCGATGAAGGCTTCGCAATCGTGCGTGAAGTGAACAACCCCCACGTACGCCTCTGTTTTAACTGTTATGATCAGCAGATCAGCGAGGGTAACCTGACCCAGCGGTTGACCCAGAACCTCGACCTGATCGGCCATGTTCAAGTTGCCGATGTGCCCGGCCATCACGAACCCGGTACCGGCGAGATCAATTACGAGCATATTTTCGGCGTGCTGCGTGAAATCGGCTACCGCGGTTTTGTCGGCCTCGAATACGATCCCCTTGTTGATGTTACTGCGAGTTTGCGCGCCGTGCGCGCCCTCAGCCAATAGATATAAAAGGCAAAATTGATCCACAATTTTGCCTTTTGCATTTTTCATTCCCCAACATGCGGTACAATGACGGGCCGCTTTCCGGCCCAATCGTGCGAGCGCCATGGTGCGCCGCCTACATCCACAGCAGGAGTTGAACCTTGTTGCGACGCATATGTCTTACCGTAACGGCACTGAGCCTGCTCGTGCCGCTCTTGAGTTTTGCGCCTACCCAGCCCGCTTATGCGCAAGGCGGGCCGGTGGTGGCAATCACCAACCTGACGTTGCCGGGATCGAACCGCTCAAAATTCCCCGATCTTGATGTCTACGGCCCAACCACCTCGGTCGTTGTTTCGGGCAATGCCAACCAACGCGAAGCCCTCTTCTGGGAGAAGACCGACATCGCTGCGGCGTTCAGCGGCCCGCTGGTGCTCGGCGCGGCGAACGGCACCCCCGACTATGCTACGGCGGCGGTGACGTATGCGGATGACGGCACACTGTATTATGCCTGGGGCGACCTGAATGGGCGCTCGATCTTCTTCCGCAGTCGCGCTGCCGGCTCCGGTGATTTCGGCGCCGCTACGTTCGTTGCCTCAAGCTATTTTCCTTCCGAAGTAAAGCTGGTTACGACGCGCCTGAGCGGTGTGAAGACGATCTTCCTTTTCTGGCGCGAGGCGGCCGGCGAGTTGCGCTATGTACTTTCGCAAAATGAGGGCTTGCCGGGTAGCTGGACGCCATCAACCCGGATCATTAACAGTGGTACGTTTCTGGAAATCAGCGCCTTCGCCGGCCCGAATGGTCAGGTCGTTGTAGGCTACACGCTGCCGGGCGGCAGCGACGGTGCGCTCAAGGCCTGGGGCGGTTTCTGGAATGGCGCCGGCTTTACGCCCGTCCTGGTTTCCCCGCCCACTAACGGTGGTTTTGCCGAGCCTTCCTTCGCGCTCAAGCCCGACGGTACCTGGGCTGCGGCGTATCGCGGGATTGATGGAAATGCCAATTTCGGTATGTACTATGCCGAGCAGCAAGCTGATGGAAGTTGGCCGATTCTTGTGCGTGATCGGGGCGATACCAACTCTGAAGCGCTCGTGATCGACGAGCTTGGCAATGCGCACCTTTTCTTTACCGGCGTCCCGCAGTCTACCGGGCGCATGAATCTCTACTACACCGTACGGCGCGCCGGCGCGACGAGCTTTGAGCGGGTGCTTGAAGTACCGATGGCATCGGGGTTTGTTTCGTCGGCCAATGCAGCGGTGAATATCCGTGGTCAGTCCCTGGCTCACGTAGCCGTGGAAGCCTTTCCCGGCGATACGGCGCTCTACAAATATGCTCTGATAGCTTTACCGCTGGCTAATATTGCCGTCGGCAGCGTGGCGCTTGAGAATGGGGTTGCGCGCACCAACAAGTCGAGTGTGCTCGCTACGTTCAGCGATATCGTAGGTGAGCCGACCCGCGTGCGCTACCGCTGGGGTGCGCCGCCCGCAGCAACCGACCCGACACTGCCCTTTAACAAGGCCACGCCGACCGTGAGCATTCCCGCGCCGGCAGTGGGTGCAGCGTGTGTCACGTCAACCCTCTTCGCCCAACTCGAAGCCGATAGTGTACAGGCGAGTCCGGTTGTGCAGGATGCGATCGAGTTCGATCGGGGCGTTCAGGCTACGGTGCGCGTCGTCGGCGGCCCGGCGGGTTACGACCCAACCGCCACCGGACAGAACAATATCCGCATCGAAATTATCAGCCCCAATGATTGCGCCGGGTTGGATCGAGTGGTGATCAGCGGTCCGGTCGATGGCGCGCCGATCACCCGCCAGATCGACGGGAATGCAGACTTCAGCACCAATGCCTTGCTAACCGGTGGGACGGGCCTGAAGAACGTGCAGATTGCCTTGTTCGACGAACTCGGCAACACTGTTCCGGCCGCAACGTACCCAATCACGTACGACACAACCCCACCGGTACAAACCAGCGCCGGCGATCTCACCCTTACTCAGGTGCCGAACGGAACGATTCTGTACCAGCTCGAACTCGACGACGCGGCAATAACCGACACCGGTGCGGGCCTCTACGGCCTGGTGCTAACGTCGCGCGTAACGCCCCAGAGCGGTGCTGCCACGACCGGCACGCCGGTGGTGGTGCCCTTCAGCAGCATGAGCAGAGTGATGAACAGCAATGGTGAGGTGTCGCTGACGTTCGTGTACAGCGTGTTGAGCGGCCTACCGAGCAGCGCGCGTGTGCCGGGTACGTACCAGATTACGGCGCGCTTCGTGGATGGGGCAGGTAACCAGGCCGCCGCGACGGCCTTTCAGGACGACGCCGTGTTGACGGCAATTACACTTCCACGCACGTACTTGCCTTTGCAGCGCAGGTAAGCTCAGGCGGCAACTTGTCGGGCACAATTGTAAGGGCGGATCCATGGGTCCGCCTGACGTGCCCGCCCCCGCGCAGGACATGTAAGGGCGGACCCACTTGCCGCTGTTACGGCGCTAAATCGGCGTGGGGGGGGGGGGGGGGGGGGGGCCCCCCCCCCCCCCCCCCCCCAAACCCACCCCCCCCCGCCTTAAACATACACAACCAACACCGCTACTCAAGGAACATCGTCATGCTGGAGCCCACGCTGAAAAGCCAGTTGCAGGTCTACCTCGAGCGCGTCACGCAGCC
>JBBRUG010000317.1:0-6883 GCA_038247995.1 Chloroflexales bacterium | reverse complement strand
TCCCCCACCCACGCCGTTCGTCCTGAGCTTGTCGAAGGGCAGGCGCGAATCGCGAAATTTTTTATGAAGACCTATCGCAACCTGTACCCGCACGTCTACGACTTCGCGAATCTCTACGGCGCCTACCGCGCCGCACGGCGGCCCAAGCACCGCGCCGACCCGATCACTGGCGGCGACCTGCACGACCGGGTTGGCGCGCAACCGCTTGACCTTGCCGGCGTCCGCGCCGGTGGTCACGTATAGCACTCCATCTTCATGCGCAAACCAGACCGGCGTCGGCACGCCAACGCCGCTGCGCCGATAGGTGGTCAGCACGATAAATTCAGCGCCGGCGAGGAGCGCGAAGTGGGCCTGATCTCCATCCATAGCAACGAGACTCCCCCTGCAATCACGGATGCGCCGCAAGCCAGGCCAGCACCTGCGCCGCGTGGGTATCCGGCGGAAACACCGGGTAGAACACGTGCTCGACAATGCCGTCGCGGATCACCAGCGTGAAGCGCTTGAGCAAGGTCATCCCATCGACGGTGAAGGTGGGCGCCTGGAGCGCCGTGGCAAAGCGCAGGTCGGCGTCGCTCAGGAGGGCAAACGGCAGGTGCAAGCGCGCGACGAGCTCCTGTTGGTAGGCGGTGTCCTGGGTGCTCAGGCCGAAGACGGCGGCGCCGAGCGCACGCACCTCGGCGTGATGATCACGGAACCCGCATGCTTCAGGCGTATCCCGCGCGCGCCGGGGATCGCGTCCCAATCCGTCGGCAAGGGCTGGCCGGGTTGGCCGCTACGCGGGTAGGCATACACAATGGTACGCCCGCTGCATGCCGCCAGATCAATCCGCTGCCCATCGGTCGTCGGCAGCAGCAACGCGGGGAGCCGCATGCCCGGCATGTGCGCACACGCGCCATCGTCTTCTGGTACCGGCAAGTCGTCCGGAAGCTGGGTAAGCTGCGGCTGGGTCATGGTCACCTTGGGGTAGGGGGCGGCGGGAGCAGTCCCGGTCATTGTACCATTGTGCCCAGCGGCGGCTCAAACTCATTGACGCTAGTTGCAGGATGGCGCATACTGACGCCATGCCTGAAGAAACACTCTCTCATCTGAATCTGACCACCGAGGAGTGAGTGGCTAACCCACCCCATCACACCAGCGATCCCGCCGACCTTGAACTGAGCCTGGCCCCGTTGGAAACCGGGCTTGACCTGACGCTGCGCTATCGCCGCCCCGGCGATGCGGGCGAGGATCTGCGCGGCCCGTTCCCTGTTGCGCTCGATCGGGAACGCCTGACCGCGTTGAGCGGCGACGCTGTCGCCTATGGCGCGGCGCTGACGAACCAACTCTTGCACCACCCTGTTGCACGCAGCGAGTTCATCAGCATCTGCGATGGCTCCATTGAAGCTGCGGAAACGCTGCGCCTGCGCTTGCATCTGCACGATCCGGCGCTGCATACGATCCGCTGGGAATTGTTGCACGACCCGGCAACCGGAGCTCCGCTTGCGCTCGACGAGCGGATCCTGCTGACCCGCTTTGTCAGCGCGACTCGGCATGGGCGGGTCACGCTCCGGCCGGATAGCCAGTTGCGCGCACACATCGCCGTCGCTGCACCGAGCAATCTGGGCGAATACAACCTCACCCCAATCGACGCTCCAGCCGAGATTGCCCGCATTCGTGCTGCCCTCGACAACATCACTGTGGACTCCCTCGGCGGCGCCGATCAACCCTGCACGCTCAGCGCGCTCAGCGGGCATCTGCGCGCCGACGCCGGCTACGATATTGTCTACCTGGTTGCCCACGGCGCAGTTGTTGACGGCGTGCCGCGCCTCTACCTCGCCAATGCCGCCGGGCGCGTAGCCGTTAAAGATGCACGCCAACTCGTCACACTGCTGCGCAACCTCGCCAAGCGCCGCCCGCGCTTAGTTGTGCTGGCGAGCTGCGCCAGCGCCGGCGATGGTACTGCCGCTACGCTGACCACGCTTGGCCCACTCATCGCGCAGGCCGGCGTTCCCGCCGTGCTCGCGATGCAGGGCCAAGTAAGCGTGGCGACGGTCGCACAGTTCATGCCGGTCTTCTTTCGCGAATTGCTCCACCATGGCTGCGCCGACCGGGCGCTGGCGGCCGCGCGCCTGGAAGTATGTGAGCGCCCCGACTGGTGGATGCCGGTGCTCTTCACGCGCCTGCGTGAAGGGCGCATCTGGGCGGCAGAACCGGCTGCTGCGCCTGAAGAGCGCGTGCGACCTGTGCCGCCTGAGCTGGATCCCCAACAGGCTATCCATAACTACCTGGCCCGATTACAACGGGAACTGGCGCAGACGGATGTTGTGCCGATTAAGAATGCGTATGCCGCCGCCGACACCCGTGCATATGTGCCGCTCCAGGTAGGTGGAGGTGGCGCTGTTGAACCGATCTTCGCCGCCCTGAACGCGCAACAAACCGGCCTGGTGCTGCTTGGCGCAGCCGGTAGCGGTAAGTCGCACACGCTACGCTACGCTGCCCTGGCCCTAGCGCAGAACTGGCCAGCGATCGCTCCCGAGATCAGTGCCGACTTCGGCCTGACGCTGCAGGAACCATTGCTGCCCATCTATGTGCAACTTCAAGATCTGCCACGCTGTCGCGATGTTTTGCATCCGCAGGCGCAAGGCCAAGAACCTACCTTGCTCCACATGCAAGAACCTACCTTGCTCCACATGATAGATTATCATATTGGTTGTATAGCGAGCGACGATGCCCCACTGCCTGCAACCTTGATCCGCGAACTGACTAACGATGCTACCCAGCGGTGTCTCTTTTTGCTGGATGGACTTGATGAGATCGACGAAGGCCGCGAGCGTCAGATGGTTCAGCAGGCGCTGCTCGCCCTGCAACACGAGCAACCACAGCATATCTATGTGGTGACCAGTCGCCCGCTGCCCGATCTCCGCTTGAACGCGCCCAGCTTTATTACGCGCCAGATTGAACCGCTGAACTCGAATCAGATGCGCCGGATTCTGCACCACTTGTATCGCGCCGCGTACGGCGCTGCGCCGCTCGCGCCCGAGGTGGATCAACAGGTTGAGCGCCAGGCCGCTGATCTCCTGGCGACGATCCTGGCCGACCCGGATCTCGGGCCGATGGCGCCTAATCCGCTCTTTTTGAGCGCTATGGCCCGTATGGCGCTGTCCGATGTTGGCTTGCCCCGCATACCGGTCAAGAAGTATACTGCGCTTGTCGATCTGCTGCTCGAATGGCGGCGCAACCGTCTGCGCCTGAAGGATCGCGCGAGCCTGTTCGCCGACGTGCCGCATCGCGCTGCCCTGGGCCACCTGGCCGAGATCGCCGCCTGTATGCTGGCTGTAGGGCGCACAGAGTTGACCCTCGAAGCCTTTGTGCAAGGAGTTTGTGTTGCTGTGCTGCCACCGCGTGATCCTGAAGACGCACTCGATGCCGATGCCCTGGAGCACCTCTTGCGCTCGGTGGTGCGCCATACCGGGTTGCTGGCTGAACAGCACGGTCTCTACCGTTTCACCTTTGGCTTCCGCGACTACCTGGCGGCCTGCGCCATCGTCGGTTTCGCCGATATGAATGGTCGGCTGTTTGCCCAGTCTGCCGATCCGGCCTGGCGCACAACGATTATGCTGGCCATTGGGTATCAAATAACCGTCAAGCTCAATCCACGCACACTCAAGCCGCTCTTTGGCCAGTTGCTGACCAGCGGGTCGGACAGTGTTATCCTTGCAGCGGAAGCCCTGGCTGCGGCGCTCGATGGTAGGGAGCCGGATCTGGAACCGGAGCGCCGCCAGATCGTGGCCCAACTGCACGCTATGCATGCCGATCCGGGATTGATTCAGCGCTTAGAGCCGCTTGGATAGCCGACAGCCGAAGCTGTGAGGCACTAGCTGATACGGGTGATGTATGGATGCTGCCCTGATTGTTCGCAATGCCTACCTGGCCTGGCTGCGCAGTGAACTGCGGCTGCTGCCGGTGATTCCGATCAAGTCGGCTGACCGGGCGGCGCGCCTACCGCTCGCCGAGGTCTATGTGCAGTTGCGGGTGATCGAGCGCGCCCAAATCGAGGCGTTCCAGCGGCTCACCAGGGGCGAATTTGAACCCGAGCGTGAGTATCGCCAGCGGGCCGCGGCGCTTGAGAACCTGAAGCAGAGCGAAGGAGTCTTTGCGCTCTTCAGCGACCTGCAGCCTGGTGCTGGGAAAGGGAAAGGCCGTGGCACCGGGCAGCAACGCCTCGATCGCATGCTGCTGATCGGTGACGCCGGCAGCGGCAAGACGACGACGCTGCATTTCGGGGCGCTCGCGCTGGCCGATGCCATGCTGCGCAATGAGCCGGCCGGCGCACGCAAACTGCTGGCGTTCAGCGGTGACCCGTTGCCGCTGCCGATCTATATGCGCCTGACCCTGGCGATGAAATGGCTGCGCGATACGCCGGAGGGAATGCCGTGTGCTACAGCGGCTGACCCGCTGCTCGACTGGCTCGATAGCCAGGTAACGCCGCTGGTGACGCAGTTTCTGACGGTTCACGCGGCCCAGCCCGCCGCGACGCCGGAGGGTGAACCTGCACTACCGTCGCCCGCCGCCTGGCAGCAAGCCGTGACCACTACGCCGCTCTCGGCGCTGATCCGGGCCGGCGGCTGCCTGCTGCTACTCGACGGCCTCGACGAGACCGGCGATACGCCGCGTCGTGCCGAGATGCAAGGCTGGATCGCCGGCCTGGCCCAGGCTTGCCCGCAGAATCGCTATCTCGTCGCCAGCCGTCCGTTTAAGGACAGCGCCGTCCCCGGCTTTGTCGAGCGCCATCTCAGCCCGCTCAACAGTGACGAGATGCAGGATCTGCTCGGCAAGTGGTTTGGCGCGGCCTACCGCAACGACCCGGGCCGGCCGCAGCAGCGCAGCGTGAGCGATGAGGTCGGCTATCTCTGGGGGATCCTGGAGCGCAACCCGCGCCTGTTCGACATGTGCAGCAACCCGCTGCTGCTCACCAGTGTGGCCCTGCTCGTCTACACCGGCGTGGGCTTGCCGCGCGAGCGGGCCGAACTCTACAACCGGCTGGTCTACTTGCTGCTCGAAACCTGGCGCGTGTTACAACTGACCGGTGGGAAGTTGCCTGAGCGCGAGGCGGCGCGCCCGGTGCTCTTCGGCGAGAGCGTGGGCAGTGTGCAACGCCGCCTGCAACAACTGGCCGCCTGGATGCAGCGCAACCAGCGCCGCGAGGTGTCGCTGGAGGAGATTACGGCCCAGCTTGCGCCGCAGTACGCGGAGGACATGGAGTGGAGCGCCGAGGAGGCGGCTATCTATGTACTCAAGCTGCTCGATTCGCTGGCCCTCGATAGCGGCATCCTGCAGCGCCGCGACGCCGGCTACAGCTTTGCGCACTACACGCTCCAGGAGTACCTGACTGCACGCGACTACGATCAGCACCCCGACGGCGTCGCTCAATTATTGGCGCTCCGTGGCGAGGCGCGCTGGAAGGAGACGATCCTGCTCGCCGTGGGCCACTGGGCCACCAGCGGCGTAACGGAGAAGGCCCGCGCACTGCTGCGCGGCCTCATCGAAGCAAACGAGCCGGAGGCGTTGCTCCTGGCCGGCGACGCCCTCGACGATGCTGACGCCGGACGCGTGCCCGAACTGGCGCCCGTGCGCCGCGCCGCCACCGCCCGCCTGGGTGCCCTCGCCGCCCTCAGCGACGATTGGGCCAGCGCCGCCCACCCCGACCCGGTGCTGCGCAACCGCGCCGCGACTATGCTCGACCGGCTCGACGCCGATAGCGACCGCCCCGGCCTTGACCTGGCGCAGGACGATTACTGGGCGAGCCGCATCGCACCGGGGACATTCAGTATGGGCGACAGCAATGGGCACGGCGACGAAAAGCCGCAGTTCGACGACACCATCCAGCGCCCTTACGCTCTGGCGCGCTTCCCGGTAACCAACCGCCAGTACCTGCTCTTTGTCGAAGCCCTGGCCGGGCGCGGCACACCCGAGGCCGTCGCGGCAGCGCAGCAACTCTTGCCGCTGATGGCGCAGCATAAGCAGACGCTGGAGCAGTTCCGCCCGCGCACCTGGCCGGGCGTGCGCTACCGAGCCGGCGAGGGTAACTACCCCGTAGTCGGTGTGACCTGGTACGCGGCCACGGCCTTCGCCTGGTGGGCGGATGCCTGGCTGCACGCCCTGGGCGCGCTGGAGAAGGGCGAGGAGCTGCGCCTGCCCACCGAGGCCGAGTGGGAGCGTGCCGCCGCCTACCCGCCGGCCCTGGCGGGCCGCAATACCCGCGCCGGGCGGCGCAAGTACCCCTGGGGCACCGATTTGACAACCACGGCCGGCAGTAGTATAACCACCGGTATCCAGGCCAATACGTCCGCGAGCAAGATCGGCGGAACATCGGTCGTCGGCATCTTCCCGCACGGAGCGGCGGCCTGCGGGGCCGAAGAGTTGGCCGGCAATGTCTGGGAGTGGTGCAGCACGCCGAAACTTGACTATCCATTCAGGGGCGAGGCGAGCGCAGAAAGTCTTTACACTAAGAACAAAAGTGCTAGTAGCACATACGTGCTGCGCGGCGGCTCGTGGCTCGGCCCTCGCCACGTCGCCCGTTGCGCCTACCGCGGCGACTACTTTCCCGGCCTCGCCTTCGATAGCCACTGTTTTCGTCTCGCCCGTTTGTTCTCCTTGTCTTCGTCTTAATGAATTTTTGACTTTTTGTCTTTTTGAAATTGTAAAGAGTTTCGGTACTGCTTACAAGGCGCGAATCGGAGCAGGGGGTGTGGGGGACTGACCGTCCCCCACCCACGCCGTTCGTCCTGAGCTTGTCGAAGGGCAGGCGCGAATCGCGAAATTTTTTATGAAGACCTATCGCAACCTGTACCCGCACGTCTACGACTTCGCGAATCTCTACGGCGCCTACCGCGCCGCACGGCGG
>JBBRUG010000316.1:0-6906 GCA_038247995.1 Chloroflexales bacterium | reverse complement strand
GCGCAACATGCGCGCCGGTGCCGCCCAGGCTGTGCCGACTAGAGCGATGATCAGCGTCGGCCCGCTGACGCCCAGAATGCCGAGTAACGCCAATGTAATCAGGAGCGTCGGAAGCGTGAGGATCAGGTCGATCAGGCTGTTCAACCAGAGATCCACCCGTCCGCCATAGTAGCCGGCTACCATCCCGATGCCCAACGCAATGAGCATCGTGAGCGCCACAGCACCGAGCCCGAAGCTCAGCGTGGTGCGCCCGCCGTGAATCACGCGGGCAAATAGATCACGCCCCAGGTGATCCGTACCGAACCAGTGCTCTGCACTTGGCGGTTGCAGACGCTGTGTCATCTGCACGCGATTGGGATCGGTGCGGATCACGAACGGCAGTCCTAAACCGAACACTAGCAAAAGCGCGAGCAGCAGCGGAAAGAACCACCCGTGTCGGATCACCCGTAGCCTGCGGGGCCGGCGTTGGCTCCCATCAGCAGCCGTAGCACCGGGCAACGTCCAGCTCTGCGGTAAGCGGCGCACGAACCATTCCACTAGCCGACTCCTTGCGCATGCGTAAAGGCAATCCGGGGATCAAGCGCCCGGCAGAGCAGATCCGTCAGCAGATTGACGCCAATAATCAGCGGCCCGATCAGCAGCAGATAGCCGCCGATCACCGGCAGATCGCGCCCGGCGATTGCGGTGATAAACACGGTGCCCATGCCGGGCCAGGCAAAGATCGACTCGATAATCGCCGCGCCGGTAAGCAGTGCGCCAAAGCGCATACCGACGAAGGTCGTCAGCGGAAGCGCCGCATTGCGTAGCACGTGGCGAAAGACAATCACGCGCTGACTAAGCCCCTTGGCGCGTGCCGTGCGAACATAATCCTCGTGCAAAATATCAATCATCGCGCCGCGGGTGAGCCGCACCGTGACAAACAACGGCCCGAGCGCCAGCGCCAGCGTCGGTAAGACCAGGTGCTGCCAGGAACCGTATCCGGCGACCGGCAGCAGCCGCCATTGCGTGCCGAACAGGCTGATCAGCCCGATCGCCAGCCAGAAGGAAGGGATCGCGGAGACAAGACTGAGCGCGATCCGGGTCACGAGATCAAGCTGCCAGAGCCGGGTGACGGCCAGCACTGCCCCGAAAACAACGCCAACGGTTGTGGACATGCTAAACGCGGTGAAGCCAAGCACTAGCGTCGGCACAATCCGCTCGCCCAGCATCGTCGCGACGGGCCGCTGCGATAGAAACGAGCGCCCCAGGTCGCCCTGCACCGCATTGCTTAACCAGCGCCAATAGCGCACCGGCAGCGGATCATTCAGTCCCAGTTGCTCACGATAGAAGGCGACGAGTTCGGGCGTCGCGGGCTGATCGCTCTGTTCCAGCAGAATCAGCACCGGATCGCCACGTGCAGCCGTGGTGAGGAGGAAAGCCCCAAACGTGATCAGGAGCAAGGTTGGTAGAGCGACCAGGAGCCGCTGGGCAAGATATCGCCCCATGCGCACACTCCTTACTTACTGTGGCGTTGTGGGCGACTCGTCGGAAGCCTGCTCAAACCAGGCCACTACCCGTGCCAGGTGATCGGCGCCGTAGAGCTGCGTGAAGCGGTCGGTCATTCGGTCGGACGGATCGCGGAGCGCCCGCAGGCGCTGCGCAATATACGCTGCTGTGAGTTCGATGGCGCAGCTCACCGTAATGCAGTGGCGCCACTCAGCATACGTGGTCGGCAGATTCATCGGCGTTCCTCCACTCGTTCCGAGTGCCCAAACCGGCGCGGGCGCTGCAACCAATTCAGGCGCTTACGCTCGTGATTCAGGCGTTCCAATGCTGTAAACCAGGCCGCTGTCGGCAGATGGGCCAGCAACTCCAGTTCGCGCTCGGCCATGCGTATGCGTGTTTCGCAGGCGGCCAACTCGTCGGCAATGTAGTGGTCGTCGGGCTGCTGCATCGGTCACTCCTCTATGCGCTCAGGCACGATGCGCTGCGCTTCCAACGGCGTACCGCTAACCAGGTGCTCGGCGACGATCCGGTCGATCAACTCCGGCGTCAGCTCGCCATACCAGACGCCGGCAGGGTACACGACAAGCACCGGCCCACGATTACACGGGTAGAGGCAGCCGGTAGCGGCGACGAGCACGCGCTCCTCTGCGCTGCGTAGCCCGTGTTCCGCCAGGCTGTCACGCAATCGCTGCCAACACGCATCGGCGCCAAGCGCCGTGCAGCGCGGTCCCCGGCAGGTAAGCAAGTGACGTTGATGCGCGGGCAACACGCTCCACCCCGCTGGATCGCGCTCCCAATTCGATGGCGGAGATTCGGCGACATCGCCACCCGCCTCATCTGCTGCGGTGAGGGCAGCGAGCAGCGCGGCAGCGAGCGCTGGATGGTCGCCCAGGCCGGCAGCCAGCGTCACCGCCATTGCCGGTTGGGGCTGTGCCGCTTGCCAGCGCCGGATAACCTTCGCCAGCCAGATCTGGAGATTGGCATCGCCAGGAAAAAAGAGCGGCAGCACGATGACGCGTGTTGCCCCTGCCTCGGCACACGTATCCAACGCCTCGGGCAGCGACGGCTCACCCTGATCAACCAGCGCCGGCAGAACCAGCGCATAACGCCCACTGGCGCGCACGACTTCCGTCAGTCGTTCCACCTGCCGGCGCGGGGCGGCGCTGTAACCGCCGCGACTGAGCAGAATAACCCCGTTACTATTGATAGTTTGTATCATTTATTAAGGCTATACCATAGTACAGGTGTGGAAATCAACGCGCGTAGCCTCACTCCACAAATGAGCCTAGCGATCAACACAATGCACGATGACTATTTCTGGAACATCTGGGTCGTCAATGGCGTGAATGATAGAGTATATCAACAAAATTGTCAAAGAGCGCTGTATGCCCGGTATTTAGGGCGCTCCAGCCCGCACACAGCGTGGACACAGGCCAAACAACTCTACCAAATGTGCCGTGATCTGAAACCCGGTCTGGTGTTCTAATCGCTGGATGACCTGCTGCATCCCGCAATTGTCGAAGCGCTCCAGCGCGCCGCAACGGGTACAGATCCAGTTCATGGACGCTAAAGGTGTTTTCCGTACACGCTGCAATCGCTCTCAGCACAGCGAGGCGCGGCCCCGTCACTTTGTAGCCCGCCGCAGCCACCTGCTCAGCGAGATCGACCACCGTTGTCGGTAACATCGCGCGCCGCAGCGCAAGATAACGACTCATGATGTTGGCTCCTGGATCAGAACACAGCGACACGCGCTGCTCCGATGACGCTCCTGAACGCCATCCACAGCGGCGCAGCATGCTGGTTGAGGCAGTAGCCCAAAGCTACGCCCCGCCTTTCACCGCCGCCAGTCGCTCACCGGCGTGACGCGCCCCGGCGATGTTGCGCGCTACTGGGCCAAGCTCCAGTTCGGCCAGTGCGCCGGTGACGAACAAGCCGGGCGCCCATTGGAGGCTAGGTGGCGTCAGCGGATAGCCGCAGGGAGCCAACGGCAGTGCGTGGGTGGCGATGGCCGCGTCCAGCCACGCCCCGCCAGGACGGTGCTGCGCAAAGCCGGTGGCGAGCAGCACCTGCTCGGCGCGCAGGGTACGCCCCGGCAACTCCAGATCGACCGCACCATCAGGCCGAAACACACCCCGTTGCACCTCGCCGCGCTCCACGCGGAGCATGCCCGCCTGCACGGCCTGCTCCAGGCTGCGCGCCACATCCTGGGGCATGCTGCCGGGGCGCCGCGCCCCAGCGATCATAGCCCGGCGGCGGAGCGGGCTGGGTTCGGCCTGAAAGCTGCGCAGCTCCTGCGGGCCAACCCAACCGGCCGGGCTGTCGAAAGCTTCCACGCGGATCGCATGGCGCATCAGCAGCGTTACGCGCCCCGGCGCTGCGTGGGCCAGCGCTACGGCCACTTGCGCCGCGCTGATCCCACCGCCGATGACCACCGTCGCGCCGCCCGGCAACGGCGCATGGGGAACCGCCGGCGCGTAGATGTGGCGCACTGGCCCGCCCACCGCGCGCAACGCCTGTGCCCAGAACGGCCAGCGTGGCTGCGCGCCGACGCTGAGGGCTAACAGTACGCATCGCGCCGTCAGGCTGCCATGGTCCGTCTCGACGCACCAGCCGCCGCTTACCGGTCGCAGGCCAGTTGCTTGCCCGCGAAGATGTACCTGTTCCAGGCCCTGGGCGGCGATTTGGGCCGCGCTATGCTCGTGAAAGAGGGCCAGGCTCGGACGACGATAGGGGCCGCGAAACTGGTTCGACTGGATTCCACGGCGCTTCGCGTAGTTCCAGAGATCGTGCGGATCGAGCGCCAGGTGATGCACGACCGTCGAACGCAGGTAGGCCATGCCGGTAGCGGCAGTGCAAGCCTCCCAACGGGCCAACAGCATCGCGTGCGGATCGAGGATGCGCAGCCGCTCAGGTGGAATTCCGCCCCGGCCTAGCAGCACCAGCGCCAGGTGTGTGCCGTGGATCCCACCGCCAATGATCAGCCAGTCGTGCACAGTTAGCCTCGCTGCGGCCAGGCTGGAAACGGATCGGCAAACAACGCCCAGCGCTCCGGCCCCAGTTCCATCTCGCTATCGGTCAGCAGCGCGGCGTCCAGGGCGGCACGCAGCGCCGCCTCGTCCAGCTTCACCCCAATAAAGACGAGCTCCTGGCGGCAGTCGCCGACGCTGTCGTCCCAGGAGCGGGCTAGATAGGCCGCCGCTTCGGGCGTTTGTGGGCGCTCGTCGGCGGGCAGCGCAGCCAGCCAGGTGGCCCCAGCGCCCAGCGCCAGGTAGCGCCCGGTCTTCTGCAATTGCCCTGCCCGCCAGACCCGGCTGGCCAGCCAGAAGGTGCCTTTGGCACGCAACACCTGTTGCAGCGCCGCGCTGCGGATCACGGCGTGCAACCGTTCCGGGTGGAATGGCCGTCGCGCCCGGTAGACGAAGCTGCTGATGCCGTATTCTTCCGTCTCGGGCACATGCTCGCCGCGTAGTTCTTTCAGCCAGCCTGGTGAGTTGCGGATGCGCTCCATGTCGAAGCGCCCGGTATGGAAGATCAGATCGAGCGGCGCCTGACCGTGTACCGCGCGCACCACCTGCGCCGCGGGGTTGAGCGTGTGGAGCAGCGCTTCAGTCCGGGCCAGGTCGTGTGGATGGGCCAGGTCGGTCTTGTTGAGCACAAGCACATTGGCGCACTCCACCTGCTCAATCAGCAGATCGGCCAGCGTGCGTGAGTCTTGCGGCCCCACCGCCATGCCCTCATCGCGCAGATTGCGCGCCGAGATGTAATCCTGGAGGAAACTCGATGCATCGACGACGGTCACCAGCGTATCAAGCTGCGCCAGGTCGGCCAGGCTGGTTCCTGCGGCAAAGGGAAAGGTGAATGTCATCGCGACGGGCAGCGGCTCGGAGATGCCGGAAGACTCGATTAGTAGGTAGTCGAAGCGGCCCTCCTGCGCCAGGCGGCCAACCTCCTGGAGCAGGTCGTCGCGCAGGGTACAGCAGATACAGCCGTTGGTCATCTCGACCAACTGCTCGTCGGTGCGGCTCAGGGTTGCGCCCTCGGCGACGAGTTGGGCGTCGATGTTCACCTCGCTCATGTCGTTGACGATCACGGCGACGCGCTTGCCGGCGCGGTTGGCAAGGACGTGATTGAGCAGGGTGGTCTTGCCGGCGCCGAGAAAGCCCGAGAGCACCGTAACGGGGAGTTTGTTCATCGTGTTGGCTCCGTGAGGGTTTTTAGGGATCACGCTGCGGCTCGTTCGGCGAGTGCGTCGGCACAGTCTCCGCGAAGGATCGCCCAACGTGCCGGAAGCTCTGCAGCGGGCACGCCAAGCTTCCGGCGACTCCACTGGGCCAGGCAGGCCTCGCGGTAAGCCACGCCCTGCTCGGCAAGCACCGTAGATTCATACGCGCTGATCCAGTCCAGCAGACCAGCGAGCAGCAGCGCCAACCGTTCGCGATCAGCCGCAGCTGGGCGGTGGAGCGGCGGAAGGTGCTCCTGAGTCCAGATCGTCAGTGGAAGGGTTGGCGTATCCATAGAGTGCGGTGCAAAGCGGAAGCGATTGAGCAACAGCCCGCCCGACGCCGCCTGCCCAAAGAAGATCCCGAAGCTCCAGAGGATGATCTGCGTCTCAGGTGATGGGTGGAGGGCATAGAGCGTATTGCCGGTGACGCCTGTGGGCGGGCGCACCCGCGTGAAACCGGCTTCCAGTAACAGGTTGCCCTCCGGGCGGCGCACGTCGCAGCCCCAATTCCAGCATTGCTGGGTAAGCAGCCGGGTGCCCCAACTGACGAGTCGTTCCGGGAAGCGCCACGTTGATGCGGCGACAGGGTGTTCGTTCGTTTGAATCATTGGTGAAGCGGGCAACGGCTACAGCGTAATCACCTGATCGGGCGGATTGGTTGCGAGGGCGGCGTAGAGATCGGGAAAACAACCCACCTGAACGCCGGCAACGGTTCCGCTCGGACGGCAGTTGCCTGGTGCGCCTTCCGCGAGGCCACGCTCAAGGGCGCATTGATCACACAGCATGAGCAAGATACCTTGTTCGGCGGCGACCGTTGCCAACCGCTCGCCCAAGGGGTCGCCGGTGCGGAGCACATAGGTGTTGTCGTCAAAGAAGAAAAGCCCAACCACGGTTGCGCCGTGGTTGCCTGCTTCGAGTTGGGGCAAGATCATCTTACCCAGTTTGTAACTGGCAGTGTGGCCTGAGGTACTAAAAATGTAGGCGACTTTCATCGGTTGACCCTCTTTCTTCAGCTATGTCATCATCTTCAGCATCAGTGGAAACCATCCAGTCGCCGAACGGGTCGGCGAAGGAGCGCCATACCGCTGGCCCGAGCGCCATTTCGGCGGCGCTGAGTAGGCAGGCGTCGAGGCGGGCGCGCAGGTCGTCCTCGTCCATCGCCTGGCCGATCAGCACCAACTCCTGACGGCGATCGCCAT
>JBBRUG010000315.1:0-6940 GCA_038247995.1 Chloroflexales bacterium | reverse complement strand
TTCCAATGCACTTAATTTGGCCTCCAATTCAGCTTTCAGCGGCGCCTGGCGTTCCGGAAACCCTTCCAGCGCAGCAATCTCACGCCGGAGCGCATCAATGGCTGCCTGAAGTTGATCGATTGGAGGAGTAGCCTGAGCCATAGGTGTTACTTGCTGTTCTGTGAATAGGCCATTCTGCGAGACATTACGCCGCCCGCGTATACGTGCTTTGCTCAGCGCTGGCATAGTTGTCGTAGATGTGCTGGTAGACGGTGGTAAGCGTCTGCTGGAAGTGGTCAGTGTCGTAGGCTTCGGGGAGGTCGCTGAGCCCTTCTTCGATGGCGACCTGCACCCCGGCGCGGGCCTGCTGTTTCTTGCGCCAGTCGAGCACAAGTTTTTCGCGCTTCAAGACGACTAACAGGTCGCGGGCGAGTTGTTTGACTTGATCGCGATCGGTTTTGCTCAGCGTCACGTCGGAGGCGATGATCCGGTCGAAGAGGGCTAACTCTTCCTCGCTGAGCTGTTCGGCCATGTGCCGCTCGTCCTCGATGCTGAGATCCTGGGTGAAGCGGAAGAGTTGGGCGAACAGTTCGTCAATGCTCGTCACGCCGGCGTTGTAGTCGGCAATGAGCTGCTCGAAGGTCTCCAGGTAGTTCATGCGCGTCGGGTTGAGCCGGATCATCTGGTTGAGTTTGTGCTTCAACAGGCCGCGCAGTTTGTCTACTTCGGTGTGCTTGCGCCCAGCGGCAAACTTGGCCTGGAGCGCCGCAAAATCAATCGTGCTGAGATCAACCAGATGATCGGGAACGTAGGGAATAGTGGCGTCCTGGATCACATTGTCGGGCACCGGGGCGCTGATGATGTAACCAACATCGGGGGCGATCGAGCGGTCGAGGAGCGCGTTGACTTCAGCCATCACCGCGTCAATGTCCACCGGCGCGGTGTGGCTCCGCACGCGCGCCGCCAGGGCGACGAAGACGGCGCGGGTTGGGCCGAACGGGTTGGCCCGCTCGTCGGGCAGCACGGCGCGAAACGCCCGATCGACCCGGTCGGCCAGTTCCAGGAAGCGGCGCTTGCTTTCGTCGTTAATGATCAGCAGTTCGACGGCGTCCGCAATCAGCTTGATCCGCTCGAAGGTTGGCGCGGCGGCGATCGGGTCGATCTCGACGCCGCGCTCCTGCGCGTACTCCAACGCCTCCGCCAGGGCTTCCTGAAGCTGCACCAGCAATGCGCTCTTGTCTTTTACCGGCATTTCGCCCGCCGTCGGCCCCTCTGAACCGCCGCCGTAGATCGCCAACGCTTGCTGAAGGTTGCGGAAGACGCCGACGTAGTCCACGATCAGGCCGTGAGTCTTGCCGGGATAGACCCGGTTCGCCCGCGCGATGGTCTGCATCAGGGTGTGATTGCGCATTGGCTTGTCGAGGTAAACTGTCGAGCAACTTGGTACGTCGAAGCCGGTCATCCACATCGCGCAAACGAAGACGATCCGCAGCGGGTCGCGGGCGTCCTTAAACTTTGTCTCCAGATCTTCGGTCAGCATGCGCTTCCGGTGCGGCATGATGTCCAGCCCGCGCTTCTGGAACGCTTCGATCTCACCCTGGCCCTGCGAGACGATCACGGCCATGTCGGTCGCCTCCATAAAGGCGATCCGTTGCTGCAACGAGCTGATCAGGGCCGATTGTTCGGTAGAGACGCCCCGCCGGGGCGTCTGGTAGGATTCCGTAGAGACGCCCCGCCGGGGCGTCTCTACCATTGATTGGCGCAACGTTTCCAGGTGGGCGTCCCACGCGGCGCGGACTTTGTTGTACATCCGCACGGCGGTGGCCTTGTCGATCGCGACGACCATCGCCTTCCCGACGTAGCCGCGCCCCATAAAGTGGGCGACGATGTCGCCGGCAATGATGTCGAGGCGTTCGTCGCGGGTGATCAGGTGGTACTCGCGGGCGAACTCGCGCTCCAGCTTGCGCTCCTGGGCTTCGTCGAGTTCCGCTTCTTCGAGCACCTGTTCCATGTCGGTGTTGAGTTCCTGATTGGTGAGTTGCAGTTCGGGGATGCGGTTCTCATAATAGAGCGGCACCGTTGCGCCATCGTCGATCGACTGGCGGAAGTTGTAAATGCTCAGGTAGTCGCCGAACACCTCGCGGGTCTTCGCTTCGCCCACAAGCAGCGGCGTGCCGGTGAAGCCAATGAAGGCCGCGTTCGGCAGCGCGTTGCGCATGTTCTGGGCGAAGATGTCGTATTGGCTGCGGTGGGCCTCGTCGGTGATCACGATGATGTCGCTGCGCTCGGAGAGGATCTCGTGGGCAGTGCCGGCTTCGGCACGGAACTTTTGAATGAGCGTGAAGACGTAGCGATGATCCTCGCGGAGCAGGTCGCGCAGATGGGCGGCGCTGTCGGCGTGGACGCGCTCCTCGTCTTCGGTGACGGCCCCGACGTTGGCGAAGGTCTTGTAGATCTGCTCATCCAGTTCTTGGCGGTCGGTGACGATCACGAACGTCCAGTTCCCCGGCACGGTACGCAGGATCTTCTGGGCGAAGAAGACCATCGAATAGCTCTTGCCGCTGCCCTGCGTGTGCCAGAAGACACCGAGGCGGCCCTGGTTGTCGCCAAGCGAGCGAGCGGCGCCGACGGCGCTGTTGACGCCGAGGTACTGGTGGTTCTTCGCAACGAGCTTGACCAGGCCGCCCTTTGCTTCGTCGAAGAGCGTGAAGTTTTCAATCAGGTCGAGCAAGCGCTGCGGGGTACAGGTGGCGCGGATCGTCGTTTCAAGGCTGATTGTGCCCTGCTCGCCCTCGTCGTTGATGCGCTTCCACTCAGCGAAATGTTCCCAGGCAGCACTCAGGCTGCCCACACGCGTGTCGCTGCCGTTGGAGAGGATGATCAACCCGTTGGGCCAGAAGAACTGCGGGATGGTGTCCTTGTAGTCTTTGAGGTTGCCATCGTGGGCCGCCTTGAGGTGTACTGTGTGGGCTTTTAACTCGATCAGCAGCAGCGGCAGGCCGTTGACGAACCCGACCAGGTCGGTACGGCGGGTGTGCAGGGCGCCGGTAACCCAGAGCTGCGCGACGAGGAGGAAATCGTTGTTGGCCGGATTGAGCCAGTCGATCACCTGCACCGTCTCGGTGATCGGCTCGCCGCTATCGTCCTCAACCATAACTCTGACGCCGTCTTTGAGCAGGCTGTAGACCTCACGATTGGCCTGGACAAGCCCGAGCACGCCCCGGTCGCGGCGCAACTCTTCGCCGGCAGCGACGATAGCGGCATGCGGCAGCTTGGGGTTCAAGCGGGATAGGGCGGCGTGCAATTCGCGGGTCAGCACCACCTCGCCCCGGTCGGCGCGGCCCAGCGTCCCCTGTGCCCCAAACGTCTCGTTATAGGCGTTCAGCGTGCGCCAACCGAGTTCGGCAAACAGCGCAATTGTTGCTTGCTCCAGGGTATCTTCGGCGTCGGGCTTCGGGTATGGCATTGGCGTGCCTTCCAAGTAGGTTTATGCTCGTATTTCAGTTAACTCCTGTAACCCACGATAGAATGCCTGAAAACTGCGTGAGCGATTACGTGATGGATCAAGATGAGGGGCAACTTCGCGCGCCAGCAAGATTTTAGAGAGACCGCCGCGATGATAGCCGGCTCGTCGCAGTTCTCGTTCGAGCTGTTCCCAGGTGCCGCCGACAATCGCATCAGGATCGCGATAGCGCTCACGTTGGCCTAAGGTGGCGCTCAGGCGTGGATAGACTGTTCGTAGCGCTGCAATATCCCCAAAAAACCAGGCTTCCAACTCTTCAATCGCGATCCGGTTCAGAACTTGTACACGTTGCTGATCGGTGGCATTGGCACGGCTAACGAAGCCTGCCTGATGCGCGCTTTGATCAAGGTGCTGTTTGAGCGCCATACAATCATCGTCATCACGATCAACAAGTACTACAACGCGCCAGTCATCAGGCATCCAACCGGCAAGCGCTCGTAGGCGCGACGGTACGTTAGTGAGCAAATCTGCTTTCCCCTGGAATACCAGAATATCAAAATCAACCGAATCCGGTACGATCCGAGGGACAAGGGCGCGTAGCGCAGCTTCGGCCGATAGCTCTTCAGTGTAGAATTGGATATACATTGCAGATCCAACGTATTACAAGAGTCGCCGTTTGGGGCCACCGGCGGCGGTCAGCGGATCGCCAACATCGAATGCGCCTTCCATCCAAAGCTGGCCGAGCTTTGCGCCTTGTGCGATTGCTTCCGGAACACCGCGCATGTCGGCGGCACGACGAGCCTGCGTGTAGCCCTGTTCATTCCGATAGAGCACCCATAATTCTTCAGGGCGCACCTCATTAACGAAAAAGGGCGAATGAGTGGTAACCATGAGTTGGGCTCGGGCCGAGGCGGTACGAGATTCTTCTGCCAGTTCGGGCAGCAGGCGCGGATGCAGATGATTTTCCGGCTCCTCGATCCCAATCAGTTGCGGCGGAACGGGATCGTAGAGAACGGTCAGATAGGCGAGCAACTTGAGTGTGCCATCTGAGGCGAAGCGTGAGAGAATTGGTCGCTCAAACGGAGCATCTTTGATCTGGAGCAGCAGGCGTCCGTCCTCCATCAGGTTCGCTTGCACGCTCTCCAATCGGGGCACTCGTCGAGTGAGTACACGCAGAATCTCGTCCAGTCGTTCGGGGTGCTGCTCCCGAAGGTATTGGATGACATTTGGTAGGTTGTCGCCGGTCTCCGAGAGGCGTTCCTGCGGCCCCTCTTCCGGGGTGCCTCGGGTATTATCGGCGGTGAGATAGGAGAGATACCAGCCGGTGATGAAGCGCCGTAGCGCACTGACTCGCGGGTGACTGGCGAATTGACCGAGCGTGTTAACAGCCAGGAGATCGGGTGAAGTTAGGCTCTCCTCGATCCTGGCGTCCGACTCGTCTGGCGCTTCGCCGCTCGTTACCTGGCCGACGCCGTTGCGAAAGTCTAAAAAACGAAAGGGTTTGCCTTGCTGGCCGCGCCGCCACTGTAGCCACTCTTCGACGACAAAAGGGCCACGGAGATTCTCATCGATCGCCAGATGATAGGTGATCAGCGGCGTTTTGGGCCGCTCGCGGTATTTAAGTTCGATCACAATCGGCCCATCGGCGCCCCGACTACGTAACTCACGAAAGCGATTTCGCTTATCAACCGCTTTGCGCAGACCCACCGAAAAACACTCGGCAAGGAAGGCAAACACATCGAAGATCGTAGACTTGCCGCTGCCATTCGGCCCCAAAAAGACCGTCAGCGGCGTCAGGGGGCGGAGGTGCAGATCGCGAAGAGCGCGATAATTTTTTACCGCCAACTCCTCAATGCGCGGCACGGCAATGTGAGTGTTATCGCGATCAATCATTGGGCTTCACCTTTGAGCCGACGTTGCGCAAATCGGCTCACGTCATTCGGATTCCACTGCCGATAGTACACCGGCAAGCTCCAACTCGCTCACATCCAACTCGCCGCTCACCAACCGGGGCAGCAACAGGTCGCGCTGGCGGCGGAGGTTGGCGTTGCGACTTTGCAGGGTTTGTTGTAGTGCTAGCACATCTTCAGTAATATGATGGAATATATCAAGAATAGGAACCGATGAAATCACTAACTCAGCCTCTTCGAAATCTTTTCCTGTGACAGCAGGATATGCAGATCCTTTGGCTCGGTTAGTTAAATACGAGACAAATTCATTAGTAGTAATCGCTAGGTACAGGTAGCTATAAGGAACACTACGAGGCGTAAGTACTGCAAAACCCGTGGACACAATCAAATTACTTATCGGATGCAGAATAAGGCTATAGGAACGCCGATTCGGACGGACTGTTGACCAGATTATATCTCCATGGCAAACAATTCGTCGGGCGCGACCAGGAGCGTCTGTAAATGGCACTGTTTCGATCTTGTCGATTTTGCCAGATGAAACAGAAGCAATATCCACGTATTGAATTTGTGAAGGTTCTTTCCCTCGTTTAACACTCAACTTATTTACAGAGGCTACATCCGCAAGTCGGCCCGTTTTCCACCCCTCCGGCACGCGCCCCAGGGCCGTCTCGACAAACTGCGCCTGCTCCCACCCTGGAAAGCGAAACTCCACAAACCACTCGCGGTAGAGGTTGCGGGCCATCTCCTCAAGGATGGCAATGCGGCGCTGGTTGTTCTCGATGAGGTCGTCGTAGGCGCTGAGCACGGCGGCGATGCGGCGTTGGGTGGCGAGGGGGGGGATTTTCACCGGCAACAGGTGAAGCGCATTGCGATTAACTCCAGGAACGGCTCCTGCGGCATTGTGATGAGCGAGATCCAAAGTTTTCAAAAAGAGACTGATGAAAAGCGGATCATTTCCTTTGAAGTCACGAACATATAACGTCGTGTTAAGCGGCCAAAAATCCTCTCGCACGAAAAACACTTCACCTAAGGTGCCGTAACGTCCGGTGACAACCCCAGGCCCTTTAACTTTAGGTATTTCGTGATAGCCCGAAACGCCGGACGACGACACAATAGGCACCTTGCCCTCACGACGATCGCGATTGGGCAGATCAAATCCCCTTTGAAGGGTAACCACATCACCAAGGTGGCATTCTATCCAAGTAGTGGTCATTTTCAACATCCATCAGATCCGCCGCTGCGCCCAGCGGCCCGGGTTGTCGGCGATATAGCGGCGCAGGCGGGCCAGCATCGCCGCGTCGCGGATGATCACATCGTAGAAGCGCGGCTGCCAGGCGAAATCGGCGCACAGGTCGGCGCGAATACGTTTGGTTGCCGCCGATTTCCATTGGCCGACGATTGCGCCCAGCGAACCGGCGCGCAACGTCGGCGCGGCGACGGGCGATGATCGCAACGGCGGCAATGCCGGCAACGATGGCAACGGTTCCACGGTAGAGACGCCCCGGCGGGGCGTCTCTACATCAATGCCGTCGATGCCCGCATTGCATTTCGTGGCATCATTGCCGTCGATGCCCGCATTGCATTTCGT
>JBBRUG010000314.1:0-7005 GCA_038247995.1 Chloroflexales bacterium | reverse complement strand
CAGGTGATCAACATCGCCAACGCCTATGATGCCGACGGCTACGACTTCTCGGGCACCCGTGAATTCGATGCTCGTACCGGGTATCATTCAACCTCGCTGCTGAACATCCCCCTGCCGGACGGCAGCGGGCGCGTGATCGGCGTGCTGCAACTGATCAATGCCCAGAACAGCGCCGGCGAAGTGGTCGCGTTCAACGCCGAAGATGAGCAGACGCTGCAATCGCTCGGCACGCTGGCTGCGGCGGCATTGGCGGCGTATGCCCGCGAACAGGAGTTGCGCCAGGAGATCGCCGACCTGAAAATTGCGATCGACCAGGTGAAGAAGCAGCGTGAAGTGCAAGAGATCACGTCGTCGAGCTACTTCACACAGTTGCAGGAACGCGCCCGCGACCTGCGCAGCGCCCGCGAACAGGGCGTTACATCGGCTAAGGTTACTCGCCCGCAGCAGCACCAGGCTGAGAAACGGGTCTTTGAGGTGAATGGCCAGTCCATCCACGCCCACGTCCAGGGTTCGCCGGGCCGGCGCCTGTTGCTGCTGATCCACGGCTGGAGTAGCTCGTGGTACGCGCTCTCGCCGCTGCTGCCGCTGCTCAGCGAACGCTTCTACTGCGTTGCCGTCGATCTGCCCGGTTACGGCGATTCGCCGGCATTACCCGAGCGCGCATCGATCCCGGCTTATGCCGATCTCCTCGCCGGCCTGGTGCGCCAACTCAGCCCGGCGCTTCCTGCCGTCATTCTCGGCCACTCGATGGGCGGCATGATCGGCGTAACGATGGGCCTGCGCCACCCTGAAGTCGTCGAACGGCTCGTATTGCTCTGCCCGACGATCAGCGGCAAACTTTCGTTCTGGATCAATACCTTCATCTCGCCGATCACAATGATCGAGCGCGTGCCGCTGATCAACCGGATCGTATCCAGCCTGGAGCCGTACCTGCTCAGCGCCACCGACCGCTTGATGAAGCCCGCTTCATTCGCCGAGCGCAGCGGGATCGCGCAGCAAGACTACGAACGGTTGCGCGCCGACGCCCGCCGCCCCGGCCAGGGCCGGGTGCGCGCCGAGTGCTTTACAGCAATGCGCGAAAATGATCTGCAAGGCAAACTTGGCGTGTTAATGATGCCCGCCCTCGTGATCTGGGGCATGGAAGACAATACCGTCCCCCTGCGCGATGCCAGCGCCGTCGCCGACGAATGGCCGAATGCCGAACTGCGCATTCTCCCCAAGGCCGGCCACTGGCCCCAATTTGAAACCCCCGAACTCACCTGGCGCTTTGTGCGTTCCTTCGTCAGCACCCCGCTCAAACTGCTCAAAGCCCAACTGTGATCAGTCCGGCAGTCTGACAACTCGACGATGGACCAAAGACCAACCCCGTACGGGCGACCCAATCTGGTCGCCCTGGACTGCCATCTGCTTCCTGCCGCCTGCTTCCTGCTTCCTGCCGCCTGCTTCCTGCCGCCTTGTCCATCATCCGCCCGACGACCGATGCCGGATTGGTGCTTATAGCGCACAATGAGCCCCCAACCTGACGGGAATGCCCCGGCAGCAACAAGACAAGGAGAACACACTATGGAGTCGTTCATCCTCGTCGGACTGGCCCTGCTCGTTCTATTCGCCTTCGGTGCAACCCGACAGAGCGAGCCGGAGGTGGAGACGCTGATCATCACCCTGCCAAAAACGCCGCCCCGGAGCAACCCGCTCGTAACAATTGCCACCGTCATCATCGTCATCGGGCTGCTGATCGTGCTGTTGCTGAAAATGTAGGCGGAAGCCCAAGCGACGACCCTGCGGGTCGTCGCTTGGGCATGCATGTTCTACGGTTCGTAGGCCGGCAGGCCCACGCCCGCTTAAACCCTCAGCGCCATCGACCGGAAGGCATTGGAGTTGGCCGGCAGCATCGCCCCATTCGGCCACCGGGATCAGCCGAGCAGCTACCGGATCGTACCAATCAATCCAGGCGACGCGAAACCGTCCGTATTCAACGAGCACCTGGCACACCTTCGCAACAGCAACAAAGACAAGCCCTTTATAGACGCTCCACCATGGCCCAAAGAAGCCAGCTTTGATCTGGATTACACAGGTATGATACCAAGAATAGAACGAAAGGAGGCTATCCTAGTAGCCTGTCAATCTTAGATTAACGTGTGGGATGGGGTTTCAGGGGCGGGCTTCGCCCTCCCCTGGCCCCACCTCTAGAAGAGAGTTGACGTGGAGCCGGTCGCCGGACTAGCTGCGTTCGCGGAGTAGGTTACGGCGAAGCTTACCGGAAGCCGTGCGCGGCAATTCAGCTACAAGTGTGATCCGGCGTGGGGCTTTGTAGGGCGCAAGGCGTTCACGGACAAAGGCGATCAGGTCGGCGGCGAGGTTGGGCGGGGGCGCAGGATGCGGCACAATGAAGGCCACCGGCACGCTGCCCCACTGTGCGTCGGGGACGCCGACAACACCCACTTCGGCCACGGCGGGATGGGCCAGCAGTACGGCTTCAACTTCGGCGGGATAGATGTTTTCACCGCCGGAGATAATCAGGTCGGTCCGCCGATCAACCACATAGAGGTAGCCCTCGGCATCAAGGTAGCCCAGATCGCCGGTATGGAACCAGCCGTCGCGCAGCGCCTCAGCCGTTGCTTCAGGCCGATTGTGATAACCGCCAGTGATATTCGGCCCGCGCAAGCAAATCTCGCCCACCTCGCCCACAGATGCGTTGGCCCCGTCCGCAGCGCTGATGCGCACTTCCACCGGCAGCAATGGCTGTCCCGCTGAGCCAAGTTTGCGCAACGCATCGGCGGGGGCAAGCGTTACGGCCTGCGAGGCGGTTTCAGTCATGCCATAGGTTTGCACCACCGGCACACCACGCGCCGCGCACGCCTCCAGCAGCGGCTGCGGGGCTGGGCCGCCGCCGAGCAACACGCAGCGGAGCTGAGCAGGAAATGGCGCTATGCCCTGGGCCGCGAGCATGCGTTGAAGCATGACGGCGACAACCGAGATGATCGTCACCTGCTCGGCAGCGATGGCGGCATTCACAGCGACCGGATCGAAGCGCTCGTGCAGCACAACGGGGATGCCGTAGAACACACTGCGCAGCAAGATCGACAGGCCGCCGACATGGAAGAGCGGCAACACCGCCAGCCAGCGGTCGTCGGCGTGCAAGCCCAGGTTCAGCGCCGAACCGACAGCACTCCACCAGTGGTTGCCATACGTCAGCAGTGCGCCCTTAGGCCGACCAGTTGTGCCGGAGGTGTAGATGATTGTGTGCGGGACGGCGAGGGGGAGGGCTGAGGGCTGAGGGCTGAGGGCTGAGGGCTGAGTTTCGACCAAAGCCGAAAGACGAACGACGAATGCCGAGCCTGCGTCCCCCGTCCCCCGTCGCTCGTCCTTCGTCCTTCGTTCTTCGTCCGACATCTGCGTCATCTGCGCAATCTGCGGATCTGTCCGTTGTCCTCCTGAACCCTGAATCCTGAATCCTGAATCCTGAATCCTGAATTCTGGAAACAACACCTCGTCATACACGACCAACGTCGCTCCGCTATCGCTGATCTGCCAGGCGAGTTCGGCTGGGGTAAGGCGAATATTCAGCGGCACGAGCACCGCGCTGAGGCGCGGCAAGGCGTGTACTACAGCAACAAAGGCCGGCGTATTCCCGGCGAGCAAGGCCACCCGGTCGCCTGCTTGCACACCAAGCTCGCGCAACTGCGTAGCGATTGCATCGGCCCAGGCGTGTAGTTCGGCCCAGGTCCAGGTCTGCCCGGCGGCGATCAGTGCCGGGGCGTTCGGGGCGGCGGCGGCGCGGCGGGCCAATGGATCGGGGAGACTATCCAATCAGCAACCCCACCGTCATCAGCAGGCCAAAAACGAGGTGCAGGCGCGCCGTATTGCGCAATGAGGCATTCAGCGCCCGGCCGCGATCTTTGCCCACGGCATCGAGCAGACGAATGGCCAGCGGCCCACTTAGCCAGGCGAGCAGCGTGAAGGGCGAGGCGCCGCCCCACATCCAGACGACCGGCAACGTAATGTAAGCGCCGATCACCAGCAGCGCATATTCGCTGCGCGCAAAACGTTCGCCATAAATCACGGCCAGGGTGCGTTTGCCCGCCTCCCGGTCGGTCGGCGCATCGCGCAAATTGTTCACTACAATGATCGCGGTGACAAGCATGCCCACCGGCAAACTGGCCAGCAAGGCCACCCAACGCCACGCGCCAGTGTGCAGATAATCGGTGCCGACAACGGCGACTACGCCGAAAAAGATAAACGTGAACAAATCGCCCAGGCCGTTGTAGCCGAGCGGAAACGGCCCGCCAGTGTAAAGAATTCCCGCCGCGATGGAGCACAAGCCGATCAGCAGAATTGGCCAACCGCCGACATAGATCAGATAGATGCCGCAGAGCGCCGCCAGGGCGAAACTGGCGATCATGGCGTTACGCACGACGGCAGGCGCAATCAAACCGCTCTGCGTCACGCGGGTTGGGCCGAGGCGGGCGGCGGTATCGGCGCCCTTCTCATTGTCGAAATAATCGTTGGCGAAGTTGGTGCCAATTTGAATCAGTAGTGCGGCCAGGAGCGCAGCCAGAAAGGCCAGCGGCTTCCAGGTTCCATCGGCAAAGGCTGTTGCCGTGCCGACAAATACCGGCACTACTGCGGCGGGCAGCGTCGGCACACGAATGGCCATGAGCCAAGTACGCAATGGCGAAGGCGGTGATGATGGTGTTGTTTTAGTTGTCATACATCTGAGGTACAGAACCAGGGAACCAGGGAACCTCGGAACCTCGCACTCTGGTTCTTTGGTTCTTTAGTTCTTTGGTTCTCCGGTTCTTTGTTCCTTACGGATACCGCCGGAAGCGCCGGAAGTTCGGCCTGCGCTTTTCTAGGAAGGCCTGTTTGCCCTCGCTGGCCTCTTCACTCAGGTAGTAGAGCAGCGTTGCATCGCCGGCGAGTTGTTGCAACCCGGCGGCGCCGTCGGCATCGGCGTTGATCGCCGACTTGAGGAAACGGATCGCCATCGGGCTCTTTTCAAGAATTTCGCGCGCCCACTGCACGCCTTCGTCCTCAAGCTGCTCCAGCGGCACCACTTTATTCACCAGGCCCATCTCATACGCCTGGGCGGCGTTGTACTGCCGGCAGAGGTACCAGATCTCGCGGGCGCGCTTGTCGCCCACCATGCGCGCAAGCAGGTTCGAGCCGTAACCGCCGTCGAAGCTGCCCACCTTCGGCCCGGTCTGGCCGAAGATCGCATTCTCAGCAGCAATCGTCAGATCACACACAACGTGCAACACATGCCCGCCACCGATGGCATAACCGGCCACGAGGGCGATCACCGGCTTGGGCGTGACCCGAATGAGCCGCTGGAGATCAAGCACATTCAGGCGCGGCACCTTGTCGCGCCCAATATACCCGCCGGCCCCACGCACGCTCTGATCGCCGCCGGAGCAGAAGGCCTGATCGCCGGCGCCGGTAAAGAGAACCACGCCGATCCGCTCGTCGTCGCGGGCGCGGTTAAAGGCATCGATCAGCTCGATCGTCGTCTCAGGGCGGAAGGCATTGCGCTTCGCGGGGCGGTTGATCGTGATTTTGGCAATCCCCTCGCCGCCGGCGTCGTGCTCGTAAATAATGTCGGTGTAACCGTCGTAGGCATTGTTCCATTCGATGGGCATTATGTTCTCCGTAGCAAACAGGGACGTAGCGAGCTACGGCCCTACGGGATTGCTTTTAAATATCGTACCACAATCTCATTGAAGGCTTGCGGCTGCTCTAAATGCACCGTATGGCCGGCGGCAGGAATGATGGCATGCTTGGCATGAGGCAGTGCAACCGCCATCTGCTTGCCAATCGTTACGTATTTTTGGTCAAGCGCACCGCTAAGAATGAGCGTCGGCACGGCAAGCTGGGGCAACGCATCCCAGAGCGCGGTTTGCCGACCGGCGCCCATGCCGCGTAACGAGTTGGCCAGGCCATGCGGGCGCTGAGCCAACCGGCGTTCGCGCTGGGCGGCGCGCACTTCGGCGGGCAAACTCGCCTGGCTGGCAAAGAGCGGAATAGCGGCCCAATGATCGGCGAACCATTGGAGCCCCTCGGCCTCAATCCGATCAGCCAGTGCATTATCGCTGGTTACGCGCGCCGCACGTTCGGTGGGGTCGCTGATACCGGGTGACGCACTTTCCAACACGAGGCGCTGAATGCGCTCGGGCGCAGCGGCGGCCAGTTGTAGCGCCACCCGCCCGCCCAGCGAATAGCCCAGCACGTCGGCTCGTTCAATGCCCAGTTGATCGAGCATGGCGAGCAGGTCGGCGACACAGTACTCCATCGTGTAGCGCGCCGGATCATGGGGCGCTTCACTCGCGCCATGGCCGATCAGGTCGGGCAGAATCACCCAGCGTACGGCGGCGAACGCGGGAAACTGCGCGTGCCACTCGACGGCGCTGCCGGTAAAGCCATGGAGTAGCAGCAAGGGCGGGCCGGCGCCGGCTTCAGTAATGTGGAGGTTCATTATGCCAACCCGGCCTGCTCCAGCGCATCCGTCACGCGTGGCCAGATCGCGCGGTGATCGGCGACGTTTTGGACGCGCTCGGTGCGTACTTCGACGAGATGCAACCCCTTGCCCGCGATCCCCGCACCTACCGCAACCCGGAAGGCTGCCCAATCGGCGGCGAGCGTATACTGCCCGCCGTACATCGCCGCCAGCGGCTGAAAGTCGAGGCCATGCGGCGTGCCAAACAGTAGTTCGAAGCGATCCTGCTCACTCGCCTGGGGCAAGAAGGAGAAGATTCCGCCGCCGTCGTTGTTGATCAGCACAATCGTCAGATCCAGGCCGTGCAGTTTAGCCGCAAGCAAGCCGTTTGCGTCGTGGTAAAGCGCCAGATCGCCCAGTACAAGCACCAGCGGCCCCGCACCGGCGGCCACTGCGCCGAGGGCCGTGCTCACCAGACCATCGATCCCATTCGCACCACGATTACCCAGCAGCGCGAGCGGTGTTTTTGTCGGCCCGAAAAAGGTGTCGAGGTCGCGCACCGGCATCGAGTT
>JBBRUG010000313.1:0-7035 GCA_038247995.1 Chloroflexales bacterium | reverse complement strand
CGCGTCGTTCAGGGCGCGGCGGCGCGGGGCATTACCCCGCCGCGAAGGTGCGTTCCATGAGCCGGCGGATGCGGACGGTGGGGTTGGTCGTTTCGTAGGTTACGTCGTCCCAGCGCAGGATGGCGCCGGCGGCAATGGGCCGGCGCAGTTGCACGCCGTGGGCCAGGCCGATCGGCAGGGCGCCGTGGGCGAGCGAGGCGCTGGCCGGCAAGAGTTGGCCGTAGACAGTTGCGCCGCCTTCGCCGTCGAGCACGCTGTCGGCGGGGAGGTCGGCTTTGGCGATGGCGACGGCATCGCCGCGGAAGGCGTTGGGCGTGCCGGTGGCTTCGCCGCGCAACCCAACGCGCAAGACGCTGACGGTGAGCTCCAGGCCGATCAGGTGGTACGGTCGGTAGAGCGCGGTGTAGCGCCCGCTGCTGTCGGTGTTGAGGCCATATTCACTGAAGCAGCGCTCGACATAACTATCGGGGGCTTCGATAGTGACGAAGACGCCCCAGCGCAGATCGCGGTAGACCGGGCGGCCGTCGCGTTCCAGGGAACTAACGACCTCAACGGTGCCGCTATGGGCAAGTTGGCCTCCGTGTTCGGTCGGTCGACAGATATGGGGCAGGTCATCCACGCCGCAAGGCGGGAAGCGCAGGCCGTCGGGCTGCGGCGTGAGGTCGCAGGCGTTGGCGACGGCGGCCATTTCGATCGCCGACTTGGTGCCGTCGAGGAAGCTGTTGAACATCTGGGGGTTGAAATCGCCTTTGGCGACCTGTTCGGGCGTGAAGCCGTAGTGCTCCCAGACGGTGGCGGGGGTGGATTGGTGGTAAGCGGGCAGGTAACGCGTGCCTTTGCCGGCGCAGACGACAGTGAAGCCGCAACTGCGCGCCCAGGCGACCTGTTCGGCGATCAGGGCGGGCTGGTCGCCGTAGGCCAGCGAGTAGACGAGGCCGGCGGCGGCGGCGCGTTGGGCGAGCAGCGGGCCGGCGAGGGCGTCGGCTTCGACATTAACCATGACGATGTGGCGGCCGAAATCGATTGCAAGCAGGGCGTGGGCGATGCCGGCGGCGGGCACGCCGGTGGCTTCGACGATCACGTCGAGGCCGTTGGCGGCAATGAGCGCGCCGGCATCATCGCCGACGTGGGTTGCGCCGCTAGCGAGGGCTTCACCAAGGCTGGCGGCGCTGAACTGCGCTTCAGGCCAGCCGGCGCGCAGCAGCGCGGCACGCGCGCGTTGCGGTGCAATGTCGGCGATGCCGAGCACATGCAGGTCGTTCACGCGACGGGCCTGGGCGAGAAACATTGTGCCGAACTTACCGGCACCGATCAGGCCGACGCGCAATGGGCGGCCTTCAGCAGCGCGGGCGGCGAGCATGGTGAGCAGTTGGTCGGTCATATGCCCAGGATTCAGGATTTAGGATTCAGGAGGCTGAAGCCATTATAGGTTATTTCTGGAAACAGGGTTATGCACGCCAGGGCTGTTGTAACGTCTCTGAGCGTGCGCATCCTGAGGAGGCCGCAGCGAAGCGGAGGCTTCGTCGTGATCTCAGTCGAACCCCGGCCCTTCGGGCTGTGCCTCAGGACGAAGCCTGCCGCTCGACAAGCTCACGAACCGCCTGTCGAAGGGAGAAGTACGCATCCTGAGTAGCGCATCGCGCATCTCGAAGGGTGCGTCATCGGTCGACGCTGCATTAGCCCTGCTGGTGTGGCTCCCACACGAGGAAGGTTGTTACCATGGGTGCGCTGTATGCTGATTTTGCCAGCAAGATATGGTATGATCTCAGTGGTTTTTGCACAAGATCGATCTACTCATTACGGTTCCTCCGGCGTCATCCCGTCATTGGTAGGCGCGTCCCAAGCGGAATCGCAGCGGTGCGGCTGGCAACAACGATCGCGGCTTCAAGTTGCGGTTGATACCAAGCAACCCAGATCGCCGAACTGTACAGGCGGGCGAGGCCTGCCATCAGCCAGTGGGGGAGTTTGCCGCTCAGGATGACGCCACGCTCCAGATCGATAAAGGGCGCCGTCGTGCCGAGCGCCTCAGCATAGCTCAGGTAGCCGCCAACAATCCGAAAGCGGACATGCGTGTCGGCCTGATGCTGCTCGATCTCCCACTGCAGCAACTGTGCGCCGGGACGATGCCCCAGCAAGAGGAGCGGCAGTTCCACCCAGCCCTGGCGGACATCGAAGATCAGACAGGCGGCTGGTGCGGCGAAGACAGTGAGCGCCGCATAGAGCCAGCCGGGGCCGCGTCCGTAGATGGCCAGGGGTGTCTCGGGCGGCAGGCTTGCCAGTAAGGTCGGCAGGTGTTCCGGTTGCCAGGATCCCTCGTGTTGATGGGCTGTGAGTGGATGAATGGCGCGTTCAACATGTAAGATGAGTTGCTCATCCACCTGTGCCCGATGGATCTGAAAGACGGCATCGGCTGACCACGCACAACACTGGGCGACAAGTTCAATCAGGGCTTGCAGGCATGGGCCGGTCGGATCGCCATTGCGGCGCAGATTGGTGAGCGCGCCTTGCAACGGCGGGCCGAACTGATCAATCTGCTGCGCGCCCGCCAGTTCGGAGCGGAGGTCGGCGAGGAGGATAAGCTGATGGCGCGCGGCGAGATCGCGCCAATCCGCTGCCGCAGCGGGGTCGGCGGAGAGCACAACGGCATGGGTGCAGTGGGCGGCAAGCTGTTCGGTTTCCGGCGACAGTTTCCCGCCGGCATCAACGAGGAGCGGGAGTTGCCGCCGCGCAATATCAGCGGCGACCTGGGCGGCAAATGTTTGTGACCAATCACTCCGCGCCTGGGCGCGTAATGCGGCCACGAGCGCCTCAGGGGCCTGGGCGCTCCAGTCGCCTTCACCATCAGGGTTCGCCCGCAGTACATAATGCGGCGCATCGCGTAGCCGCAGCGCGGCGCTGAGATGGTAGACCAGGGTGCTTTTTCCGGAATGGGGCGGTCCACCGATCAAAATAGCGGGAAAGCGCGGTGTTATGGCACGTTCACTCATACAACCTCATGCTCGCTCTGCATTGCCATTACCGTGTGTCTGTGTCGCAACGCTCGGCAGTCAACCCCAGATTGTCACGCTGGCCCTGGATGCCTTGCTCATACGCGGATACCCCTTAACGGAACTGATTGTCATTCATCTCACGCAACATGGCCCGCACTATCAGGCAGCTTTGCAGCGTCTGGCCGCGCTCTTTGTCGATGATCACTATTGTGGTCAGCCCCTGCGCTTTCGGATGCTGCCGATCCTGATCGGGCAGCGCCCCGTGGCGGACGTACAGAGTGAGGCTGCTGTGGATGCTGCATCGACGGCCATCCAGCGCTTGTTGCAGCAACTGAAAGCGCAGCACGCAACCATCCATCTGTGCGCAACGGGCGGACGGCGCGTGCTCAGTATGCTTGCGACCGCAGCAGCGCTCCAGCATTTTGATCAGCACGACCGCGTCTGGCATCTCTACTCGAGTGATGCGGTGCGGGCGGCAACGCATCGTGGCGCGCAGATGCACTATCCTGACGCTGCCGAGGTGGCGTTACTGCGCATCCCGGTGCCCACTCTCGGCGCTGGCTTTGGCGCACTTCCTGCCGCGCCGGCGGTGGTCGGTACGCCGCCGCCGGAGTATGAGCGGTGTCGGGAAGTGCTGACTCGGATCTCCCCCCGGCAGTGTGAGGTGCTGCAGGCGGTGGCGCGCGGCCTGAGTCCGCAGGAGGTCGCCGCTGCGCTGTCGGTCGAGGTTTCGACCGTCTACTCGCACCAGAAGGTGATCTTCCAGGAGTGCATCAACGTCTGGGGGTTGCCGCCTGAGCAGCGGGCCAACGCGCGCTGGCTGCGCGAGCACTTCGCGCCATTCTTCGCCGATCAGGCATCGTAGCATCGGAAAGCCTCCCCCGCGTACCCGTGTCTGTGCAGTATAGCGCCGACCCTTCCGACTGCGATCCGAGTCGACTCGCAAGATTCTGCGAGTCGACTCGGATTGCGTGGTGCGCCCCCCCTGCTATGCTTGAAGGCGGATCCGCCAATCCGCGCCGCTCTGCGCGGCCCGCAGGAGATCGCCCATGCTTGCAACTGCCCCAACCACACCCGACGCCGCATCAGAGACGGTGCCCAGCCTGCCGAGCCTGCCCACGCTGCGGGTGCGGCTTACCATGCGCTTGCTCAGCGACGGGGTCTTCCCGGCGCGCAAGGGCAGCATGTTGCGCGGCGGCTTCGGCTATGCCTTTCAGCAGGCGGCCTGCCCTCAGCGCTGCGGGCAGAGCGCAGGCTGTGCCGGCGCAACGATCTGCCCGTTCCGCTGGATTTTCGCCACGCCGCACCCGCCCGACAACCCCTACCTGCACGATCTGCGCGATGTGCCGCGCCCGTTTGTGATCGAGCCGCCGCTCGATGCACGTACGCACTACCGCGCCGGTGAAACCCTGGAGTTTACGCTGGTGCTGATTGGGCGCGGGATCGACTTTCTGCCCTACTTCCTGCTCAGCTTCGAGCAACTGGGGGATCTGGGCCTGGGCCGTGACAACACGCGGGCGCGCCTGGAACGCGCCGAAGCGCTGGTGCCCTGGAGCCCCGTCGGCCCGCTGATCTACCACGACGGACGCATGGTTACTGCGGTGGATCTGCCGGTGCTGAGCAGCGCGGCGATCACCGCGCGCGCCGCGACACTGCCCGCCGACCTCCGGCTCACCCTGCATGGCCCGTTGCGGCTGAAATATCGCGGCGCCTACCTGAACACGATTGAAGCGGGGGCGTTGGTGCAGGCGGCTTGCTGGCGGATCGACGCGCTGGCCGCGTTCCACGCCGACGGCGGCTGGAGCGCAGCGTACCGCCCGCTGGTTGAGGCGGCCGAACAGGTGCAGGCCCGTCCGATTGCGACGCAATGGCACGACTGGAAGCGCACCTCGACCCGTGGCCCTACACCGCAGATCATGTCGCTCGGCGGGATCGCGGGCAGCGCCGAATTGCGCAACGTTCCGCCCGCCCTGCGCGCCGTGCTGCTGCTGGGCAGCATCGTCCATATCGGGAAAGCGTGCGTGTTTGGGAATGGCGGGTATGTGTTGGAGGGGATTGATCCGGGAACAAGCCTCCGCAGATGACGCAGATGACGCAGATCCGTTCTGTATGAGGACGAGGACGCTAGATAGGAATCGTAATGCACACACCCTCAAACGATTTTCATACGGTGATTGCAGCCTGTTTGGATGCTACCAACCGGGAGGATGTGATCGCGCTGGTGCAAAAGGTATTGGGCGGCCCAGCGCAGCCGAGTCGCCAGCAGATCGATGCGCTTCAGCGTGAAGTGCAGCACCTGCTTGGTACGGATGATCGGATTGATCTGATCTATGGCGGTGCAACCAAAATCAAGGGCTATGTCTTTGAGTCGGCGCGGCTGCCCGAGATTCGCGGCGCATCAGCGCTGCTCGATTTCGCCGGGATCGATGAAGTGGAGCGTCTGTGCGGTAAGGAACGGGTGATCTACGCCGGCGGCGGCTCGTTCCTGGCCGTTGCCCCAGCGGGTAAAGGCTCTGCTCTGGCGGCGCAGATCGAGCGGCGCTTTACTGCCTTGACCCAGACCGCCCTGAGTGTCGCAGTGAGCCAGACGTTTCGGTTGATCGAGTTGCGCTATGGGCGCGTGACGTTCAACAGTGCCGGGTTGCTTGACTATTGGATCGACGAGTTTTTAGCAGGATGGCGGAATGCTGAACTTTGTCCCATTCTGGAACAGTATTACTACCAACCACCGAACGGCGATCATACCCCAGGGGTACGCTTCTATTACCGCAAAAGTTTTGGCGAACTGGTGACCGTACTGGCAACGATGTACAACCGCCGCCGCGATGAACGTACGACGCATGGCGAAGCACGGGCGCTCCCAACCGTCGAGCGGTTGCCCTGGGTTGCCCGTTGTGCCAGCAGCGATCATCGGCCAGCAGTACTGGTGCATGATATTTACGGCTCTCTGAGCGAGGCCAGTGTGCGCAAAGTTGCGGTGGGGCGGCTGATTAAGCGTGGGGAGCAACCGGCGGCCAACGATCTCGGTAAAAAGATTAGCTGGGCGATCCCAGATGGGATTGCAGCGCGGGCGTGGTCAAGCCAGTGGCAAACCTATCTTCAGACAGCGGGTAAAAGCAGCGCATATGCACAGCGTGCGCATGCGGAAACTGCCGAGCCGGCCTTCGACACGCACCAGATCGGCGCGGCGGGTGGCGGCTTTATTGGTTTGATCTATGCCGACGGCAACAATGTCGGGCGGGCAATGGCTACCAAACGAACGCCTGGTGACTATGCGCAATTTTCTGCCGATCTCGAAGCTGTTGCGACGCATTCCGTCTTTGCAGCGTTGGCCGAACATCTCACGCCGGCTGAAGTTGCCGATGAACAGGGAACGCAGAACTGGTGTCACCCCTTTGAGATTCTCACCATCGGCGGTGATGACCTGTTCCTGATTGTGCCGGGCGACAAGGCGCTGAAGATCGCACTCACAATCGGAGTGGCGTTCGAGCGCCAGCTAGGGAGCGCTGAACCGCGCGATCATACCGGGCGCTACCACGGCGATGATACGCAGAATCTGCTGAACTTCACCCCACAGATCGGGCTTTCGACCGGCCTCGTGATCGCCCAGGCCGACGCGCCGATCTTCTTCTTGCAGCAACTGGTTGAGGAGTTGCTGAAGAACGCTAAGAAGGCGGCCACACCGGAGCAGGGTGGTGCAATCGATTTTATGGTGCTGAAGTCGATCACGATGGTGATCGACAAGATCAGCGAGTTTCGCCGCGCGGCATTTGAGGGCCGCCAGTGCCGACTGACAGCCCGCCCGTATACCTGGTACGAGTTCGCTGGATTGCTCGACACCCTGCGTGCGCTGAAACAAGCTGGAACGCCGCGTTCGCAACTCTACCGGCTGCGTGAGGTGTTGCTTGAGGCGCGTGATCAAGGGCCGCAGAGCAGTGCACTGGAATATCTGTACACGCGGGTGCGTCAGAGCACGGTTGTCGCTACGGCATGGCAGACGCACATTGAGCAGCCGTGGCGCACCGGCTCGGCACCGAATGCGCTG
>JBBRUG010000312.1:0-7117 GCA_038247995.1 Chloroflexales bacterium | reverse complement strand
TGCACGGCGGCCAGATCTGGGTCGATAGTGTTGAGGGCAACGGAAGTAGTTTTCACTTTACGTTGCCGTTGAGCGCGGCTAGCGGCTAGCCGATAACAATCAAGTAGGATCTGATGCTAGGGAACTGAGGACTGTCAGACTGTCGGACTACCGCACTGAAAGACAGGGATGCGCTACAAAACCAATATTCAGCAGCTCCCGGCCTACAAGCCGGCCAAGCTGATCGCTCGTCAAAATGCCGATGTAGTAAAGCTTTCGTCGAATGAAAACCCGCTTGGCCCTTCGCCCATGGCGCTGACGGCGATGCAGGCTGCGCTCGCTGACGTGCATCGCTACCCTGACGCAAGTGCGGCGGCGCTGCGTCAGGCGCTTGGCGCGCACGTTGGGTTGGGCATGGAGCAGGTTACCTGCGCGAACGGCTCCGACGAGTTGATCCTCCTGCTCTGCCTGGCTTTCCTGAACCCCGGTGACGAAGCTGTTTTCGCCGAGGGGACATTCATCAGTTACTTGCTGCGCACGCTCGAACTCGGCGCGCAGCCGGTGCGCGTGCCGTTGCGCAACTATACTCACGATCTGGCGGCGATGGCTGCCGCAATTACGCCGCGCACACGCTTGATCTTCGTCTGTAATCCAAACAACCCGACCGGCACGGTTGTCGGCGCCGCTGAGGTACGCGCACTGCTCGACGCTGTGCCGGACGATGTGCTGGTGGTGATGGACGAGGCCTATGTGGAGTTTGTCGCGTCCGACGCCGATTACTCCGATCTGCTGCCGGAGCTGCGTGATGGCCGTGAGAACCTGCTGCTGATGCGCACGTTTGCCAAGATCCACGGTCTGGCGGGTTTGCGCCTGGGTTATGCGTACGGCCACGCCGACCTGATCAGTTATTTGGAGCGTGTGCGCCCCACTTTTAATGTCAATAGTATGGCCCAGATAGGTGGCATTGCAGCGCTGGCCGACACCGAGCATATTGCGCGCAGTCGGGCGCATGCCGACGCGAGCCGAGCTTTCTTCCTGCGTGAACTGCGGGCGCTGGGCCTGGAGCCGATCCCCAGCGCCACGAACTTTGTGGCGGTGCCGGTCGGTGATGACGCAGCCGTAACCGAAGGCCTGCGCACGCACGGATTCACCGTTACGCCGTTGAGCGGGTGGGGGTTGCCGGGCTTGATTCGGATTTCATTCGGCACCGCAGCGCAGAATCGACAGGTGGTTGATGCGTTGCGCACAGTATTGAATCCATCAGCCATGTTGTACTGAAAGCGTAGTTCATGATCCCAGCGTTTTGTCCTAACTGCGGCACAAAGAACACCTCCAATAGCCGCTTCTGCCCAGAGTGTGGGGCGCGCCTGCCCGAAGCCAGTCCTGCGCCACAGGCGGGGCCGGACGTTCCTGCGCCAATGCCTGATCCGACGGCGGCAAGGCCTGCACAGGCGCCGCCCACGCCGGCCATTCCTCCGACGGTGCCGTTGTCCGACGCATCATCCGGCCCGCCACTTCCAACGCCGGTGCCGCAGCGCGGTAATCCGCGGTTGATCATCGGCGGGTTGATTGCCCTGGGCGCACTACTCTTCGGCGCGTGCGTCGGCCTGGTGTTGGTGACAATCAATTTCAGCACCAGCCAGAGCGCAGATCCGCCGGTAACGGTTGTTGCGACAGCGGTTGTGCCGGCGGCAACGACTGCGCCGCCGCCCGTTACCGCCGGCGATCTGCTGCTCAGTGAGACGTTCGACGATCCGGCAGCAAGTGTCTTCGGCGTCGAAGAGACGGACAGCTCGCGCTTTGCGTTTGAAGAGGGCGGCTATCTTATCGAGGTGCGCGAACCGGAGTATATCGTCTGGTGGCAAGCCGACAATAGTTACCGCGATATCGTGATTACGACGGACACGGTGTTTCCGCCGGCTACGCAACTGGCTGCTGTGGCGCTGATTTTTCACTACCAGGACGCCGACAATTTTTATCTCTTTAGCGTTTCCAACGATGGTTACTATGCGCTCGAAATGAAGCTGGACGGCGAATGGGATGTGCTCATCGATTGGACTGAGTCGCCCGAGATCGACGCCGTGCGCAATGCATTGCGTGTCGAGACGCGCGACGAGCAGATTGCGCTCCATGTAAATGACGTTTTGCTGGAAGAGACGATCGACGCGACGTTTGTCAGCGGCGAGGTGGGGTTGGCGGCGGTAAGTTTCGCTGAGACGCCGGCGATCGTACGCTTCGATAACCTGGTGATTGCGCGGAGCCGTTGATATGTTGCCTGAGCGTCTCGCCGGCTATCTAACGTTTATTGCGCATCTTGCCGAACAAGCGCCGAATCGTTGGGATGGCTTCGACCTGGAGGCGCCCGATGCGCCGGCCACCAGCCTCCGCGATCAGATCTTCTTCGCCGGGCTTGCCGCCGCAGTGCTCGCCGCGCATCCAGATGCGTTGCCCGCCGAGCGCGAGCAGGCGCAAGTGGCGGTTAGTGCATTGGTAGAGCGCCTGCTGCAACGGCGGGTCTGGGCGGCCTGGGCAACTGCCACCGAGCGGGCGGGTTTGCTTCCCGACCCAATCAGCGCCGGGGCCGGGGCGTATGCCGGCCGGCTGGCGATGCTCCTGGGCTGCGCCGGCGCTGTTGGCGCTGAACAGCCCTATATCCGTGATCCGTTTGTGTTGCGCTGGTCGGGTGTGTCGCGGTTCGGTACAACCTACTCCGCCCTGATCGCAGGCCTGGAACGGCAGATCACGAACCACCCCGCCGGCGCTGTGGGCACAGCAGGCGACGTGGCGCAACCGCACGATATGGCGCACATCCTCTGGGCCTTGCAACTGCACGACCAGACCTGCGGTAGCGCGCATGCGGCGGCGAACGAGCGCTGGCTAACCACATTGCGCACCCAGCTTGCGCAGACGGGGCCGCGCCTCTTCGGGCGAGGCGCGTTGAGCAGCAGTTTTCATCTGGATCGGCGCCGCGCGAACCTGACCAGCGACCCGTTGCTTGATGCCTGGGCTTTGGCGCTCACAGCGCCGCTTGATCCCGATCGAGTCGGGCAAATCGCCGCGCGACACTGGCCGGCGGTCCGTGGTTTTCAGACGCGCCGCAACGTACTGCCGCTGCTCTTTAGTTACCTGCTGGCCGTTCACCTGGGGCGGACGGCGGTGAGCGACGAGTTACGCGCCTGGGCCGATGCCGAGCTTACCGTGCAGGACGATGAAGCCGGGCGGCGCTACATTGGCGTTCCGGCGGCGGTGTGGCTGACGGCGTTAATGGCGATCGGGGAGGCCGGCGGCCTGGCTCGACTGATGGCCGACGGATCAGGCGGGTGAACGCTGCAGCGCTGACGACCGGGCGGCGGCTGCTGATCACTGGGCTGTTCTGTCTGGGCGCAGCCTGGATCGCGGGCGCAGCGCCGCGGTTTAGTGTTGCGTTTGTGCTGCTGCTGCTCGTGCCGGGCTACCTAATCGAGCGACACATTGGCGCGGTACGCCCGCATTTGCTCATTCGCTGTATGCTCTGGATCGGCCTGAGCGCGAGCACGTTGGCGCTGCTCTACCAGGCCGCCTGGGTCGTGAATATACAACTGAGCCCGGCGCTGCTCGCCGGGTTGTTGCTGGCTTTGAGCGCGGCGGCGGCCCTGGCGGTATGGCGCGATGCAGGATTCAGGACTCAGGACTCAGGAGGCAGGCGGCAGGCGGCAGGAGCCCGCACCTCCGGCGTCTGGTGGCTCTTTGGGGTGATCTGCCTGCTGACGCTGGGGCTGCGTTTTGTGCAGATCGCTGATCTGGCGCTGCCGGCCTGGGTTGATCCGGTACACCATACGCTGATGGTGCGCGTGGCCGCCGAGCGCGGCATGGCGCCGGTTGACCTGAACCCGTACCTTCCGGTGGCGGAACTGCCCTACCACTGGGGCTACCACGTCCTGATCGCGGCGGCGTATGCCCTGAGCGGCCTCGAGCTGCCGGTAGCATTGCTCTGGTCGGGACAACTCCTCAATGCGCTGCAAGCAGTGGCGGCGGGCGCGCTGGCCTTGCTGTTCTGGCGCCAACCGGCGGCGGCAGTCGCGGCGGCGCTGGTAACCGGTCTGGTGTCAATCTTTCCGTCCTATTACGTCTCGTGGGGGCGCTATACCCAACTCGCCGGGTTGCTCTTGCTGCCCGGCCTCGCGGCGGCCTGGGCCTACGCGTTGGGGCCGGCCGAAGAAACATTGCCCGCCGGACAGCGCCGGGGTTGGTGGATTGTTGCCGCGCTGTTGCTGGCCGGGCTCAGCCTGATCCACTTCCGGGTATTGATCTTCGGGCTGGCGCTGATTGGCGCACAGAGCGTCGTATGGGCGCTTGGGATCACACCGCAGCGGCTCCGCCATACGCTCGGCCCGGCGGCGCTGACGGCATGCGGAGCGATCATGCTTTCCGGGCCGTGGCTCGGGTTGCTCGTGCGGCGCACCTTGTTGCCCGCCATTCCGCAGCCGGAGAACCTGGTAGGCGAAAGCAGTTATACGGCGCTGAGCCTGGGCCTGCTCTGGGCCGGGCAGAACCCGGCTCTCGTCGCGCTGGCGCTGGCCTGCGGCCTGGGCTTGCTCTGGCAGCGGCGGCCGGCGGCGTTGGTAGTGCTGGGTTGGGTCGGCGGCCTGATTAGCCTGGCCAACCCAGGGTTGCTGACTTATGTGTTGCCGGCGGTTGGGTTACCGCTGTTGGTGCAAGGCATGCTCCAGCGCGATCTGCGGCCGGCGTTGATTGGCGCGCCGTTGCTGCTGATCAACCCCTGGCTGGTGCGCCTGCCGGCCACCTGGCTGATCAACAACGATGCGGTAACCATCAGCCTGTTCTTGCCAATCAGCGTACTGATCGGCGGGGGCGCCGCCGGGGCGCTGGCTGTGATCCGACGGCGTAACGACCGGTTCGGGCGGGCGATTGGGCCAATTGCTGCGCTGCTCACCCTGGCGGTGGCGCTGTGGGGCGGTTGGCAGTTGCGCGATGTGTTGAACCGCAGCACGGTGTTTGCGACAGCAGCCGACCTGACTGCGATCGCATGGGTGGAGGCCAACACCCCGCCCGATGCGCGCTTTCTGATCAATGCGGCGCCCTGGCTTGGCGCTGCCGATCGGGGCGTGGACGGCGGTTGGTGGTTGTTGCCGCTGACCGGGCGCTGGACGAGTACGCCGCCGGTGATGTTCATCTATGGCGAGCCTGCTGACATCGCGGCGACCCGCGAGCGTTCGCGCACGGTGATCAATTTCCAGCCCGGCCAGGAAGCGCTGATCGAAGCGCTGATCGCGCGCGAGGGCATCGACTACGTCTATTTCGGCCCGCAGCCTGGCCCATTACGGCCCGAGTTGTTTCGCGAGCGACCCGGCTTTCAGGTAGTGTATGAACATGACGGCGTGACCATCCTTGCCGTAAGTTCCTGAGTTGTGCTATGATCGCCGGGGTGAGCCGCGGCGCCCTGGCCGGGCTCTTTGAGTGATGCGGAGTTGCAGCAGCAACATGACCGACGAAAGTCAGATCAGCGAGCGTGAGCGCGAGATCCTCAAGCTCGTCGCCACTGGCGCTACAAATCAGCAGATCGCGCAGCAGTTGAGCATCAGCATCAACACGGTGAAGGTGCATCTGCGCAATATTTTCAGCAAGCTCGGCGTGGTTTCGCGTACCGAGGCGACACTCTACGCCGTGCGGATCGGTTTGGTGGAAGTTGAGCGCGGCGGCGCGCCGACGGCGGTGGCCGAGCCGGAACCTGAGCCGGACGACGACGAGGGGCCTGACGTTACGGTCGCGACGGCCAGTCCGGTCGACCCGCCGCTTGACCCGCTGGCCGCGAGCGAACCGGTGGCGGATCTTGCGTCTGATGTTGCCCCGGTGACGGAAACAACTCTGGAACCTCGGGCGCTTGCGCCGCTGGCCGAACCAACCCTGCCAAGAGTTGATCCGCCGCATACGGTTGCGCCGGCGCCGGGGGCGCACGTGAACCGGATGTTGCTGATCGGGTTGGCGACGGCGTTGGTGCTGATCATTGGCCTGTCAGTGGCGCTGCTGGCGCGGAATAATGGCGCGCCGACGGTACCCGGCGCTGACCCGACCAGCAGTGCTCCCGCCGATGCAACGGCTCTGAATGCGCGCTGGCGCGATCTGCCGGCCCTGCCGAGCGGGCGGAGCGACTTCGCCCTGAGCGGTGTAGCTACCAGTAGCGGCAGTGCGTTGTATGTGATTGGCGGTACGGCTGATGCCGATCCGACCGGCGATGTGCTGCGCTACGATTTCGTCACCGAGACGTGGACCTCCGCCGCGCCTAAACCGCTTGCCGTCGCCGATGTGCAGGCCGCCACAATCGGCCAGCGGATTTACGTACCCGGCGGGCGGATTGCCGACGGCACAATCAGCGCCGAGTTGGAAATGTACGATCCCCAGGTCGATGCCTGGATCAGCCTCGCGCCGATCCCTGAGCCGCGCAGCCGTTACGCCCTGGCCACCCTCGACGGCAAACTGTACCTGTTCGGCGGATGGGACGGCGTAAATTACAGCGATATGGTCTGGCGTTACAGCCCCGACGACAACGCCTGGGAGCGCCTGAACAATATGCCGGTGCTCACAGCCGACGCCGGTGCAGTGGCGGTTGATGGCCTGATCTACCTGCTGGGTGGTGAAAACGCGAGTGGTCAACTCAACCAGAGTCTGCGCTACAATCCGTCCGATGAAGGGCGCACACCCTGGACGAGCCTGGCGCCGTTGCCGGAGGCGCGGGCGCGGGCCGGCGTGGCGGCGGTGGGTGAATTGATCTTTGTGATGGGCGGCAGCACAGACGCTGAACAACTCTACTATTTTAGCGCGGCGAATGGAGTCTGGGAAACGCAGGCGCCGCCTTTTTCCGCGTTGGTGGGTCTGCGGGCGCAGACGCTAGGCGGAAAAATTTTTGTCGTCGGCGGGCGTTCAACTGAACAGCTTGAGGGTTCGGCCTACGAATATTCGGTGATCTACACGCTTGTGGTGCCATTGAATTAGGATCACTGAGGACACTGAGGTGATGCGGGCACTGAGGTGATGCGGGCACTGAGGTGATGCGGGCACTGAGGTGATGCGGGCACTGAGGTGATGCGGACACTGAGGTGATGCGGGCACTGAGGTGATGCGGACACTGAGGTGATGCGGG
>JBBRUG010000311.1:0-7117 GCA_038247995.1 Chloroflexales bacterium | reverse complement strand
TTGTTTAGTTTTTGCATTTGCCGGGTAAGGCGGGTGATGGTTTCGGGGGTGTGTTTTTGCCAGGAGTCGATCACGCCGCCTCCAAGGATGATGAGGTCGAGGGCGTTGGTGAGTGCAGCGACAGCCGTGCGATCGAGCAATGTGCGTGGGCCAAGCGTCAACCCACGCCGGAGCAAGCGCCGTAGCGCAAAGCCCGGCGTTGTGAGCGTCTCGGTGCGCCAGGGGTGCGGCGCACGATCAGGATAGGCCACCAGGCGCGTCACCTGGGCGCCGGCAGCAATCAAGCCCGTTGCTAGGCGCGTGGCGGCAATCGCCGCGCCGCCCCGACTCTCCCAATCTGAAATCATGACGATGTGCATGCGTTTAATGCCTGAGCTGTGTCGCGATCCAGGCGGCGAAGAGCGCTTGTGCGCTACCCGTAGAGCGGCACTGCTATAACGCCACGGGCGGGCGGCGGCGCACAAGCCGGTACACCCGATGCATGCTGCGCAAGCCGGGATACATTCGGCGGGCAAGACGCTCCATGCGCCGCAGGCGTGGCCAGTCGGGCGGCACGCGCCGCAGCAAGCGATAGGCGCCGGCGGGCGATCCCGGCACAGCGCAGATGCGTTCAAGGCCGAACGACTGCGCAAACCAGTCGAAGCTATAACGCAGGTAAAACGTACCAGGCAAATGGCAACGGATTACCGGGTAGAAATTGTTCGCTAGAACCAGCACCCCACCAGGGGCCAGAGCAGCGCTCAGTTCAGCCAGAGCTGTCAACGGGTCGGTGAGATGCTCCAGCACGTCCAGCGCCAGGGCAGCAGCATAGGGGCCATTGAGGCGTTCCACGTAGCGTAGATTTGGGTAGATCGCTGCGCGCTGCAGGGCTGCCGGCGCCGGATACGGCTCGTACACTTCTACCGCTGCACGCGGCGCCCCAGCCGCATACATCCGCGCCAGCGTGCCGAAACCGCCGCCGTAATCGAGCACGCGTACCGGATTCCGCCACGCCAACCAGCGCACAATCGCCAGCCGATGCCCACGTGAAACGGGATCGGTTTCCGTAAATATGCCATTGCGCGCCCAGACGGGATGGCGGTAGAAAGCGGCAAGCGCCGCCGGATCAGGCTTATGCTCGTTCAGGTCAAGCTCGGCCCATGCCTGATCCATCTGCTGCCAAAGTTCGGTGCGCGTAACGAGTGTCATGGTTTCAAGCTCGCAGTTTGCAACGCCGACGGACGACATTGGTCTTTAGAGCACTGAGCAGCATGACTGAGCCGCTGCGGCCACTGAACCGGGTAGCGCGCTGCGCTCGCGCCTGGTTGTGCAGGCTCAATCGATCTGAGCAATGCTGTAGAAGCCGTCTGAAAGGGGGCATGACGCTATCGGCACGTCGCGCCCGCGCAGGCGGGAACGCCACGGCAGGAGCCGCATCCGCGCACTCGGCGGTGACGACACCCCTGCGCAGACAGTCTCTTAGACGTTCAGCTGTGGTCTTACTCAGCACTCAGTACTTCTCCGCTCAGCCTGCGCAGCCGCCAGACAATCCGCCGCCAGAGCGGTGGGTCGAACATTGCGCGTTGCGTGTACAGATCGGCCCGCTGCTGCCGGATGACAGTAGGCGGATGGCGGAGCGGAAAGGGTAATGCCTGGGCCGGTCGATCAACAAACGGGCTTTGCGCCGTATTGGTCGCCGCTGCGCCCCCGCCGATATTACGCACCAGGTTCACTGCCGGCAGCGCCGTCAGGCCGCCCACTCGCCAGCAACTGTACGTCCAACGAAAGGCCCAGGAATTGATCTCGGCAGCATAAACCCGGTCGAAAATCGTCGTCCAGACCCGCGCAGCGCGGCGGTTGCCCAACAGTTCAGTGAGCCATGGGGAGCCGCGTAGGGTCGGCCAATCGCTCATGGAGCCGTCGTACTGTTGCCATGCCCGGCGCCAGGTGGCCCAACCCCAACAATGCGGATAGCGCGAGAAGTAGTAACTGGCAGCGCGATACGGCGAGGGCTGAAAATGATCGCCGGCGATTGCCGTCACGCGCGGATTGGCGGCATAACGCGCAAGCAGTTCGGTGCAATAGGCAAAAAAGCTAGGGTCGGGCACACAATCGTCTTCGAGAATGATCGCCGCTTCGTGGGCGGCAAAGACGGCATCGAGGCCACTTTCAACGCGTGCGCGCAGGCCCAGGTTCTGTTCGGCGTAGTGCTGCGTAAGGGTGCATGGCCAGTCTACCGCCGCAGCAGCGGCCCGCGCAGCAGCAACCTGTTCAGCTTCAGCGGGGTACTCAGGCCGTGGGCCATCGGCAATCAGGATCAACTGGGCCGGTCGGTAGACACGAATGGCTGCCAATACCTGCGCCGTAGCCGCTGGGCGCCGATGCAGAATAAGCGCAACTGGAACCTTGGGCAGTCCGTTCATGGCATCTAGTACACTAAAGCGTAAGTCCGCCTAGGGCGGACACCGCACTGTGGCGGGCGCAAACCCGCGTCCAACCCCTGGCGAACTTCCGCCGAGTTGTACTAGTATACCGAAAAGAGCCTACGTGACACAATGTTTATGCAAAAATGGCAGCTTGTTAATCCGTGCTCAGCGATTCTCAGCGACAATACAGAAGCCTGAACTATCACCTCACTCCATCTCCCCCCAGGTTCACAGACTTATATTCAATCTTACAAAACCATTCAAAATGGTCGCTGCTGCGGAGCGGCCTGAGCTGTGCGCCCTGCCAAGGCTGGCGCACGTCTACGCCCATGGGCCGCACCAATCAGGTGTGATCGAGTCTCTCTAGCGCTGGGGCGATCCGTTGAGCCGGCATACAGTCGGCGCGAGCACAGCGCGCCACCAGGTTCAGTGCCATTAGGGGTTCAACCGTTTTGCTCAGTGGTATAAGTTCCGGGGAACGTGTATGCATTATCGTTCAAGCCGCGTAAAGCGGCATTTCGCTTTGCTCTGGCTCGCAATCGCCTGCCTGTTCTTCAGCCTCGTCGGGGCACCGCCGGCAATGAGCCAGGCATATACAGGCGTCTTCAGTTGGAGTAGCGTCGCGCCGATCCCGCTGATGCGTACCGAAGCGCAAGGCGGCGCCGTGAAGGGCCGGCTTTATGTGCTGGGCGGCTTTTACGACAGCCAGTATCGGGCAACAACGCGCGCGGATGCCTACAACCCGGTAACCAATACGTGGAGCCAGATCGCCCCAATGCCGCAGGCACTCACCCACGCCGCCAGTCTTGTCGAGGGCAATACGATCTGGGTGATCGGCGGATATGTCGGCAATCATCCCGGCCCTTCGACAACGCGGGTGCTCAAATACAATACCGAGACGAACCGTTGGAGCGATGGCCCGCCGCTGCCCGAGGCGCGTGGGGGCGGCACCGCAGCGCTTGTGGGCCGGAACATTCACTTTATCAGCGGGGCCTTGCGCACCGGTAATAACACGAATGATGTGGACAAACCCGAGCACTATGTGCTCAACCTCGCTGGCGGCACAAGCTGGACACGCGCAGCCAACATTCCACTGGCGCGCAACCACCTGGGCAGTGCAACGGTGAATGGCCGGATCTACGTGATTGGTGGTCAATTCAGCAGTAATGAGGGAATCTCGAATCAGTCGCGTGTCGATATTTACGATCCAGCTACCAACAGTTGGAGCCGCGCCGCCGACCTTCCCGTTGCGCGTGGTCATATCGAGCCTTCGGTGCTGACGATCAATGGACAGATCTATGTCTTTGGTGGATCCAGCAACGACGGCGCCGCCGGCAAAGCTTCGGCCGATGCCTTCGTCTACGATCCGCAGCGGAATGTCTGGATGCGCATACCCAACCTGCCGGCCGGGCGCAAGTCGCTCGTCGCCGGGTATATCGATGGGCGTCTGTTTGTCGGCCCCGGCGGCACAGGGCAACCAAGCGCCGAAGTCTGGTCGGCAAGCTTACCCGATCGCTGGGAGACGCTTGCGTCAGCGCCAATCGCGCTCGGCGAGGTGGCCGGCGGGATCAGCGGCGACCGGCTTTACCTGGTTGGTGAGGGAAACGGCGCCACACTGAGCTATGCCTTCGGCAGCAACACTTGGAGCAGTAACCTGGCGCAGCGCCCGTTCCGCGGCCATCATCACGCCGCTGAAGTGATCAACAACCAACTCTATCTCTTCGGCGGGCTCGGCAGCGGCGCCGGCAAGGTGCAGATCTATAATCCAACGACCAATAGCTGGAGCGCCGGCGCCGACATGCCCTTTGCCGCCGGTTCTAGCTCGTCGGCCCTGATCGACGGCCGCGTTTATGTCGCCGGTGGCATTATCGGCAGCAGCACGACCACCCAGGCCGCCGTCTATAATCCGGCGACCAACAACTGGCAGGCGATCGCGCCAATGCCGCAAGGGCGCAACCATGCCGCCGCCGCCACCGATGGGACGCGGTTGTACGTATTCGGCGGGCGTGGGCCGGGCAGCGGTGACGGGAATACGGTTGCCAATGGCTTCAATACGGTACAGATCTATAATCCAGCGACCAATAGCTGGCAGTCGAGCGACAGCCCTGGTTCAACCTTACAGCCGCTGCCGATCGGACGCGGCGGGATGGGCAAGGCTGTCTATGCCGAGGGTCGGTTTTATGTCATCGGCGGCGAAACCGCCAGCGGCGCCGACGCGACAACGAATAAGGTCTATAACCGGGTGGACGTGTACAATCCGACGACCAATAGCTGGAGCCAGTTGGCGACCATGCCGACAGCGCGCCACGGGATTTTTCCGCTGCTGATTGGCAAGCGGATCTATGTGGCCGCCGGCGGCGTTAAGGCCGCCTACTCTAGCTCAACGGTGTTGGAAGTATTTAATCTGCCCACTGGAACTGGTTCCACAACTACGCCAACTGCGACGCCGCAGACCGCCACTGCGCCGCCGCAAACCGCCACACCTCCATCCGGCGGCGCCACGGTTCGGATCAACACCGGCGGCGCAGCACAGACGGTGAACGGCGTAAGCTGGAGCGCCTGTTCCAGCCAGAATAACTGTAGCGGCTATGTCAGCGGCGGCTTCGCCTATAGCGAAGCCAACGACATCAATACCGACATTCCAGCAGGGATGAACAACACGATCTTCACCTCGGAGTGGACCGGCGGGCAGGGCAATGGCGTACCCGTCGGCGGCACAGCCTTCACCTTCAACGTGCCGGTCAGCAACGGGGGCTACCTGGTGCGTCTCCATTTCGCCGAACTGAACAAGTTCGCGGCCGGCTTGCGTCTGTTCGATGTGCTGGTCGAGAATGGGCAGGGCAGCCTCGCCAACTTCGACGTATTTGCCGCCGCCGATGGCGCAAACCGGGCGATCGTGCGCGAGTTCCCAATTACGGTCAGCGATGGTGCAGCGACGATCAGCTTCATTCAGCGGGTTGAGAACGCCAAGGTCAGCGCGATCGAAATCATCCCCGTTGCGGGTCCGGCGCCAACCTCAAACAACCCGCCCAGCGAAACCTCAACTGAGGCGTCGCCGCCCGAGGAACCCCTAACCGCGCTCGCGCCTGAAGCGCTTGCCGGGTCGAACAACGTTAACTCAACAGCCTGGCCCTGGGATCCGCAGCGCATACCCTTGCGCGCCGGCGGTGTACGCAACGCAAATCTTGAGGTGCGCAACCCATTTGTATGTGTACCAACCTAGCGCACTGAGCACCACGATTGAGCCGCTGAGCGACTGAGCCGGGTGGCTCGCTGCGCGCGCGTCGTCCTGATCCGGGCTCAATGGTGCTGCCCGCCGCTATAAGCAAGGTGACAATAGCCTTATCTGAGTCAAGGCATTTTGTTAGCCCAGATTCATCGTTTCTCAGCGAAAATAGAGATTATGAGTGGCTGTCGTAGCAGGTTAGCTCACGATACGCATTAATGTGCTAGAGAGCCTATATTCTGGCTTCGGATCAGGGGGCGTTAATGCATCATACGCATAATCGGCACCGTTTACGCACAAGCCTGCTTGGGCTAGGCGTGATCAGCCTAATTATTGTTTTACTTGGATCAGTCGGCACTGCATCACCGGTTTATGGCGCGCCGCTTCAGTGGTCGTCGGTAGCCAATATGCCCATCAGGCGGACTGAAGCGCAGGGCGGCGCCGTCAACGGCAAGCTCTACGTATTCGGCGGATTTTACAATGATACGTACCAGGCAACGAAGCGCTCCGACGTCTACGATCCGGCGACCAATAAGTGGACGCGGATTGCCGATATGCCCGAAGCGACTTCGCACGCTGCCAAAGTTGTGGATGGCGAAACAGTGTACCTGATTGGCGGTTATACAGGCAATCATCCCGGGCCATCAACGACCCGCGTGATGAAGTACAACACCCGCACCAATAATTGGAGTAACGGCCCGGCATTACCCGCAGCTCGCGGCGCCGGCGCAGCGGTGATTGTGGGCCGCAAACTCCATTTTATTGGCGGCGCACTGCGCACTGGTCGGACAACGAACGATACCGACAAAGTTGATCACTATGTGCTCAACCTCGATGGTGGAACGAATTGGACGAAACTGGCTAATCTCCCCGTCGGGCGTAACCATATCGGCGGCGCAGCCTTGGATGGAAAGATCTACATCATTGGTGGTCAGTATCGTCACGACGAAGGCACAACCAATCAGGCCCGCATCGATGTGTATGACCCGGCGACGAATAAATGGAGCCGCGCGGCGAATATCCCGCTTGGCCGCGGCCATATTGAGACTTCAGTGCTGCCGATCAACGGCAAATTGTACGTTCTGGGCGGCTCAACAAACGATAATGCTGCGGGCAAAGCATCGACAGATGTGTTTAGCTATGATCCGGCGACGGATAAATGGAGCCGTGAAACATCACTCCCCGCACCCCGCAAGTCGCCGGTAGCAGGCTACATCAACGGCAAGCTGATCGTCGCGGGCGGCGGCACGGGGAAACCAACGCTTACGACCTGGATGGCAAATTTACCCAACGAGAACCCATCCACCCCAACCGCAACCAGCACGGCCACACCGACGAATACGGCAACCAGCACGGCCACGCCAACCAATACAGCAACCAGCACGGCCACGCCAACCAATACAGCAACCAGCACGGCCACGCCAACCAATACAGCAACCAATACGGCAACCAGCACGGCCACGCCAACCAATACACCGACCAACAC
>JBBRUG010000310.1:0-7149 GCA_038247995.1 Chloroflexales bacterium | reverse complement strand
GCGCGTGACCTATTGGGGGGCCGTGTCCGTATGGACCCGGCCTGGGGGGGGGGGGGGGCTGGCTGTCTAATGTCCGCCGCCCCGCCGCCTGCGCCCCGCCGCCGGTTGGGGCGGATCTACGTGTCCGCCCGCCGCCCCGCCGCCTGTTCACATCCTGTCATCCTGAATTGCGTTGTGGCGTGCTACTGTACGCGTACATTCTGCTTGTACGCTTCAGGAGCCGCCCTCAATGCAGACGCTTCGCCACTTGCGCCGCAGTCGCTCGCTGACTTACCGCGATCTCGCCACACTCACCAACATTCCCGCTCGTGCCCTTGCCGAAGCTGAACACGGTCTGCGCCAACTCAATGCCGCCGAGCGTGAGTGCCTGGCGTTTGTGCTTGGCCTCCGCCCAAACGAGTTCACCGGCGCCTCCGTCGGCCCAGTTGCCGCCGTTCGCACGACAGCCCAATTCAGCCGCTACGCCCCGGCGCTGCTGGCTGTCGCTCTGTCCACCACGCTCGCCACCAGTACCCTGCAACCCGGCGGGCAACTGAACTTCCCGCCATTGCCCCGTCTCGCTGTCAGCGCCGCGCTGCCTGCTGCCGCCACAGGCGCACTCGCCGCATTACCGCTGCCCGCCGCACCGACCGATCTCGCCGCAACCGTACGCGAGGCAACGGTAGCCAAACTACGTGCCCGCGCCGGCCACGAACCCGAAGCGATCAACCCGCCCCTGGCTGCCGTGCCAGTGCCGCGGCCGACACCCGCGCCCATCGCCGCGCCGGCCTTTGTCATGACTGCCGAAGGCCCACGCGGATGCCCTGTGCAAGCCGCGTACGGAGCGATCGTTATCACGCAGGGTTATGGTGTCGGCAGCCACGCGCCCGCTGCCGTCTGGGGTGCAATCGATCTGGCGATCGACAGTAACGGCGCTGGCTATGCCGAGCCCGGCGCCACCTGGTACGCTCCCGTTGTGGCCACCCACGCCGGACACGTCCGCGTCACCCTCGACAGCTACCCCGGCGGCAATCACGTCTGGGTAAACGATCACGCTAGCCCCTGGCGCACCGGCTACGCCCACCTGGCCATCGTGACGGTGATCAGCGACCAGTCCGTGCAACCCGGCGATGTGATCGGCCTGATCGGCAGTACCGGCCTGTCGAGCGGTCCGCACCTCGACTATCAAGTCTGGAATGGTAAAGTCAACGTTGATCCGACAGGATTAGTTCAGTGCTGAAAGGGTTGGCTTGGGCGAGCAAAGCTTGCCCAAGCCAACTCTTTTCCTCTACACTCGTACTGAACGCTGAAACATCTTCAGAGCCAGCCACGTACCGAAGCCGGCGAAGGCAAAGACCACCAAAATGCTCAGCCAGATCGGCACTGTAGGCGCATTGCCAAAGGCGAAAACGCGCACCGCGTCGATCAGATAGGTTGTCGGGTTGAGCAGCACAATCACTTGCATCCAGCCCGGCAACACGGCCAGCGGGTAGAGCGCGTTTGAGGCGAACAACAAGGGCAAATTGAACAGAAAGATCATGCCGTGGTAGCCGGCGATTGAACGCGACACCGCAGCTACGGCCAGAGCCAACCCGCTGAAGCCAATCGCGAATAAGCCAAGCAGCGCGAGCGCTACCAGCCAACCCAGCGGATTGAGCGCCAGCCGTGCGCCCATCAGCACCCCGACGATCAGCATCAGCATGGCCTGAATCAGCGCCTTGGTGGCGGTACTTGTCGCATTGCCGAGCAGAATGCTCAGCCGGGGGATCGGCGCTGCCAGATACTCTTTAATAATCCCGCGTAGGCGTTCGTCGAGCAGCACCATGCCGCCGCCCACCGCGCCGCCGAGCGCACTCAGCGCCACGATCCCCGGCAAAATGTACGACATATAATCGCTGCCGTCCACGTCGCTGATCATGCCGCGCATCCCAACGCCAAACAGCACCACCCACAGCACCGACTGAAGCGCCAAACCCAGCAACTCCTCGATGCTGCGCGTGAACTTGATCATATGCTTCGACCAGATCACATAGGTTGCGTACATGGGATTCCTTTTACTGGTGTGATGCAGCGCGGCTTCGCCGCGCCGCATCACAAGAAAAGCTGCTAGTACAACTCGGCGGATGTTCGCCAGGGGTTGTCGCGGGTTTTCGCCCGCCACAGTGCAGTGTCCGCCGTAGGCGGACGTACGCTTTAGCGTACTAGTCGCGCAACGCCCGCCCCGTATGATGCAAAAACACATCGCCCAGGCTCGGACGGGCAACGGTTACATCTTCAACCTGATAGCCATTCCCACTCGCCGCACTCACAACTTCAACCAGCCGACGGCTGCCGCTATCGACATAGACCGTAACCAACCCCGTCGGATCGTCGTATTCCACCCGCTCGACAAAGCTCATGGCGCGCACGCCGGCAACAAAGTGCTGCGCATCACCAACGCCACGTACCCGGATGACATCGGCGCCGATCCGTGCCACCAGACCCTCAGTCGTTCCCTCGGCCACCAAGCGCCCCTGATCAACAATGCCGACCATCTGCGCCAGCGCCTCAGCCTCTTCCATGTAGTGCGTCGTGAGCAGCAGCGTCAGCCCCTGGCGTCGGTTCAAATCGCGGATGTAATCCCAGATGCCCACCCGGTTCTGCGGGTCAAGGCCCTGGGTCGGCTCATCGAGGAAGAGTACCGCCGGATCGGTCATCAGGCCACGCGCCAATTCGAGGCGGCGCTTCATCCCGCCTGAATAACTGCGCACCCGCCGGTCGAGCGCATCGCCCAACTGCACCAACTCCACCAGTTCGCTGATCCGCCGGCGGCGCAGATCGGCATTCAGGCGGTAGAGCCGTCCGTGAATATCGAGCACCTGGCGACCACTGAGATCCTGGTCAAGCACCATCTCCTGAAAGGTAACCCCAATCCGACTGCGCACCTTATCGGCTTCGCGCACCACATCAAAGCCGGCCACCCGCGCCGTACCTGCTGTGGGCGGGATCAGCGTTGTCAGAATATTGATCGTTGTGGTTTTGCCGGCGCCATTTGGGCCGAGCAGGGCGTAGATGGTTCCGGCGGGCACTGCAAGGTCGATCCCTTGCACGGCCACAACATCGCCATAGCGCTTTACAAGGCCCTGCGCCTCAATCGCAAATTCAATCATGTCCTGTATTCCCTTCAGCCGGATCAGCCGCCCGGTGCGGTATACCGCGCACTGCAAGTACCTGATCGAGCCAGGTCAACTCAGCGTCGATATGCAGCAGATGGTGTTCAATAATCGCTACGTGGTTGGGCGGCAGCACGGCCCGCAAAGCCACCAGACTCGCGCGATGGTCGTGGATCGCGCTCTGCCGTGCTGCAATCAGCGCCGCAGCTTCAGCATCGGCAAGCTGGGCCAGAAAGATCACCCCAATATCGATCGCATAGGTGGGCGGTGTGTAGCCGGCCAGGTTTTCGCGGAGCAAGACCTGAAAGCGCTGTTCGCCAGCCGGCGTGATCCGATACACCCGCCGCTCGGGCCGATTCCCTTCGCGCTCCGTTTCCTCGCTTACCAGGCCGTCTCGGCAGAGTTTGTCGAGCACGTAGTAAGCCGTCGAGCGCTTCAGATCAACACAAAACGCCATTTGTTCGTCGATGAACTCGTTGATCTGGTAGCCGTGCATCTCCTGATTGCGCAGAAGACCCAGCAATAGCAACTGACGATCCATACGCTGCTCATGGGGGCAATGTGGGTGAATTAGTCAGTTCTGATTATATGTGGATACCTACGGGCTGTCAATTTTAGCTATTGCAATGCTCATCCCTGCCGCAGCGGCAGCAGGATGATGATCGTTGTGCCGACGCCAACCCGGCTTTCGGCGCGAATCTGGCCGCCATGCGCTACCACCGCCAACCGACAAAAATAAAGTCCGATGCCGCCGCTACGGCGCTCGCCGCTGCCGGTGAAATAATAACGCTCGAAGATCTTCGCGATCGCCTCAGGGGCAATCCCGATCCCGGTGTCAAGCAGCCGAATTTGTACCCAACCCGGTTTCGTCTCGCTCATTTCGAGCGTTACCTGACCGCCCGCTGCGGTAAAGCGGATGGCGTTGCCCAGCAGATTCTGCAATACCCGGACCATCAGATCGCCGTCGCAGACAACCGCACGGATCTGGGCGTCGATCTTACTGATAAACTGCAATTGCGCCAGGTTCAATAAGGGTTGCACCGCCCGTAACGCCCGATCAATCAGTTGCTGCGGCGCAATCGGCGCATACTGGAGGCTAAACTGATTTGTCTCCAGCCGATTGGCATCCAGGATCAGTTGCACCAGGCCGCTCAAGTTATTCACACTCAGAGCGGCCATATCCAACATCTCGGCAATCGTCGCCGGATCAAGGTCGGTATACTCACGCAGAAACGCGATCGTCTGGTTTACACCCTCCAGCGGCGTGCGTAAATCATGCACCAGCGCTTCCGTTAGTTGCTCATGCCAGGCTAATTGCTGTTCTAGCGCCCTACTTGAACGCTGGAGGCGCTGATTGAGCGTCTCTTCGTAACGAAGCAACTCACCGGTCAACTCGGTTACAAGCACCGGATCGGGGGCAATATGCGGGATCTTTTGGCGCGCGGCGCGCAGTAATTCCACCCGATCGGGGCGGTATTGCGCCACCACGTGCTCCAGCAGATCGAGCACTTCGTTAATCACCGCTGGGGTAAAGCTCCAGATCGTATCAAACTCACGCAGGGCTTCATCTTCAAATGGAATCAGCCGATCCTGGCCGCACAGAATAGCCGTGAACCGCTCGCTGAAGATACCCAAAAACCACTCCTGGCGCAGCGGATCATCGCCGCTCAGGGTAACGTGCAACTCGCGTACATTACTCTCCGGCGGTAAACTGCCGCCCGCAAAAATACATATCTGTTGCACTACATCGGCAAGCGCCCGATAACGCGCCGTTTCTTGCGCCCAATGGCTCGACTCTTGAAAGCCCGTAAAAATAATCGCCGCCAACTGGTGGCGCAATACGAGATCTTCAAGCGAATGTGAGAAGTGAACCAGCGTTGCCTTCGTACAGCGGATTAACTGAACGCTACTGCCCAGGCGGTGATGCAGCAAATCGAATAACGAGAGCGGGATTGGCGGGGAACTGCTCATCAGGCGGGCACACCTACTCACTAAGCAACCGAGCACATACGAACATTGTACTGCATATGCTCAGTCGGGTCTGCGCCGCAAACAAGCCAAATAACAAAAGGCGCCCCGTAAGGCGCCTCAGTAAGCTGATCTGTAAGACTACGGACTAGTACAACTCGGCGGAAGTTCGCCAGGGGTTGTACGCGGGTTTGCGCCCGCCACAGTGCGATGTCCGCCGGAGGCGGACGTACTCTTTAGCGTACTAGCCGTCTGCGAACTGTCGGACGGTCAGGTGGACACTTGCGCGGCGATCTGGCGCAACAGTCCGAGGAGTACCTGCTTCACGCTTGCTTTGTCGAAGGCGCTGCACGGCAGCACCGGCACCTCAAACGGCACCCCCAACCGCCGCCGCACATACGCCAGCGGCAGTGCGGTCTCGTCATCTTGCTTATTTGCGGCCACGACAAATGGCGCATCGGTGATCGTCGCAAAGCGCTCCATCAGGCGCTGCGTCTCCGCAAAGTGCGCCGGCCGACAACTGTCCACCATCACCACATATCCGAGCGCCCCCAGCGCCAGATGCTCCCACATAAAGTCGAAGCGCTCCTGGCCCGGCGTTCCAAACAAGTACAGGTTCAGCCGGTCGTTGATCGCAATTGTCCCGAAGTCGAGCGCGACGGTGGTTTCTTGCTTGAGTGCGCGCTCTTCATCCAAGGTTACGGCATAATCCGTCGACACCGTCTCAATATCACTGATTGTCCGAATAAACTGGGTCTTCCCGGCAGAGTAGCTACCGGTGATGACGATCTTCAACGCCTGCATGGCGGCACATCCTCCCTATTAGAGGCCGCGGACGCGCCGCATAACGGCGTCGAGCAAACTCCGCCCAACGTGCTGTGAACGCACATCGTCGGTGCCATTCACTTCACCCGCTGCAACACCCACCAGCGCCGGGTTGAGGTGGCCGGCGTTCGTGAGCGCCATAACCGCATCACGCCGCTCGCGTGGGCGTGGCTCAGGTCGTGGCGGCGGCACAACTTCGACCAGACCAATCGCCAGCAGTTCGGCCACGATCCGGGTCAACCGATCAGGCGGCATGCCGGTTGCGTTGCCGATCGTGCGCAAGTTCGGACAACTTGCTACCTGGCTCAGGATGCGCCATTGATTGACATCCAGGCTTACCCCGCTTTCGGCACTCGATGGGAGTGGCGAAAGCTGTAACTGGGTATCGAGCGTGATCCGGTGGTACGGCAGCGCCTGGGTTGGATCGTCGCGCCGCTTCATACCCTCCAGTACCAGCCATTCTGCATCGTGGAGCATGCGCACCGGGCGCTGCGCTATCGCCGGGTCGTGGCGAAAGGTGAACGCAGCGTCGTCCCAGAGCAACATCAGGATCACGGCTTCGTCTTGCGCGGCCACCACACTCCGCTCGGCGCCCCGCGCAAGGGCCGCATCTACCAACTGCCCGGACGCAACATAGATCACCCCACGCTCACCCTCATGCGCCAGCAACAGCACGCCCGTCTTCGGTCCCATCCGAAAGACCTGAAACAGATCGCCAAGCGACATATCGCGCAGCGTGCCTTCGAGTGCCATGGTCGTCTCGCTCCTACGCTCCGGTCAGCAACCGCCGGGCCAACCGCTCACCGCCCACCAACTCGGAGAGATGGCGCAACTGATTGTCCTCATAGGCCTGGTTGAAGATCGCGACATCCAGCGCCAACACTTTCCGAAACGCCGCCGCCGCCGCTGCAGGCTGCGCGTGCGCTTGGGCGATCTGCTCACCGTACGGCATCACGACATCGAGCATCGCTAGCGGGTAACGTACCGGCAGGCCGATCTTGACGTGGATCTGGCCGATCACCATTCGCCGCCGGGCGTAGCTCCCGTCGTAGACGCCGGTGAATAGCCCGATAAACCATTCCTGCACCATGCCGTGCAGGCGATCCATACTCACATCTTTCAGGTACTCGGCCGTCTGGGGGTGCGCAAAGAGCCGATCGTAGAAGGTCTTTGTCATCGCCGCCGCGTGTGTGATCGCTCCCGCTTCCAACTCTTTCAGCAAGCT
>JBBRUG010000309.1:0-7176 GCA_038247995.1 Chloroflexales bacterium | reverse complement strand
TCGGTCGTCGGTCGTTGGTCGTCGGTCGTTGGTCGTCGGTCGTCGGTCGTCGGTCGTCGGTCGTCGGTCGTCGGTCGTCGGTCGTCCCGTAGTAGATCAGCACCGCCTCGCCCGCCCGCAGCCCGGCCCGACGCAGCATCTCGGTGGGGCCGGCGTTGCCGGGTTTGCCCAGGAAGGTAAAGTGGTAGCCCGAACTGGCGCCGTAGAAAGTGAGCGTCGGGATATGCTCGCCGTCCGGCGCGTCGAGCAGTTGGAAGCTGCGCGGGAAGGCGGTTTCGCCGGCGTGCGAGACGGCGTAAGCGGCGAGTTTGCCTTCGCTTTTGCTGCGGAAGTCGTCGAGTAGCGGTTGCCCGGCGGCTTCCCATGCCGGCCACTGCGCCGGGTCGGCGGGGATGCGCGTGAAGCAACTGGCGTAAGCGGGGTTTTTGCGGTTCACCGCGCCTTTGCCGCCGGCCTCGATCAGCGTTTGGGCGCGCTGCTCGGAGCTGACCATGCCGACCACGTCTAGGCCGTTACGCGCCGCTGAGCGGGCGGCGTCGAGGCCGGTGCCGGTGGCCGCACCTTCGATGAAGATCGGGCGCCCGGCTTTGATTTTGAGCGTGGTGAAGAGCGCGCGGTAGGCCGTGCCCAGGTTGAGGATATAACTTCCGGCGGCCTCCAGCGTGAGATCCGGCGGGAGTGGCAGGCACTGCGGCGCTTGCACCTTCACGAACTGCTGATGCGAGCCGTCGGGCGTACTATAGCCTTGGATGACGAAATCGGCCGCCATCGGGTCGAGGCCGGCCATCGGCGAGAGCAAGTTGCTCTGGCCCGAGTAGATCGCCACCACGTCGCCGACTTTCAGCCGGCCCTCGCGGCGCGCATCGGGGCCGAGCGCAGCCACCAGGCCCACGCCGCCCGAACCACTGATATGCCAGTCGCGGTCGTGGTCGTCGAAGAGCGACACCGGAATGCCGGTGATCGCCCAGATGTCGTTGAAGTTCACCTCCGAGGCGAGCACATAGACCAGCGCCTCGCTGGCGCCGGGGCGCTCGACAGGCACGATGATCCGGCGCTCGACGGCGATCGGATCGCCGTGTACACCTGCGCCGGTTGCCGGATCGCGCACGATGCCCTGGGCGTACTGCCAGGCCGGGATCGGTGTGACGCCGGGGAAGAAAGGCGTGCCCATGGGGATGAGGTTGCCCTGTTGGAGGTAGAGGTGCTCCTGTTCGGGGGCGGTGAGCGGCTGGCGCGTGGGTAGCGGCGCGCTCTTTTTGTCCATGAACGCTTTGATGCCGGCCTTGCCGCCCTGCGGATCGACGACGGCCTCGGCGAAGAGGCGCGCTTCGTGTTCGAGCCCTTGCTCAAAGCCGTGTTCGAAGCCGTAGCGCACCGCCTCGATCGCCCGCTCGACAGCGCGTGCGCGCCCCGCTCCGGTGGCCTGCTGGATGATCCGCGTCACGCGGTGGTGGTTGAGAATATGGTTTAGTTCATCGCCGACGAATAGCTCATTCGGCTTACGCCATACGGCAAGCTTGGCGTGGCGCTCGCTGAACGCCTGACCTACGATTGTCTGCGGCTCATGCGTTGCACCGCGATCCTGGATGACGTACTCGCGGGCCAGGGCGCAGGCCACGGTGAGCGCGTCCTCATCGCCGCCGGCCACCATGTCGATCAGCCCGATCTCGTGGGCCTCGTCGGCGGGCAGCGTGCGGCCACCGAGGATCAATTCCAGAGCGCGCAGCAGGCCGGTGCCGTTGGTGCGCGTGTGCAGCAGGCGCGGCAGGCGTTGGGTGCCGCCGTAACCGGGCAACAGGCGCAGGTTGATCTCGGGCTGGCCGAATTCGGCAAAGGAGTCGGCGACGCGGTAATGACAAGCCAGGGCGAACTCCAGGCCGCCGCCGAGCGCCACGCCGTTGATTGCGGCGATGCAGGGCTTGTTCATGCGCTCGATCTTGCGGAAGGCCAGGTGCGCGTTGTTCGGCAGGGCGATGGCGTCCTCAATGGTGTGGATCTCTTCGAGCAACTGGCGCACATCGGCGCCGGCGACAAAGCTCTTGGTGCCCTGGCCGGTAAAGACGATCACGGCCACATCGCTGCGCCGGGCCAGGTGATCGACAATCGTGTTCAACTCGTCGAGCGCGCGTTCGTTCAGCGCATTCACCGGCGGATTGGTGACGGTGACGACGGCCAAACGGACGACCGACGACGGACGACGGACGACGGCGCTCCCATTCTCGGTGGTCGGTGGTCGGTGGTCGGTGGTCGGAAGGGCGTGGTACTCGATCCGGAAGTAGCGGAAGCGCTCGATGATCTGCTGTTCTTCTTGCAGTTTCTGGCGGCGCTGCCATTGGGTAATCTTGGTTGCGATCTCCGCCAACACCTCGGGGTTACGCAGCGTGGTGGTGTCGCCGAGTTCTTCGTGGATCACCATACTGCGCAAGAAGCGGCGCATATATTTGCCGCTGCGCGTCTCGGGGAAGGCCGAAACTTCAATATAATCTTCGGGCACGCTGACGGCGCCCTTCTCCGAGCGCACCAGTTCGTCGAGGCGGCGGCGATCTTGGCTGCTCAGGCGGCGGCCGGGGGCGGTGAGCACAAAGGCCAGCGGTGTGAGGCCCTTCTCACGGTGCGGCGCGCCCACGACGATGCAGTTACCCACCGGCGAATCGGGCGTGACCTGGCGATCGCGTAGGATGGCACCTTCGATCTCCTCGGTGCCCATGCGGTGGCCGGAGACATTGATCACATCGTCGGAGCGCCCGTGAAGCGTGAAACTGCCGTCGGCGTACTTCATTGCGAAGTCGCCCTGGATATACGCCCAGACGCCGCCCGGCCCCTGGCGCCAGTAGGTCTTCTGATAGCGCTCGGCATCGCCTCGCCAATGGCTGAGGGCTGAGGGCTGAGGGCTGAGGGATGCCTCGAAGCCTGCAACATCGCCCCAGATTGTGCGGGCGAGGTAGGGGTAGGGCGCAGTGATGACGATCTCGCCCTTTTCTTCGTAATCGGCGGGCCGGTAGAGACGACCCGCCGGGCCGTCTCTACCACCTGCACCGTTCCCGCCGTCCCCACCGTCCATAACCCACACATCGCCCGCCACCCAGGGCAACGGGTAGGTATGTGCGTCGGGGCGGAGCGGGTAGTCGTCGTTGCCGTAAAAATGTGTCCAGACGATGCCGCCGTGTTCAGTCGCCCAGTAGGAGTTGATGTACTGCGGCGTCATCATCTCCATGCCGAACTGCTGGATGGCCGGGTTGACCGGTTCGGCGCAGAAGGTGGCCACGCGCAGCGAGCTCATATCGTACTCGCGCACATCCTCGACGTTCTGCGGGTTGCTCATCACCGCCTTGAGGAAGGTGACGCCGGCCTTGAAGATCTGCACATTGTGGCGTTCGATAATGCTAGCATAGCGCCCGGCTGAGGGGAAGACCGGCGATCCCTCGGCGATTACGCCGGTGAGCCGCCCGCTGAGCGTGGCGCAGAGCATATAGCTCTGGCCGGTGATCCAGCCCGGATCGGCGATTACAGAGATCACGTCACCCGGCTCGGCATCAAAGCTCACGCGCAGCGTGTGGGTGAGGCCGGCCACATAGCCGCCGTGGACGTGTACCACGCCCTTGGGCTTGCCGGTGCTGCCCGAGGTGTAGATGATGAACATCGGGTATTCGGCGTCGAGCGGCGTGCAGGGGGCAGTCGCATAAAGCGCACGCACAAAATCGTGGGTGGGCAGGGCGAGCAGGTCGGCTTCGCTCTGCACAGCGAGGCCGGCGGCGCGGGCGTTCGCCAGCACGGTGGCCGTGGCATTGGCAAGCAGATCGTGGCTCCATTGGTCGCGGCCCTCGCGCCAAATGATCTCCTGGCCGGTGTGGCGTACCACCACCACGGCATCCACCCGCGGCGGCGCGGCGACGAGCGCCTGCGCAACGGCGGTACGGACCTGGCTCTGGCGCGTCGCGTCGAGATCGGTCAGGCCGGCGAGGCCCTGGCCGACACCGCGCATCACATCCGAGCGCTCAACGGTAATATCTTCGCCGATCACCTCACGCACGGCGGCGTCGATCGACTGGACATGCCAGGTATCGAGCCCCTGCGTGTCGAGCGTGGCGCGCACCATCGCCAGTGCCGTCTCAACCGGAATGTACTTATCGAGCGCCGGATCGGTGTACGTTTCTTTGTAGGCCACTACCTGTGCATTGCGATAGCCGCCGTCGGAGGTGAGCACGATCCGCGCACCGGCATTGTGGATGCGATCGCTAAGCGTTTTGTCGGAGAAGCCGCCGAACACCGGCGTATAGATGATGCCCAGGCGCTTGGCCGCTTCGGTGTAGTAGATCTGGGCCATGATGTTAGGCATGTTCAGCGCGATCCGGTCGCCCTGTTTCAAGCCGAGATCGCGCAGCACTTGTGCGTGGCGCACGACCTCGAAGAGCAAGCGCTTGCGACTGATCGTCTCGTGAACCACCGGGCCGCCGCGCCCGCCGTTGAGCGAACTATCCCAACGGTCGCCCTCGAAGAAGAAGGCCGTCTCAGCGCCGAAACCCATCAACACATGCCGATCGACCTCATTAAAACAGGCATTGGTCAGGCCGCCGACGAACCAGCGATAGAAAGGCGGTGTGCTGTCGTCAAATGTTGTCTGCCAGGGTTGATGCGCAGCGCTGTAGGTGACCTCTACCGGGCTGCCGTCGCGGGCGCTGAGCGCCTGCCAGTGCTGCGCCGCCGCGTCGTAGGTGATCCAGGCATCCAGATCGGCATCGTACCAATGGATCGTACTGCCGGCGATGGCGCCGTGGAACGCGCCCGGATCGGCCAGAAACGCAGCGCGCTGAGCTTCCCAATCGGCACGGGTACGGATCGGATTACTGCGTGGGGCACGCGGTGGCGCATGAGACTCGGTCGCGATCATCATTGACCTCCATGGCAGGACTATGGGTAATTCGGTGAGACTTCACCCATAGTACGGGTGACGGTTACAGGTCCGCATAACGGTTAGCGTGTAGCCGGCAAAGGCGACTGTGATAGACGGAACAAATGGAACTGCAATGTAGCGTACCGAATATGACGCAATACGTCAAGAGGGGTGCGGGGGGGCGAAAACTACCCAAATGGGTAGGGGACAAACGAGCCACACGCTTCCGAGACTGTCTGCGCAGAGATGTCCCGCCGCGCCCGCCGATACGGCTCCCGCCCAGCGGAGCCAGCGCAACGCCGTGGGCGCACGTCTGCGCGGGCGCGACGTGCCGCTGGCGTATACCCCCTTTTCAGGCAGCTTCTCAGCTTGGGGCGGGTTGGACGGGCGATTGCGCCACCCCAAACTGGTGATGATGCAACCGAGCGTAGAGTTTGCCGCGGGCGAGCAGTTCGGCATGGGTGCCGTCTTCGGCGATCCGACCGCGATCCATGACGATGATCCGGTCGGCGTCGCGGATGGTGCTCAGCCGGTGCGCGATCACGATGCTAGTGCGCGTGCGCAAAATACGCGCCAGGGCTTGCTGGATCAGCGCTTCGGTGGCCGTGTCGATGCTGCTCGTCGCTTCGTCGAGCACAAGCACGCCTGAAGGGCTAAGCGCTAGCGCCCGCGCCAGGGCCAGCAGTTGGCGCTGCCCAACGGAGAGGTTCGTGCCGCCCGGCTCGACCCGATACGCGTAACCTTCCGGTAGCTGCTCGATGAATGTCGCCGCGTTGCTCTCTTGCGCCGCCCGCCGCAGATCCGCATCGCTCACTTCCTGATTGTAGAGCCGAATATTCAGCGCAATACTGCCCGCAAGGCACACCGGGTCCTGCGGCACAACGGCCACGGCGCGGCGCAGGGTGCGCAGGTCGAGCTGTTTGATATCCACGCCGTCGATTGTAATTCGCCCGGCCTGCGGATCGTAGAAGCGCGCCAGCAAGCCCACCAAGCTCGATTTGCCCGCGCCCGTTGCGCCGACGATGGCCACCGTTTGGCCGGCCGGGATCGCCAGCGAGACACCGCGCAGCACCGGTTCGTCGGGCATGTAGGCGAACTGAACCTGCTCCAATGCGATGGCGCCCTGCACCTTGGGCAACGGCTGCGGGTTGGGCGGGCTAACGATGGTCGGCTTGGTGTCGAGCATGCGCTGCACGCGCTCGGCGGCGCCGAGGCCGATCTGCACTGCATTGTACTCTTCCGAGAGGCGCAAAATGGGCTGGAAAGCACGGTCAGCATACTGCACGAAGGCCACCAGCGTACCGAGGGTCGCCCAGCCGGCCAGCACGCCGCTCCCGCCGCCATACAACAGCAGCGCCAGGCCGACGGCGGCCAGGATCTCTTGCACGGCGAGAAAGAGCGCGCTGTGACGGCGTAATTTGAGCAGCGCCTGGCGATAGGCATTATTGTGTACGCTGTAACCGGCGAGGCTGCGCTCCTGCCGCCCAAAGATCTGCACCAGCAACATGCCGTTTAGGTGTTCGTTCAGGAAACCACTGACCTGTGCCAGGGCGGTACGTTCGCCGCTCGATGAACGGCGGATCATGCGCCGGAACGAAACAGTCACGATCAGCAGGATCGGCAAAACGGCCAATGCGAGCAGGGCCAGGCGCCAATTTACAGCAAACATCAGCACGACCACGGCGATCAGGGTCACGCCTTCGGTGAGAATCGTAACGACACTGGCCGAGAGCAATTGGTTGAGCGCATCGACGTCGCTGGTGAGCCGGGTAACCAGTTCGCCGGTGGAATGCCGCCCGAAGAAGGCTTGATCCTGGCCGAGGAAGCGCTTGAACAGGCGCGTGCGGAGATCAGCGAGGGCTTGCTGACCGGCCCGCTGGAGGAAGTACGTCTGGCCGAATTGTAACAGCACGAGCGCGATCGCCGCCGCCGCGTAGAGCGCTGCCATGGGCCAGAGCGCCGCCACGTCGCCGGCACTAATCGGGCCGTCGATCGCTGCGCCGAGCAGATAGGGCGGCAGTAGGCTGATCAGCGCCGTTCCAAACAGCAGAATCAGCGCGACCACCAGCGGACGCCAGTGCGGCGCGAGGGTTATGCCGATCAGTTTAAGCAGGGCGCGATCCTGGCTCAGGCCCTCCGGAGGCGTGGAGGGCGTTTCTTTAGATGTCATGAATTACTCCTACCCTCCCCCCGGAATCACTGAGGAACTGAGCCACTGAGCGCACTGAGCGCACTGAGCTGAGAATGCCACTGAGGGCGCTCCCCCCCGGAATCACTGAGGAACT
>JBBRUG010000308.1:0-7341 GCA_038247995.1 Chloroflexales bacterium | reverse complement strand
GCGGCGTTTTCCGCCGCGAGCGTCTCGATGAGGTTCAGCAACTGCATCACGATCTGGCGCGTGGCCAGGTCGGGAATGGCCTCCAGGTTGATGGCGGGGATCTGCATACGCGCGTAGTCTAGCAGACCTTGGCGGAGTTGTCACCATGCGCCCCAGCGATTATGGAGAGGATACAGCCTGGGTATGGAAGAAGGGGGCTTCAGTGCAGCAAGTTACGCTACGATCCTTTCCTCGCGGGGCTTCCGCACCGATTTTGCTTTCACGATCGCCCTGGGCCTGGGCACCGTGATCGGCTGCACTGTGGTGGCGCTACCATTGGCCCTGCTGTTGCGCCACAATTTCCCCGGGCGCTGGTTGGTCTGGTTGGTGGCTCTCTTGCCCTTCGTTACACCGCATATCATCGCGGCGTATGCGGTGCGATTGGCCCTCTCGCCGGCGAGTCCGTTGCTCTTCTGGCTGCCGCAGAGCAATCGTGAGGGGATCGCGCTGGTAAATGCTTGGCCCGGCCTGCTGATCGCCCTGATCTGGAAGCACTATCCGCTCATGCTGCTCAGCCTCAGCGCGGCTTTGCAACGCCTCCCACCCGGTGTGGAAGATGCCGCCCGCGACCTGGGCGCTGGGGCGTGGCGGCGCCTGCGCACGATCATCTTGCCGTTGCTTGCTCCCGGCTGGGCTGCGGGTGCGGCGCTTGTTTTGGTGCTGGCAATGAGCCAGTTTACGATCACCTTGATTGTGTATGGTGGCCAGCGGATCACGACCGTGCCGATCGATATCTATTTTGAGACGTTCAGCACACGCCGCCCGGCAATTGCGGCTGCTCTGGGCATTGGCCTATTGCTGATCACGCTGAGCCTGGTAGCCAGTTCGAGTTGGTTTGTGCGCCGCTCGAGCCGCAACTGGGTGGGCCTCAGCGCGGGACGGGTAGCCGCCGCGCCGGAACGAATGCCTTCGTCGTTGGCGCGCTTTGGCGCAATGCTGCTGATCGGCGGCTTGTTCATTGGCGTGCTCGGCCCGATCGTCAGCCTGATGCTCAACTCAATCAGCGACCAATGGCTCGGCGGCACGCCCCTGCCGTCACGGTACACATTCCGTTGGTACAGCTATCTCTTTCGCTACGAAGATGGGCTTGGCGCCCTTGGCCAGAGCGCCATGTTTGCGCTAAGCACGGCTGCGCTGACGACGCTGATCGCCATCCCGGCGGCCTACGCCCTGGCCCGGTACAGCTTTCGGGGCCGGGGGGCGATCGAAGCGTTGTTCCTGGCTAAAAATGCCACGCCAGTGATCCTGGTAGCCGTAGGCACGGCGGCGCTGTTCTATCGCTGGGGCCTCACCGACACATTCACCGGCGTGCTGCTTGCGCATAGTGTCGGCGCATTACCCTTGGCGTTACGCGGTGCGGTGACGGCGTTTGAACAACTTGATCGCGCCCAGGAAGAGGCCGCGCGCGATGCCGGCGCCGGGGTGTGGCGGCGTTTCCGCACAATCGTCTTGCCCCAGGCCGCCCCTGGCATTGCCGGCGGCGCGGCGCTGGCATTCCTGTTCTCGATGGACGAGTTTACCGTTACGTTTCTGATCAGCGGGGTGCGCTACACAACCTTGCCGCTCCGCCTCTACAGCATCCTGAACCAGGGCTATATCGAAGCTGCCGCTGCGGCTGCGGTGTTGCTGTTTATCCCCGCGTTGCTCTATCTGCTGCTCATCGTGCGCTTCTTCGGGCCGACGCTGATGACGGAAAGTAAGTAATCATCGTGTCTGTACATATTCAGATCGCCAACCTGACGAAACGCTACGGCACACAGACAGTGCTCGCAGATGTGACGCTCACTGTGCCGGCGGCTGCGTTGACGGTCATGGTTGGGCCGAGCGGGTGCGGCAAGAGTACGCTATTGCGCATGCTGGCGGGCTTTGCCACTCCCGACGTTGGAAGTATCGACTTCAATGGTGCGTCGGTGGAACACCTGCCGCCGGAGCGCCGCCCAACGGCACTGATGTTTCAGCATTATGCGCTCTGGCCGCACCTCAATGTGTTTGATCATCTGGCGTACGGCCTGCGCGTCCGGCGTTGGGATCGGGTACGGATCACCCAGCGCGTCACCGAACTCCTCGATCTGGTCGGGTTAACCGGCCTGGAACAGCGCCACCCCGGCCAACTCTCCGGCGGTCAGCAGCAGCGCGTGGCGCTTGCGCGCGCCTTGGCCGTCGAGCCGGGCGTCTTGTTGCTTGATGAACCGCTCTCCAATCTCGACGCCGAAGTGCGCGCCGAGTTGCGCGTAGAATTGCGTGCGCTTCAACAACGACTCGGCACCACTATGGTTTATGTTACCCATGATCAGGAAGAGGCGCTAAGTATTGCTGATCAACTCGTTGTGCTCGCTGCGGGCCGCGTGATGCAGGCCGATCCGCCTGCCGTGATCTACCGGCGACCGGCGACGGCTTTTGTGGCCCGCTTCATCGGCGGCAGTAATCTTCTTCAGGCACAGCTCGACGACGCCAATTCCGCCGGGCTGCGTGTGCGCCCTGTCGCAGCGGACGGCCCATTCCTCGTGCTGCCCTTGGAGACGTGGGCTGGGCCTACTCCTCCCGTGCCGGGTCAGGCGGTGCTGCTGGCCTGCAAACCGGATCAGCTGCGCGTTGATCCAACCGGCGCTCTGCACGGCATCGTGACGCAAACAACGTTTCTTGGCGCCCATTGGCGCATCGGCGTGCGCACTGCCTGGGGTGGACTGAGCGCTACGGTGGGCGCGGCAAGTGACCCGCCACAGGCCTGGGCGCCCGACACGCCCATTGTGTTACAGCTCGATCCCGATCGGGTGCGCGTCTTTCCGGCTGAAATGAGCGGCAAGCAGTACCGTGACGGGCCGCAGGAGCGAACGTGAAGGCAAAATCGGTAGGAAAGCCTCGTGGCGTGGTCTTGAGTTGCTCACCTTTTTTTGATGGCCAGAGATCTGATCTACGGGTAAAATACATGCTTTATTGGTAGATCAGAAGCCGGTATATTTTATCTTGGGCCACCAGTTCATCACGCTCATGCTACTCTGAAATGGGTCTTTATCAGATACGATCGTCCAATAACTCAGACTTGTACAACACATTGCCGACCTGAGTAGTCGCCTCCCGTGAAGTGACCGGACAATTTTCCCATGGCTCACATCCCGTCCCCCGACGTGACTGATCCTCGGGTCGAAGTTGTTACCATCGTCTCATGGTTTACAGGCAGTCTTCAGCGTGTAAACTTCCCATGTATACGTATCGAGGCGGCTTGCGAGCTGCCCTTATGGTCTTCCTTAATCGCGCATCACCGACGACTCCTCGCTTAGCTGGTCAACAACCGCTGCACATTGCCCAGGCAGCACCTGCCTTGCGGATTACGGATTGTGCAGGCGCACCGGCCCAACTCCGTGCCAAGTGTGATGTTCTGCAGAATAGTCGTTTGTGCTGCGATGTCGCCGCCCCGCAAAGCGCCGATGGTATGCCGAAAACAGTAGCAGACGAGTGTGGCGTCATCCTCGGCGTGCTTTTGAAATACGCGCTCACGGAGTTCAGTTTCGGTGATGTGCGCGGCACCGTCGGCACTGAAATAGACCACCGAACAGTCTGGTGTGGCACAGAAGTGATACGGAGCGTCGATCAACGCGTGCAGGCTGATCGCCAGTTGGGCCTGTACGGTTTCCTGTGCGACCCGTCTGCCGGTCTGCTGGCAGTGCGGGCATGGCGGACGGGCGCCGGTGGGCGCTATGCAAGCTGCATCAGGTTCCACAGCCGGACAACAACATTCAGTCATTGGGCTGCTCCTTCCGCATAGCGATCATCGTTCATCCATTGCCCGTCGTCAATCCATCCGGCACACCACCGTACTGATGGATCAGCGCGCACACACACGCCGCGCCGCTGAGGTCGTCGCGCGGGCGTTGGACTCCCTCAGCGTGAATTGTGCGCAGGTCGGCGCGTAACGTGACGAGGTCGGCGATCCGCCGATCAAGCAGCGCCAACTGCGTGGCGAGCAGTTCCAGTACCCGATCACACGGCGGCACACCCTGATCACGAGCCGTAAGAATCTCGGCGATGTCGGCTAACGCCAAGCCCAGGCTGCGTGCGCTGATAATGAAGCGCAGGCGATCAATGACCGCCGGTTCATAGCGACGATAGTTGTTGGCCGTGCGGGCTGGGGGCGGCAGCAACCCGATCTGTTCGTAGTAGCGGATGGTCTTGGCAGGCACGCCGGTATGTTGCACCACGTCACGAATCTGCATAGGCGCCTCCTTGTCGTTGCAGGATACACCTTCCTGTTGCTGGAAGGTCAAGCTGCGACCGTATGACGACATGGCAGTGCGTGGCCACCCACTGCACTACGTCGCCTTCCTCGACTACAGTATCGTGCTGCTGTTGCTGCACCACGTTGGCGGCGGCTACGCCTTCCAGCATCGCCTGCTACGCAACTACATCGGCGCGCTGAGCAATGCCGACCTTTCGACCTGGCCGACCGTGCCCAGCACTGAGTCTGCCACGGCGTGGCAGGCTTCCATATTACATACACGGTGATGATCAGATCGTCATCAACAGCTTCTCTTGCTACAGATAGTGATCACCTTCCGTTGGTATAGTCACCAATAATTGTGCTGTGCGCCGCCCTCCCGCGCTGGCCTGGTGGTTGCACGCTAACGAGAAGGAGCCGCCCAATGGACTTCAGCGATCGGATTCGTGAGCTTGCCGCCCGCATCCCCCGCCAGATCGAGCACATCCAGACCGAAGAAGCAACCAAGAACGCCTTCATTATGCCCTTCATCGCCGCTCTGGGCTATGATGTGTTCAACCCACAGGAAGTGACCCCGGAGTTGCACGCGGACGTGGGCCTGAAGAAAGGCGAGAAGGTCGATTATGCGATTCTGCGCGAGGGAAAGCCGATCGTGCTCTTTGAGTGCAAGCATCATGCCGCCGATCTGAGCAAAGAACATGCTTCGCAGCTCTATCGCTACTTCAGCGTGACCGAGGCGCGTTTCGCCGTGCTGACCAACGGGATTGTCTACTGGTTCTACACCGACCTGGATGCGGCCAACAAGATGGACGCGCGCCCCTTCTTTGAGCTTGATCTGCTCAACCTGCGCGATCAAGATCTGGAGGAGTTGAAAAAGTTTACCCGCACGGTCTACGACCTCGACGCAATCCTCACCACCGCGAGCGAGCTGAAATACACGCGTGCAATCAAGCAGGTGTTGGCCGCTGAGCTTCAGGAGCCGTCAGAGGAGTTTGTGAAATTCTTCGCCGCACGGGTCTACAACGGCAAGGTAACAACCGCTGTACGCGAGAAGTTCGCCCTGGTGACGCGCCGCGCCTTCCGCGGCTTCATCACCGACCAGCTCAACGAGCGCCTGAAGACGGCCCTCGGCGACAGCAGCCCTACCGTGAATGATGCGCCGGCAATGCCTGCGCCGGCATCGGCGCCGACGAGCACAGAGACTGCGATGCCCGGCGAGGAACAGCGCCCCACCGTCGTTACGACCGAAGAAGAGCACGAGGCCTTCCTCACCATCCGCGCCATCCTGCGCGAAGTCGTCGATGTGCGCCGCATCGCGCTACGCGACCAGCAGAGCTACTGCGGCGTGCTGCTCGACGACAACAACCGCCGCCCGGTCTGCCGTCTCTATTTCAACGGCACCAAGAAAAGCGTCGGCCTCTTTGATAACGAAGAGCGCAAGGAAGACCGCATTGTCCTCAGCGATCTCAGCGACCTCTTCGCCCTAGCGCCACGTCTGCACGCGACGGTGGCCCGCTACGAAAGCAAAGTTGCCGCGCCCGCTTAGTCGGGCGCTGAGCCTGCCACGCCGTGGCAGCCGTGGGGCAGCGGTATGCCGCCGCCCCCACAGAGATTCCCCGCCCACCAACAAACCCACCCTACCCCTGGCTCACGCGCCGAAAGGCGCGTAGGGACGGCGTGCGCGACTGCTCACGCATCGTGCGCTGTATCGTTCAAAGCCTTGGGGTGATCTTGCCAAAGCCGCGCCCCTGCATTATCTCGGTGTCGACCAGAGACGGAATCACCTCAAAGGCCGGATCAGGATCAGGTGTCATGTGGGGAAGCCTTAAAAGCTCACGGGCGTTGCGCGGCGTGGCGACGTTAGGGCGGGCGCTGATCAGCTCGACGATCCGAACCGTCGTAATCAGGTCGCGGTCGGACGCAAGCGCTTATAGAAAAAGTGCTTCGCAATTTCAGCCGTCAGCATATACAGAACCAGAATGCCACCAAGTAAGCCAATGAACTCACAGAGTGTCACCCTTGAGTTGCCTGAGCCGCTCTATGAGCAGCTCCAGGCACGGGCCATACGGCGCCAGCGCACGCTCGCCGATGAGGTGCTGGACGTGCTCACCGGCGCGATCCCAGCAACCGAGGCGCTCCCTGACGACCTGGAGCAAACCATCGCCCAGTTGGTTTTTTTGGACGATGCAGCGCTGTGGCAGGCCGGTCGGAGCAAGCTGGCGAGTGATGACGTGGAGCGCCTCAGCGAGCTGAACGCAAAGCGCCAGCGTGAAGGACTCACTGAGGCGGAGCAGCAGGAGAGTGAACTGCTCGTGCGCCAGTATGAGCGATCGATACTGGTTCGCGCCCAGGCGGCTGCACTCCTCAAGCAGCGTGGTCACGATATTGCTCGCCTGCTCGCCGCTCCGTGAGCAAGACCTACATTCCCAAAGCGCTGCGCGAGCTTGTCGCGGCGCAGGGGCGCTACCACTGTGGCTATTGTCTCACTCAGGAGCGGGTGGTCGGCGTGCCGATGGAAGTCGAGCACATTATCCCCGAGGCGCTCGGTGGGCCGACCGAGGAAGCCAACCTCTGGCTTGCGTGCACACTTTGCAACAAGCATAAGGAGGACCGCGTGATGGGCGCCGACCCTATGACGGGCGAGGTCGTCGGCCTATTCGACCCACGCCGGCAAGTATGGCGAGAGCATTTCGCCTGGGCCGACGGCCGCCGGTTCGAATCCGGTCGCCCGCTCCATTTTCACCGCATCCCAATGCCGAGAACCGCTGCCAACAGGAGCGGTTTTTTGGCGTCTTGATGAGCTTCTGCGGCATGAAGGCAAATCATGCGCTTGCGTTCGCCGCGCCGAGGCTGTGTTTTTAGCTCGCGCTCGCTTATGAGGAAGTCCGGTGCCTGGAAGTCGGGCTTGTTGGCCTGCCAACTAGGGTTTACGCTAGTGTGTGGTGAGCAGCACTCGGGCATTGTGGCCCTGCTGATCTGCCTGCTCCTGGCTCATCAAACCGTTGCGCTGAGCGTGCTGCGCATTGTCCACTACAAAATACCTTTAGCGCTCGTCCGTGGACTACTGTAGCATTTCGACAGCCGTCCGC
>JBBRUG010000307.1:0-7393 GCA_038247995.1 Chloroflexales bacterium | reverse complement strand
CCTGAACGACCGGCATGCGGGTCGAACCACCGACGAGCACAACCTCATCGATCTGGCCCGGCTTCAGGTCGGCGTCTTTCAGCGATTGCTCGACCGGGCCGCGCAGGCGCTCGGTGAGCTTGGCCGTAAGCTGCTCGAACTTGCTGCGGCTCAGGCGCATGGCAAGGTGCTTGGGGCCACTGGCATCGGCGGTGATGAACGGCAGGTTGACTTCCGTCTCACTGACGCTCGAAAGCTCCATCTTGGCCTTCTCGGCGGCTTCCTTGAGCCGCTGCAGCGCCTGGCGATCCTTGCTCAGATCGATGCCCTGATCTTTCTTGAACTCGTCGATGATCCAGTCGACAATTGCTGCATCATAGTCGTCGCCGCCCAGATGAGTGTCGCCACTAGTCGACTTCACTTCAACCACGCCGTCGCCGACTTCGAGCACACTCACGTCGAATGTACCGCCACCTAGGTCGAAGACAAGGATCGTCTCGTCCTTTTTCTTGTCCAGACCATACGCCAGTGCGGCCGCCGTCGGCTCGTTGATAATGCGCAACACTTCGAGACCGGCGATCTTACCGGCGTCTTTGGTGGCCTGGCGTTGAGCATCGTTAAAGTAGGCCGGGACTGTGATCACGGCCTGCGTCACCGGCTCGCCAAGGTATGCCTCGGCATCAGCCTTCAGCTTCTGCAAGACCATAGCCGCAATCTCCTGCGGCGCATAATCTTTGTCCGTCTGCGGCACAGCAATTCGCACATCGGCGCGCGGTCCCTTCGTAACGCTAAAGGGCACCATCCCACGCTCGGTGGCGATCTCATCATAGTTGCGCCCAATAAAGCGCTTCACCGAATACAATGTATTCTCAGGGTTGATCGTCGCCTGACGCTTGGCCGTCTGACCGACAAGCCGCTCGCCGTTCTTGGCGAACGCAACCACCGACGGAGTTGTCCGGTTACCTTCAGCGCTGGGAATAACGACGGCGTCGCCCGCCTCCATTACCGCAACCACCGAGTTCGTCGTCCCCAGGTCAATTCCAACAATCTTTGCCATAACGTAATACCTCCTCAGGTTTAAGTGCTATTTGCAGTGTACTCGGCTTTCGTTTAGCTCATACTAGACTCGTATTAGAGCTTTGTTGGAATCATCCGTCGGGGTTGTGAGAAAACGACGAAGCAGCAGTCAGGGTTACGGTATAATGGCGGCGCAGTAGGCTTGAAGCATAGCGCGTATTGCGTATTACGAGATTACCCAACCCGTAACACGCAATACAGAGTGAAGGAGCAGCGCATGAAGGTTCTCGTGTACGACACCCACTCGTACGACCAAACCTTTCTCAATGCGGCCAATCAGGGCCAGCACCAGCTCGATTTCACCCCGGCCCAACTCGATCAACAGACGGCAGCCCTCGCGCAGGGCTATGAAGCCGTCTGTCTGTTTGTCAACGATATTGCCGGCGCCGAAGTGCTGGAACGGTTGGCCGCAGGCGGCGTGCGGATGATCGCCCAGCGCTCGACCGGTTATAACAATATCGACCTCGACGCCGCAAAACGGCTCGGCATCACGTGCATGCGGGTAGGCTACTATTCGCCCTACTCGGTAGCAGAGCACGCCATCGCCTTGCTGATGACGCTGAACCGGCGCATCCATCGCGCCTTCAACCGCACCCGCGAGTTCAACTTCCGTCTGGCCGGCCTGATGGGGCGCGACATCAACGGCTCCACGGTCGGCGTGGTCGGCACGGGCAAAATCGGCGCGATCTTCGCGAAAATCATGCAGGGCTTCGGCTGTACCGTGCTGGCCTACGATGTGCGCGAGAACCCCGATTGTGTGGCGATGGGCGTACGTTACGTGACGCTCGACGAACTGTTCGCCCAGAGCAATATCGTCAGCCTACACGTGCCGCTTTTCCCCGAAACGCACCACATGATCAACCGCGAGAGCCTGGCGAAGATGAAGCAAGGCGCATATTTGATCAACACCAGTCGCGGTGGGTTAGTCGATGCCGATGCGCTCATTAAGGCGATCGAGAGTAGTCACCTCGCCGGTGTGGGCCTGGACGTGTACGAGGAAGAACAGGGTAAGTTCTTTCGTGATCTCTCGGATCGACCGATGAATGATGATATCCTCGCCCGCCTGATGAGCTTCCCGAATGTGCTTGTTACCGGCCACCAGGCGTATTTCACCGAAGAGGCTGTGACAACGATTAGCGAGACGACGATCAAGAATCTTTCCGACTTCGCCGCCGGACGGACGAACGAGAATACGTTGTAATCTATTCGGCTAACCCATTCGCTGCGCGAATGGATTAGCCCAACAAAGGAGTTATGCCCATGGGCAGCATCGCCATCCACGGTTTCGGACGGATCGGACGCTCACTCATGCGGATCGGCTTGGCGCAAAACCTCTTCACGCCGTTCTCGGTCTCGGATATCAAAGATCTGGACACGCTTGCGGCGCTCTTTGAGGTTGACAGCAACTACGGGCGCTGGAAAGAGGATATTGTCGTTAGCGACGGGGCCTGGACAATCGGCGGGCGCGAGGTACGCTACTTCGATACGCTGAAGGAACTGCCGAACTGGGGCGATCTGGGCGTCGATCTGGTTGTGGACTGCACGGGTCGGGCGACGACGCGCGCCGGCGCGCAGGCCCACCTCGACAAGGGCGCCAAGCGGGTACTCGTGAGTGCGCCGAGCAAGAGCAAAGAGGACTGCGATGCCTTTCTGCTGCCGGGGATCAATATGGACAGCTTTGATCCCGAACGCCACAAGGTGATCAGCATGGCCTCGTGTACCACTAACGCATTGGCGCCGGTAGTGAAGGTGCTGCTGGAGAACTACGGGATCAAGTTCGGTCTCTTCTCGACTGTCCACGCCTATACCAATACGCAGTCGCTCACCGACCAGCCGATGAAGGATCGCCGCGACAGTTGGGCCGCCGCCGAAAATGTGATCCCTGGCTCATCGGGCGCTGCCAAGTCGCTCGGCTTTATCTGGAGCGGGCTGAACATTACGGGTAAAGCGTATCGCGTGCCCGTACGCACCGGCTCGATCGTTGAACTGAATGTACTGACTGAGAAGCCGGTAAGCGTGGAATCCGTCAACGAGGCCTTCCGCGCCGCCGCCGCCACCGCCCCGCTCAAGGGCGTGATGGGCGTGCTGGAAGGCGAATGGGCCTCCTCGCGCATCGTCGGCGACCCACATTCCAGCATTGTTGATCTGCCGCTGACCATGCTCCAGGGCGACCTGCTCTCGGTTGCCGCCTGGTACGACAACGAGTGGGGTTACACCTCGCGCCTCGCCGAGACGGCAGCCTTCATCGCCAACAACGAGTAAGGCCGGACGCCGGACACAGGACACAGAATCCAGGGTCGGGCAGGCATGCTCGGCCCTGTTTAAGGATACCGCCTAGTGAACCGAAATTAGCGCCGCAGCGCTCGTCGGGGCGGCGCAAACAGGATCAGGCGCGTAAAGCTAAGCAGAAGCGGAAAGCCGCCTCCACGGCTCGCAAGAATAACAAGAAGAAAAAGCGCAAGTAAAAAGGGGCGCACGATTTGCCTATGGTAAATCGTGCGCCCCTTGCTGTAGCAAACTCAGGCTTACGGAGTGGCAGGCTCCGGCGCCGGTGCCGGTGCCGGTTCCTCAACTGCCGTCGGTGCCGGGGCCGGGGAGGGTTCCGGGGCGGCAACTGAGTTGAGGTTATCATCGGTGAAATTGATTAATGGAATGAAGCCGCTCTCACCGCCCATGAAGCGCGGTAGAATGCCGTCCCAGCGCTCAATGAAGCGCAACTGAAGCAGTTCCGGCGAAATGACTTCACGCTGCAGGCGCAACGCCTCAGCTTCAGCCTGGGCGATCGCGACGCGGGCCTCGGCTTCGGCTTCGGCACGGGCCACCTGCTGCTGGGCCTCGATCCGCGCCCGATCAAGCTCACGACTAGCCCGCAATGCATCCTGCTCGGCCACCTGCTTGGCCTCGATCGCGCGGGCAAACTCCGGGCTAAAGTTGAAGTCTGTAATCGAAACGCTCTCGACAACCACCCCACGCGGCGCCAGGCGCTCGCGCAACACATCTTCCATCTGTGCCGAGACTTCAGGGCGCCGGGTGATCAACTCTTCAGCCGTGAAGCGCGCCGTTACCGCCTTGAGGGCTTCCTGGATCGCCGGATCAACCACGCGGCGCTCATAATCAACGCCGATTTCGCGTATCAGCGTATCAACAGCATCCTGCTCCGGCCGATAGTTGATCACCAGTTGAGTAGTAACCGTCTGTAGGTCGCGCGAGGCAGCCGTGGAGTTCGACTCGTAGCGCTGCGTGCGAACTTCAACAATCGTTACCGACGTGATAAACGGCGCCCGGAAGTGCAACCCTTCATCCAAAATACCGGTAATCTCACCAAAGGTTTTCAACACGCCCCGCGTACCGGCATCGATCGCGGTGACCGAGCTTGTAATGAGTACGCCGGCGAGAATGACGACAACGGCCAGACCCGCCAGCAGTGGCGCCGAAGCGCTTGCCAGCGAGGGCCGACGAGTAGGTGGGCGAATCGGTCCTTGTGCCATAACGTTACTCCTCGTATACCATCTGTACCTAACAGCCCCCGTGCCGAACCCCATTGTCGGCACAAATTATAATACTGGCGCTGTTCTTTTCGCTTCCATAGAAGCTTAGACACAGTATACCGTACTCATAAGCCGGTTGTCGCCACCAATTCGCGCACCAGCGCTGGAGAACCATCGAGCAGGCTGCAATGTAATTCCGTTGCGGGCAAAAAGTAGCGCGCCGGCCGGCAGGGCCGCCCTTACCCGGCCCGTAATGCGCTCAACAATTCGCGCCGCGCGCTGATCCGTCGCTTGCCCTCAGCGCTATCGCTGCGAACTTCTTCTTCGAGTAGACGCTGCGCTTCATCGCTATCAAGCAATTCACGTAACTGGAAGAATACCTGTTGCGCTTGGGCATCGGCTTCGGCTTGGAGGAAGCGTAAAAGCGCACGGTTCACCGGCGGCTGATCGGCAAAGCTGCGCGTCACTTCCAACACATCGCGCATAGCCGCTACAAATCCGCCCAGATGCTCGGCACGCGCCGTATCGCCCTGCACCTCGGCTGTGCGCACCCGTTCGGCTACAGCAACGATGAAGGTCTCTTCGAGATCCGGCGGGATCTCATTCCAGACTGCAACAAAACCGGCTTCATCGGCGGCTTCCAACCGATCCAGCCAACCGCCAAGGCGCGCACCGGCTTCCAGACGAGCCGCACGCATCGACTTTACAGCGCCTAGCCGCTTGCTAATGTTCTCAACCAGCTTCGCATCACCGGCAGCCTCAGCATTCGCCAGCAGCGCCTCCACAGCGGCAATAAAACGCTCTTCAGCATCGGAGGGCACCAACGCCCAAAGGGCGGCAAGTTCCAATTTATGGCTAATGCTCGGAAACGCCGCTAGAATCTGGGCAATTGTTGCATCCAGAATCGCCGCCCGATTAGCGCTAAAATACAGTTCGTAATCGTGTTGAAGCTGCGGATCGGCGGCAAATGCGGCCAACATACTCGGCCCATCAACCACGCTCGCAGCAGTAAGCCGCGCTTGGAGATCCGTCGGCAGATCGGGGAAATCGGGTTCACTCATAGGCACAAACTCCACGTACGGGCGGCGCACGACCTACCGCCTGCGGCCTGGCACGGGCGCCATTCTACCATGCACCGGATGAACATTTGCCGGGCACGGCCAAAAATAGGCTGTTGGCATGAACATGTCGGTACGCCGTAACTGACAAGTTTGCTAGTTGCCGCTTAAACCTGCCTCGACTATACTTAAAGCTGTTCGGTGCGCAATCTCGTGAGCAACTGAGCAGGAGTCCGGTCGTTATGGAACTTGTTCGCGCCCATGTGCTGATCTCCGGTCGGGTGCAAGGGGTAAGTTTTCGCGCCTATATGCGCGATCAGGCGCGGGTCGCCCAGGTAATGGGCTGGGTGCGCAACCTGAGCGATGGGCGAGTTGAGGCCGTCTTCGAGGGCACCCGCCCGGCGGTGCAAAAGCTAGTCAGTTGGTGTTATAGCGGCCCAATCCATGCCGAAGTCGAGCGCGTTGAAGTTGTCTGGCAAGGGCCAACATGCAAAGAAGGCACCTTCAGTATCAACTGGTAACTTGTTCTTTACCACAAGCATGCAACCAATACCGGGCCGCTGCCGTCTGAGCGGTAGAATACTACGTTGTCCTGGGGGTTTGAAGATGCGCAGACGGCGTGTGAGTTACATCATTAGTGCGCTAATCAGCCTGGGTATTGGCATACTGGCCTACCTGAGCCGCCACGAGATTAGGGCCGCCTTCACGACCTTACAAACCGCCGAGCCGTTCTGGCTCGTTGCCGCAATGGCTACCATTGCGCTGAGTTATTTGCTCAGTGCGCAGGTGTTTGCCGTTGCGCTACGCTCACTTGGCCACCAGATGTCGATCTTCCGGCTCTGGGGCACTGCCCTGACGGCGATTGTGATAAGCCAGTCGGTACCTGCCGGCGGTGTTGCCAGCTATGCATTCCTCACCAACACCTTCCGCCGTCACGGCGTTGCGCCGGGCGCTGCGGCGCTGGTCGCTTCGCTGGAAACGCTAAGTTACGTTGCGGCAATGCTGCTCGTCTTTGCCTTTAGCCTGATCTATCTGGCCTGGCAGGGCTTTGGCGCCCTGGGCATCAGTGCGCTGGCTGGGCTGTTAGGCCTGTTTATGCTTGGCGCAGCCCTGTTCGTGCTGAGCCGCCCGGTTGCCACACTGCGCAGTTGGTTGCAGCGCATCGAGGCGCTGCTGGGGCGCTGGATCAAGCCAGGTTGGGCTGGGCGCGTCGCCCACGATCTAACCCGCGGCCGGGCGCTGATCGCCGGACGGCGCGGGAATGTTGTGCTGCTGGTGCTCATCCAACTCGGCGCCCTGGTTGGCCATAGTCTGGCGCTGCTCTTTGTGCTGCGCGGCTTGGGGGTGAGTGTCGGCTTGCCGGTCGTAGTCGCCGCATTCGGCGTGGCCCTTGTCACTTCAACTTTTAATGTGCTTCCCGGCGGCGGCGGCACTGTGGAAGCCGCGCTCGTGGCCGTGCTGCTCAACATGGGCGTCGGGCCGGCTGCCGTTCCCGCCGCAATCATCTTCCGCCTTTTCAATTTCTGGCTGGTAGCGCCGCTCGCCCTGGCAGCATATCACTGGCTGACGAATACAAAAGCCCCCGCTCAGTCGGGACGGAAACGGGGGTTGGCAGGGATTGTACAGCGGGTGAAGGCACGACGTGAAATCCCGCGACCGCCGACCATCCGCTCGCGTATGCGTCAGCGGCGGTCGGCTATTCTTCATTAGAGCACTGAGCAGCACGACTCGGGCGGACACGTAGGTCCGCCCTTACTCCACAGCACTACACAGCGCGGGCGGACACGTAGG